>NZ_CP036259.1:3102500-3448333 GCF_007641255.1 Sporomusa termitida
GTGCTGCAAGCAGCACACCGCACATCTGGCATTTGTATGATGCATTTCTTTACATTGTTCAGTTTTCAGGGAACGACGCGCATGGATGCGCTAGGATCACAGACGTATCAGGGGGATACGCTTTTGATGCGTCACCTAATTAGCGACCGAAAACTATAATAGCATTTTTATTTGTCTATGTCAATAACTATTTATACATCATGCTATTGACATTTACTGGTGCGGTTGGTGAGACTTGAACTCACACGCCTTGTGAGCGCCACCCCCTCAAGATGGTGCGTCTGCCGATTCCGCCACAACCGCATGTAATTAGGTAAATAGAGGAGGTTCTTCGCTATGCTCAGAACTAAGCGACTCACACATATTCTTGCTTCGCCTCGTGGCTCGCAAGAATATGGTTCGCTGCTTATGGTGCGGTCGAGTGGATTTGAACCACCACGAGGTTGCCCCCACTAGCTCCTGAGGCTAGCGCGTCTGCCGTTCCGCCACGACCGCATGTAATTGGTGGATCTACTAGGATTTGAACCTAGGACCCGCCGGTTATGAGCCGGATGCTCTACCAAACTGAGCTATAGATCCTTAAATGGTGGAGGGAGGTGGATTCGAACCACCGAAGTCAAAGACGGCAGATTTACAGTCTGCTCCCTTTAGCCACTCGGGAATCCCTCCAGCTTATGAATATTGCTTGGAACTAAGCGACTCATTCGGGTTCTCATTTCGCCGATCAGCTCGTGAGAACCCGGTTCGCTGCTTATGGCGACCCCGGCAGGATTCGAACCTGCGACCTTTTGATTCGTAGTCAAACGCTCTATCCAGCTGAGCTACGGAGTCAATATATTAAAACTTAATGTTCTTCACTAAGCGACTCACTCAGGCTCTCATTTCATCTATTGATTCGTGAGAACCTGGTTCGCTGCTTATGGCGACCCTGAACGGATTTGAACCGTCGATCTCCGCCGTGACAGGGCGGCATGTTAGACCGCTACACCACAGGGCCAAAAAGTTGATAACAGGATTAAGGAGGTTCTTCGCTGTCGCTCAGAACTAAGCGATTCACTCAGGTTCTTACTTCACCTATTGGCTCGTAAGAACCTGGTTCTCTGCTTATGGTGGGCGATGACGGGATCGAACCGCCGACATCCTGCTTGTAAGGCAGGCGCTCTCCCGGCTGAGCTAATCGCCCATATTTTGGATTTTGGGAAAGGAGGTTCTTCGCTACCGCTCAGAACTAAGCGATTCACACCAATCAGTCTTCGCCTCACGGCTTGCCTTCTTGGGTTCTCTGCTTATCGCTGTCGCTCAGAACTAAGCGATTCGCACAGATTTCCGCGTCGCTGCGCTCCTAAAAATCTGGCTCTCTGCTTATCACACAGGTTCTCATTTCGTCTATCGACTCGTGAGAACCTGGTTCGCTGCTTATGGTGACCCGTAAGGGAATCGAACCCTTGATACCGCCGTGAAAGGGCGGTGTCTTAACCGCTTGACCAACGGGCCGGAAATATAAAGCGATTTTACTCAGGTTCTCATTTCGCCTAACGGCTCGTGAGAACCTGGTTCGCTGCTTATGGCGGAGTGGGTGGGATTTGAACCCACGCAGGCCTCACGACCTCTAACGATTTAGCAAACCGTCCTCTTCAGCCACTTGAGTACCACTCCATGTATTTACTTAATAATCATGAAGTAAATATTTTTAAATAATCAGAATCACTTAAAGATAAGCAGAGAACCATAAGCAGAGAACCAGGTTTTTAGGAGCGATAGCGACGCGGAAACCTGCGTGAATCGCTTAGTTCCAAGCGGAGCGCGGAACCTCCTAATTATCTCTTTGTTCCCTGAAAACTTCACAGAAGAAAGATTTGCGCAATAGTAATTTACTGGTTGCCAGCTCGGAGTTACAACATACATTATGGATGTTATCGCTCCGCTCTAACTAAGCGACTCACACATCTTCCCGTTTCGCTTTCGCTCGCGGCAAGCTGGTTCGCTGCTTATGTTTGCACGTCGTGCAAACGAGGTTAAGTCAAGTCCTCGGCCTATTAGTACCAGTCCGCTCCATGAATTGCTCCACTTCCACTTCTGGCCTATCTACCTTGTCTTCTTCAAGGGGCCTTACTTCTTGCGAATGACAGACCTCATCTTAAGGCTGGTTTCACGCTTAGATGCTTTCAGCGTTTATCCTTTCCGGACGTAGCTACCCAGCTCTACCCCTGGCGGGATAACTGGTACACCAGCGGTCCGTCCACTCCGGTCCTCTCGTACTAGGAGCAGTTCCCTTCAAGTCTCTTACGCCCGCGATGGATAGGGACCGAACTGTCTCACGACGTTCTGAACCCAGCTCACGTACCACTTTAATGGGCGAACAGCCCAACCCTTGGGACCTACTTCAGCCCCAGGATGTGATGAGCCGACATCGAGGTGCCAAACCTCCCCGTCGATATGGACTCTTGGGAGAGATTAGCCTGTTATCCCCAGGGTAGCTTTTATCCGTTGAGCGATGGCCCTTCCACTCGGTACCACCGGATCACTAAGCCCGACTTTCGTCCCTGCTCGACTTGTCTGTCTTGCAGTCAAGCTCCCTTCTGCCTTTACACTCTTCGCGCGATTTCCAGCCGCGCTGAGGGAACCTTTGGGCGCCTCCGTTACTCTTTCGGAGGCGACCGCCCCAGTCAAACTGCCCGCCTGACACTGTCCTCAGTTTCGTTACTCCTTGAGTTAGAACTCCAGTAAATAAAGGGTGGTATCCCAACATCGACTCCATACAGACTTGCGTCCATACTTCCCTGTCTCCCACCTATCCTGTACATCATTTACCAAAACTCAATGTCAGGTTGCAGTAAAGCTCCATGGGGTCTTTCTGTCCAGTCGCGGGTAACCTGCATCTTCACAGGTATTTCAATTTCACCGGGTCCCTCGTTGAGACAGTGCCCAAGTCGTTACACCTTTCGTGCGGGTCGGAACTTACCCGACAAGGAATTTCGCTACCTTAGGACCGTTATAGTTACGGCCGCCGTTTACCGGGGCTTCAATTCAAACCTTCGATTGCTCTAAGCTCTCCTCTTAACCTTCCGGCACCGGGCAGGTGTCAGCACCTATACGTCAGCTTTCGCTTTAGCAGGCACCTGTGTTTGTGGTAAACAGTCGCTTGGGCCTCTTTTTTGCAACTCATTCCCGCTTCGTTCGCTTCTGATCTACACGGTTTACAAGCTCCCCTTTTCCCGAAGTTACGGGGACATTTTGCCGAGTTCCTTAACGAGGGTTCTCCCGCGCACCTTAGGATTCTCTCCCCGCCTACCTGTGTCGGTTTACGGTACGGGCACCTGGTCTCTCACTAGAAGCTTTTCTTGACAGTCTGGGATCAGCAATTTCGCCATTATCTCTAACAGCTGCCCATCACTCCTCAGGTTTTAGCATCACGGATTTGCCTGTGATGCACCCTACAAGCTTAGACGCGAATTTCCATCCTCGCGCTTGCCTACCCTCCTGTGTCACTCCCTCGCTCAATCGATTCCAGGTGGTACTGGACTTTTTACCAGTTGTCCATCGCCTACGCTTTTCGCCTCGGCTTAGGGCCCGACTAACTCTGAGCGGACGATCCTTCCTCAGAAATCCTTAGGCTTTCGGTGGACAAGATTCTCACTTGTCTTTTCGCTACTCATACCGGCATTCTCACTTCTATACTCTCCAGCACTCCTTACGGTATACCTTCTTCGTGTATAGAACGCTCCCCTACCCATTCCGTTAGGAATGCCATAGCTTCGGTTCCGTACTTTAGCCCCGGACATCTTCGGCGCAGCGACACTCGACCAGTGAGCTATTACGCACTCTTTCAATGGTGGCTGCTTCTAAGCCAACATCCTGGTTGTTTTTGTATCTCCACATCCTTTGCCACTTAGTACGGCATTCGGGACCTTAGCTGATGGTCTGGGCTGTTTCCCTCTTGACCACGGGTCTTATCACTCGTAGTCTGACTCCCAGGGTTCGAGTACATCCATTCGTAGTTTGACAAGGTTCAGTAACCCATTAGGCCCCTAGCCCTATCAGTGCTCTACCGTCTGTACTTAATTTCCTGAGGCTAGCCCTAAAGCTATTTCGGGGAGAACCAGCTATCTCCGCGTTCGATTGGCATTTCACCCCTATCCACAACTCATCCCAAAGCTTTTCAACGCTCACGGGTTCGGTCCTCCACGCATTTTTACCTGCGCTTCAACCTGGCCATGGATAGATCACTGCGGTTTCGGGTCTACAATATCCAACTTTCGCCCTCTTTAGACTCGCTTTCGCTTCGGCTCCGTGTCTGCCACTTAACCTTGCTGGATACTGTAACTCGCCGGTTCATTCTTCAATAGGCACGCCGTCAGCCTCATACGGGCCTTCGACTGCTTGTAGGCATACGGTTTCAGGTTCTCTTTCACTCCCCTCCCGGGGTGCTTTTCACCTTTCCCTCACGGTACTATGCGCTATCGGTCGCCACGAGTATTTTGCCTTGGAGGGTGGTCCCCCCTGCTTCCCACAGGGTTCCTCGTGTCCCGTGGTACTCTGGATTCTGACCCTCAAACTCTGCTTTTCGCCTACAGGGTTGTTACCTTCTGCGACTCATCTTTCCAGATGATTCGGCTAAGCCTGATTTGATTGTTGTCAGTCCTCAACCCCTGTTTGGATGTTGGATGTTAGATTTTAGATGTTGGAAGTCTAAGAATATTTTACGTTCCTTTTATCCAATGTCCTATGTCTAATCTCCAACATCCAAACAGGTTTGGGCTCTTCCCCGTTCGCTCGCCGCTACTTAGGGAATCTCGCACTGTTGGCCCTTTGGGGGCCTCCAGCATTAGCAGCCTTGCGGCTGCGTCATTTGATTACTTTTCCTCCGGGTACTTAGATGTTTCAGTTCCCCGGGTGCCCCCCTAACCTAAGTTAGGTAATGGTGCATGACCACCATTGGGTTCCCCCATTCGGAGACTCATGGATCAGGGCCTGCTTGCGGCTCCCCATGACTTTTCGCAGCTTACCGCGTCCTTCTTCGGCTCTTGGCGCCTAGGCATCCACCGTATGCCCTTACTAACTTGACTTCTTGCTCCGACTGTCTATAAGCCGCCATCTGCGTTGTTGCTCCTCAACCCGATTGTTTGCGTACGCGAGTACGCGGCACGGCTCGGGTTTCCGGGGCGCCTAGCAGCTGACACCTTCTAGCCAGTCTCCGCCTCAACTTAAACTTAGCTTGTGACTAAGATTAAGTCATTTACATAAATCCTAATTGCGCTTCGTTAAGTTACTTCACATATTTGCATATGAGAGGTAATTTTACTTTTGCTTTCTTCTGTGCAGTTTTCAAGGAACATGTTTTCAGGAATATCTATGTTAGCATCGTTGCTTGTGTTTTGCAACAAGTAACTTTTACTAACACAGCCATTCCCTCAAAACCAAACAATGTAAAGGGTGTGCATCTGCCAAATGTACCGACCTTGGGAGGTAGCGCGGTTATGATGTTCCTCGCTACCACTCGGAACTAAGCGACTCACTCAGCTTCTTGCTTCGCCTCTCGGCTCGCAACAACCTGGTTCGCTGCTTATCTCTGCTTATCCCTAGAAAGGAGGTGATCCAGCCGCACCTTCCGATACGGCTACCTTGTTACGACTTCACCCCAATCATCGGCCCCACCTTAGACGGCTAGCCCCTGTCTGGATATTGGACGTTAGATGGTGGATGTTGGATTATGGTAGAATACTGCGTATTCTGTTCATCCAATGTCTAAAATCTAAAGTCTAATATCCAGACCGGTTACCCCACCGGCTTCGGGTGTGACTGACTTTCGTGGTGTGACGGGCGGTGTGTACAAGGCCCGGGAACGTATTCACCGCAGTATGCTGACCTGCGATTACTAGCGATTCCGACTTCACGGAGGCGAGTTGCAGCCTCCGATCCGAACTGAGAGCTTATTTCTGCGTTTTGCTTACCTTCGCAGGCTTGCTTCGCTTTGTTTAAGCCCATTGTAGTACGTGTGTAGCCCAGGACATTAGGGGCATGATGACTTGACGTCATCCCCGCCTTCCTCCGCATTCTCTGCGGCAGTCTCCCTTGAGTTCCCGCCTTTACGCGCTGGCAACAAAGGATAAGGGTTGCGCTCGTTGCGGGACTTAACCCAACATCTCACGACACGAGCTGACGACAGCCATGCACCACCTGTTTTTGCGTATCCGAAGATAGGGATTCATCTCTGAACCTTTCGCTCAATGTCAAGCCCTGGTAAGGTTCTTCGCGTTGCGTCGAATTAAACCACATACTCCACCGCTTGTGCGGGCCCCCGTCAATTCCTTTGAGTTTCAACCTTGCGGCCGTACTCCCCAGGCGGGGTACTTATTGCGTTAACTCCGGCACAGAAGGGGTCGATACCCTCTACACCTAGTACCCATCGTTTACGGCCAGGACTACCGGGGTATCTAATCCCGTTCGCTCCCCTGGCTTTCGCGCCTCAGTGTCAGACACAGTCCAGAAAGTCGCCTTCGCCACTGGTGTTCCTCCCAATATCTACGCATTTCACCGCTACACTGGGAATTCCACTTTCCTCTCCTGCACTCAAGCCTGGCAGTTTCCTGCGCCCATACGAAGTTGAGCTTCGCACTTAGACACACGACTTACCAGGCCACCTACACGCCCTTTACGCCCAATAATTCCGGACAACGCTTGCCACCTACGTATTACCGCGGCTGCTGGCACGTAGTTAGCCGTGGCTTCCTCCTTTGGTACCGTCATTAGTCTACATTATTCACATAGACCACGTTCGTCCCAAACGACAGAGCTTTACGACCCGAAGGCCTTCTTCACTCACGCGGCGTTGCTCCGTCAGACTTTCGTCCATTGCGGAAGATTCCCCACTGCTGCCTCCCGTAGGAGTCTGGGCCGTGTCTCAGTCCCAGTGTGGCCGTTCATCCTCTCAGACCGGCTACTGATCGTCGCCTTGGTGAGCCGTTACCTCACCAACCAGCTAATCAGACGCAGACCCATCTCTTAGCGATAGCTTCTTCAGAGTGGCCATCTTTCTTAACTCCGTTATGCAACCGAGTTACCACATTCGGTATTAGCACCACTTTCGCGGTGTTGTCCCCAGCTAAGAGGCAGGTTGTCTACGCGTTACTCACCCGTTCGCCACTAACTTCTGGATGTTGGACTTTAGACGCTGGATTTTGGATAAGCAACCAGGGGTACCCCCGTTCTCTCTTTCCAATTTCCAATATCCAAAGTCCAACATCCAAACCGTCCGTTCGACTTGCATGTGTTAGGCACGCCGCCAGCGTTCGTCCTGAGCCAGGATCAAACTCTCCAATAAAGTGCATAGTCGGTTACGACTATATATATTGAAGCCGTTTATCGGCTCAATTAAATCAAATTTGTTTTGCTTGTGCTGCAAGCAGCACACCGCACATCTGGCATTTGTGTGATGCATTTCTTTACATTGTTCAGTTTTCAGGGAACGACGTGCATGGATGCACTAGTGTCACGGGCGTATCATGGACGATACGCTTTGTCTGAAACCGTTAGTTGGTTGCGGTTTTTGTTAACCGGCAGAATAATATAATAGCATTTTCATTTATTTATGTCAACACTAATATCTTGCCAATTATTACCGCCGCCGATTAGCGACCTTTATAGATTAGCATGAACTTGTCATTATGTCAAGTTATTTTATGAGTTAACCTCTTTCTATCTACAGGCGATCAAAATAAAATACCACTACCAGTCGGCAGCGGCAGAGAAGAGATTTATTTAAATAGACAACGCACCGGATTATTGGTGTAGCATTACTAAAATATTAGAGCTTTATCACACCGGTACGCCGTCTAGTTAACTTTACAGGCTTAAATATACCACGCAAATATGACAAATATATGACAATTACTCTTTTTTGTTTCTCAAATCTATAATTCGCTTAGCTTTCCCTTCCGAACGGGCTATAGTTCTCGGCTGTACTAATTTTACAGTAGCATCAAGCGCTAGTATGACTCGCAGCTTATGTCGAATTACATCCTGCAGACCTTCTAGTTTGCGAAAGTCTTCTAATAAAGTCTCATCTGCCAGCTCAACCATAACCTCCATATCATCCAGGTAACCTTTCTTGCGAACAATGATATTATAGTGAGGGCCAATTTCCCGGATACCTACTAAAACACTCTCAATCTGCGAAGGAAAAACGTTTACCCCCCGAATTTTAAGCATATCGTCAGTACGTCCCTGTACCTTTGTCATACGTACTAGCGTCCTGCCACATTGACATGGCTCCGGGTTAAGACTGGTAATATCACGGGTCCGATACCGCAGCAACGGAAAGCCTTCCTTAGTCATGGTGGTAATAACCAACTCCCCCATTTCACCATAGGGTAACGGTGTGCCGGTCAGTGGATCAATAATCTCCGGATAAAAGTGGTCTTCATTAATGTGCAGCCCGGCCTTACACTCACATTCGCCTGATACGCCAGGACCGATCAATTCGCTCATACCATAGTTTTCGACGGCACTGATGCCCCAGATACGTTCTATAACCTGCCGCATCTCTTCGGAACAACCTTCAGCCCCAAACAAACCTAACCGGACAGTAAGCGACCGGATATCTATACCCATAGTATGGGCAGTTTCTGCAAGATAGAGGGAATACGACGGTGTACTTACCAATATTGTAGTGCCAAAATCCTGCATCATCATAATCTGCCGTTCCGTATTGCCGGTGGAAGCAGGTACGATAGTGGCGCCAAGCCGTTCCAAGCCATAATGCAGCCCGAATGCGCCGGTGAAGAGTCCATAGCCAAAAGCTACCTGCGCTACATCCTCTTCCCTCGCCCCGGCGGCGACAGCCAATCGGGTCACCATGTCGGCCCATAATTCAATATCCTGTTTGGTATAACCAACCACGGTTGGTTTGCCGGTAGTCCCGGAAGAGGCATGTAAACGGACAATTTTTTTCAGGGGTACGCTAAATAAGCCATAGGGGTAATTGTTGCGGATATCGTCTTTAGTAGTAAAGGGGAGCAAACTCACATCCTGCAAAGAGCGAATATGATTTAATCCTACTCGTTCCTTATCTAATGCCTGGCGGTAAAAAGGAACATTCTCGTAAACTCGCCGGACTACGTGGCGCAACCTGGTTAGCTGCATTTCTGCCATCTTGCTTCGTTCCAAGCACTCGGCTTCAGTGTTCCATATCATAACCTCTAACCTTCTCTCTATAAATTTATCGGCCTTCAGTCACCGTCTGCGGTACAGGCTGAGTCAATAAACTGGCGGTAACAAGCACTAAAGCACTAATCGGCAAGGTGACAACAAGCGGGTCGATATATGTCCAGGGAGCAAGCGCCAGGGTATTCACCCCGAACAGCTTGAAACATATGCCAAAAATAGTAGCTTCTTTCTCGTGCACAAATAACACCAGACAGAGGTAAATTGCTGATGCGATGACCATGCTGGCGATGGCCCCGGCCGGGGTAACTTTGGGCCAGTATAGCGCAGCCGTATACATAGGCAGAAACGCCGAGGTACACAACCCGAAAAACAAGGCCGTAGCTACGGCGATCACGCCGAACGGCAGCTTTAGTGCCAAAGCAATGGTGAGAACAAAGCCAAACAACGTACCAAGCCGGGCCAGCAGCAAAGTTTTCTTATCACTGCGTGCCTGCTTTGGATTCAAGTCGTACGAAATTGACGTGGAGATAATATGAAACTGCCCGCTTAAGGTCGACATGGCAGCCGACAACAACGTAAACAAAAATAAATATTTGAGCCATTCCGGCATCGCCTGGGTAATAAATAAGGGAATGATTTTATCGACATTCGGCACCGCCCCGCCGACTGCGGTTGCCGCCAGGGCCAGCGTGCCACCATGCTCCATAAAATACACATTAGATAATGCCCCGACAGTAAATGCCACACCGGTCATAAACAAAATGAACAAAGCTCCAATGCTTAACCCCTTATATATATCCTGTGAACTGGCTACTGTCATAAAGCGGACAGCTAACTGCGGCTGGGCCAAAACCCCAATGCCAACACCAAGAATTAAAGTAGAAATAACAAACCACCATATCTCCGATCCAAAAGCCGGCATCGCTGTCCAGCCCAGGTGCCCTTTGGCAGCAAGGCCGGCAGGAACGAGCTGTTTTAACGCTTCCAGTTTGCTATGAGCAGGAGTGACACCACCTAGCAGAGAGTAAGTCAGAACTATCAGGGCCGCCATACCGGCAAACATAATCAGCCCCTGCATAGCATCGGTATAAATAACCCCGCGCAGTCCGCCAAAAAAGACATAGGCAAGGACAATGAGGGCAAATATTGTTAATGCTAAGGTGTAACTCATATTTAGGGCCTCTTCCATATACCGGGCGCCGCCAATCATGACTGCAGCAGCATACAGCGGCATAGTCAGGCTGATCATCCCCGCAGAAAACCTTCTAATAAATAGTGAATCAAAACGGGCGCCTAAAAACTCGGGAAATGTTTTGACCTGCAGTTGGTGTGCGATTTGCCGGGTTCTGACACCAAAGAAAACAAAAGCAACAAAAACGCCTATGAATATGTTAAATGCCGTCAACCATAACAAACTCATGCCATAAACACCGGCTGCCCCGCCAAAACCAACGATTGCCGACGTAGAAATAAAAGTAGAGCCATACGCCAAAGCCATCAGTACCGGATGTACATTGCCCCCGGCAATCATATAGTCTTTGGCGGATTTGGTATGACGGTAGCCAAGATAGCCGAGCAATACCGTTATCCCCAAATATACTACAAGCATGCTATAGAGTAACTGCTTATCCATAAAATTCCCTCCCCGGACTATTTAATCTGCTTTTTTGCCTTTCCAAACTGCAAATATAATGCAAAGAGCCGTAGACCCCAGACAAGCTGCATACGCCAGGGCAATCCAGGGATCGGTAAATCCAAGCATGGGTAATCACCTCCCATAAAAAAAGTAACTCCCGCCCCTTATTTAAAATAAGGGACGGGAGTTTTATTCCCGCGATACCACCCTTGTAGAGCCGTTAGCAGATGCTAATCAACTCCTCCTCTGCAGAGTACGGGTAAAACGCACTGGTTTACCGATACCCCCTTCCTGATAACGGCGGAAGTTCCGACCATACCTACCAAATTCTAAAAACTAACTTTTAGTTTAGTGGACTCTTCAGCTGGCAACTCCGAGGTGTACTTCACGATTCAACCCCAGGCCGGGCTCACACCTGCCGCCGGCTCTCTGCGCTGCAATTGAATGCTACTTCTCCTCTTCACAGTCTTTAGGATAGTTATATTTAATTGTAATTACCAATTACGTCTTTTGTATTTTTTAAACATTTTGTTACTTTTAGTTTAATATAACAATACACATGTTTTTTGTCAAGTAAATTTTCTAAAGAATTCCATTTCACACCAGCCCCTCGCTATCTTCTGCCCATTCGGTTTTGCGGCTCGGACGATTCTTCAATTCCCAGCAGATAATCCAGACTGTATCTTCCCGGGCCGATAAAAGCCGCAGCAAAAAAGCTTAACCCGTCCTCCAATGATTGCGAGGCTTTCTGCAAGCCTTTGCCATCCATCATCTGACTTATAAACGCAACCATCATATTACTAAATAACAGAAAACAGGCCGGTCGATAAAATAAACCGACCGCAAACAGGAGACCGCCGCCAAATTCAGCGAAACTAGCCATAAACCCCCAAAAACCAGGTGCAAACTCAATGCCGAAAGTACCCACCGCTTTACCAAGACCGGCCCATTTTTCCGGACCGCCGATAATCTTGGGCCAGCCATGCCACATAAACATCCCGCCTAAGCCCAGCCGAAAAATAAGGAGAGCCAGATCCCGATAGCGGGAAAGAAACCGGGCAAATAACCGCAGAGACTGTTTCATCTCATCAAGCTCCTTTATTGCTACCAATTCATCTTATTATAAGTTTACCTCGTTTGCGGCCAAAATATATAAGTGTCTGTCCATTACCTAAAGCTGCCAATAAGTTGACAGGCTCCTGAGGCAATAATATACTAAATTTGTAAATGTTCTTAATACAGGGGGGTAACTATGAAAACAGTATTTCTTAACTTAGCTAAGCTGGACTTTGACAGCAAACTGGATTTTTCCCGGCTAACACAACAAACTACGGTGACAAAATACGCTGCCAGCAGTGACAAAGAAATTTTAGACAGGATTAAAGACCAAAACATTGTCATTACCAAAGAGTTGCCGGTAGGCAAGGATTTGATTGCTCAGTTTCCGCCGTCTGTCCGTCTCATCTGCGAAGCAGGTACCGGTTACAACAATATTGATATTGCCGCTGCCAGAGAAAAGAATATTACGGTTTGCAATATTCCCGGCTACAGTACCGAAGCCGTGGCCCAGCTGGCAATCACTTTTATTCTGAGCCTCAGTGCTTCGTTAACCCAGCAGCAGATTATGCTCAAACAAAACAATTACGACAACTTCACCAAACACCTGCTGGTACCGCATGGCGAGATTCAAAATAAAACCCTCGGTATTATTGGCGCCGGCAGTATTGGCCGGCAGGTAATAACAATTGCCCGGGCCCTCGGCATGAACGCCCTAGTCTTTAATAGAACGCCAAAAACGTGGGACGATCCGAAAATAAAGTCTGTCTCCCTTACAGAACTGCTTGCCC
Organism: Sporomusa termitida; assembly: GCF_007641255.1. Lineage (NCBI taxonomy): Bacteria > Bacillati > Bacillota > Negativicutes > Selenomonadales > Sporomusaceae > Sporomusa > Sporomusa termitida. The sequence continues at coordinate 3,115,149 of NZ_CP036259.1, forward strand.
ACAGTGATTTTATTTCCCTGCACTGCCCGCTTACCCCTGATACAAAACACCTTATCAACAAAGAAACCTTAAGCCTGGTAAAATCATCGGCGTTTATTATCAACACCTCGCGCGGGGCCCTTATCCAAGAAAGCGATTTAATTGCCGCCTTACAGGCCGGAACTATTGCCGGCGCTGCCCTGGATGTTCAGGACCCGGAACCGCCGGCACTGGATAACCCCTTATTGACAATGAACAACGTAATTCTCACCCCTCATATTGGCTGGAAACCATTGGAGGCCAGACAGCGTCTTATCAATCTGATAGCCGGCAATATCGAAGCCTTTATCCTGGAAAAACCAATAAATGTCGTAAATTAGCAGAAATGCCGGGGCCGGCCTAATTGTTTTAGGCCGGCCCCGGCTATTTTTGCTAACTAACCGCCTCTGCCCCATATAAAAAGCGCAGCGGTAATCATGTTTTCTGCAAGACAAAAAACCATTTTTACGTTACAATATATTTAGTGGTAATCATTACCATTACCATCCTTGTTGCTTTGGTCATCACTGTTAATGAGGAGGCACTGATGATAAAGATAAGTAACGTAAAATTACAAAACCTGATTAACTCAGCTTTCTTGCAGGAGTTTCAGGACAATTTCGCTTTAAGCGTAGGTGTGGCCAGCTTGATCGAAGATAACCAGGGTCAAGCGCTAACCTGTCCCAGCTGCTTTTCCACGTTTTGTAAGGAAATCATCCGCACAAGCCCGCGGGGACTACAACGGTGTCTGGCGGACGATATGCGCGGCGCCGCCCTGGCAGTGCGAACCGGCAAACCGGCAGTGTACCAATGCCATGCCGGCTTAATCGATTTTGCCGCCCCTATCCTCCTTCACGGCCAGGTACTTGGCACAATATTCGGCGGCCAGGTGTTGACCACACCGCCAACCCAGGCTGCCTGCCATAAGGCCGCAAAAGAATTAGGGGTTGATGCCGCCAAATACCTGGCGGCCATAAAAGAAATTCCGGTAGTGACTACAGAAAAAATCCATGCCGCGGCCAAGGTTTTGTTTTCAGTTGCTAACACCTTATCCCAAAACGCCTATCAAACGTTGCGGCTAAAAGAGACTACCCGGGAAATAGTTTTGTCGTATAACCGGCTGGAAAATATATTTAACACCATGTCGGACGGAGTTATAATTATTGATAATAATGGTATAGTGAAACAGGTCAACGTGATTGCGGAAGAGATCTTTGACAGACCTGGGCCTGAGCTTCTGAATAAGTCTGTGAAAGAACTGATGGGCAGTGAACCTCCGTTTATCGAGAATATCTATAAACTGCAGGCTGCTTATACCGACTTTGAAATTTTCATTGACGCCAGCTTAGGCCGGTTGCACTGTCTGTCCTCCGGCCGACCGATCGTCGATGATGAGGGGGAATTGTCAGGTGCTGTTATCCTCCTCCGCCCTATGAAAATAGTGCATAATCTGGTGAACCGCCTTAGCGGCGCCCAGGCCACCTTCCGGTTCGGCAATATTATCGGCCAGGGCCCGGCCATACGCAAAACGGTGCAACTGGCCACCCAGGCGGCGGCAGGCGTATCCAACGTACTTATCGAGGGAGAAAGCGGTACAGGCAAGGAGGTCTTTGCCCAGGCCATCCACAATCAGAGTGCCAGACGCAAAGGACCTTTTGTTGCCGTCAACTGTGGCGCCATCCCCCGGGAGCTGATGATAAGCGAGCTGTTTGGCTATACGGAGGGGGCCTTTACGGGAGCGCGGCGGGGAGGAAGGCCGGGAAAATTCGAGTTTGCTTCGGGCGGTACGATTTTTCTTGATGAAATCGGCGATACGCCGCTCGAGTTGCAGGTGGCTTTACTCAGGGTAATCCAGGAACGGAAGATTACGCGTATGGGTGACAATAAAGTTATTCCGGTTGATTTAAGGATTATCTGCGCCACCAACAAAAATCTGGCGCAGGAAGTTGAGAAAGGCAACTTTCGTCAGGACCTCTATTACCGGTTAAATGTTATCTCCCTGAAAATTCCGCCGCTGCGCGAACGCCAGGAGGATATCCCGCTGATATTCAAGTATATGCTCAATACGATGGGCCGCGAATGGGGCAAAGCCATAAAAAAGGTTGATCCGGCGGTAATTACCCTTTTACAGCAATATCACTGGCCCGGTAATATTCGCGAATTACAGAATATTGTGGAAAGAGTGATTAGTATCGCCGAAGAGGACATCATTAAGCCTGAGCATTTGCCTGAACACCTGGTAACGCCGGCCGGCTTACCGGCCTTTTATCTGACTTCACCGTCAAAGCAGGATGATATCTGCGCCCGGGAAAGGATTAAGCAAGATCTAAACGAGAAAGAGCGCCAGCAAATCGTCGACTACCTGCTCAGTGCCAGTGGCAATATCAGCCATGCTGCCAAACAAATGGGCATCGCCCGCAGTACGTTGTATCGGAAAATGCGCTACTATAATTTATCAAATTAAAGCCGCCTTATGCCCAAATAACAGGCCAGGGATGAAGTTTCTGCCAACTTACAGCCCTGGCCTGATTAGGTTAAAACGGTTTTACAATAACCTTGATATTTTGTTCTTTGCGATGTACCAGCTCTTCAAACCCCTTTTCGACAATGTCATTAAGGCTTATCTTACCGGTAATCAGCGGCTCAACGTTAATCCGGCCGTCAGCTACAAGCTGAATCGCCGGCGCAAACTCACCGTAATAAGCCAAAGAGCCCATAACCTCTCTTTCGGTAAAGGACAACGCGTTGAAATTCAGCACAGAGGCTTTTTCGAAGATGCCCACAATAACCACCTTACCGGCGGAACGGGCCAGTTCGAGGGCCACAGGGGCCGTTTTATCGCTGCCCACACACTCAAAAACTACATCGGCGCCCCCATTGGTTAGCTCCTTCACCCTGGCAATCACATCGACCTCTGTCGGGTCCAAAACAGCCGTGGCCCCGGCCTTTAAGGCATATTCCTTCCTGGCCCTGGCCACCTCTACCGTATATACCTTACTGGCCCCGGCCGCCTTGGCGCACATCAGGGTAGCAAGACCGATTGTCCCGGCCCCCATAATTACCGCTGTGTCCCCCTGAACCAGGGGCGCCCGCCGCACGGCATGCATCCCTACCGCGAGCGGCTCAATAAGGGCGGCCGCCTCATAGGACATGTCAGCGGGGATCTTGTATATAGTGTAGGCCGGTACATTTACATACTCGGCAAAAGCCCCGTCCGTCATTAGCCCGGTAAAAGCCAGTTTCTCACACAGACTATAGCGATGCTCCCGGCAGCGCGGGCATTCCCAGCACACCTGACAGGCGTCAGGCGCCACCCGGTCGCCAATTGCTACATTGGTTACACCAGGTCCAACCTCTACTACATCGCCGGAAAACTCATGCCCGAGAATGATAGGGGCCGTACTGCCGGTTAAGGCATGGGGCTTATCTACAGGGATAAAAATCGGACCGGCGAGATATTCGTGCAGGTCTGAGCCACAAATTCCACACCACTGCACCTTTACCTTGACCCAGCCGGCTGGCGGGCTGGGCGGCTCAGGGACATCCATAACCCGCACATCTTTTTGACCATACCATACTGCTGCTTTCATTCCAACTCCCCCTTATAATCAAGGATTCCATATCCTCACAGCTTCTACTTTTGCAAAAAGCGTGCCAGCAGCAGAGGATACCCGGAGCCGTAAATCGCCCTGTAATTAACTCAATATTTTTATAATTATTAACATTCGGAACATTAGTTTGTAGCGTTCTGTTCCATAATTATCCATAACTGTAGCTTCGCCGATCACCGGCGCTACAAAAAAATCCCGGCAATGAATGCCGGGATATAACCAGTTATTCTACCCACTACACGGTATTGCTTCAGCGCTATATTTTACCAGCCCCTGCAGAAGTCGTAAAAGCAGATCATTCTTTAATCTGGTTTGGTTTTCAAAATGGCCTTGATGCGCCGTTACTTATGCCAGTAGGCCGCAGCAGGTTTCCTGATAGGTCACAGTATAGCCGAGAGAATATACATAATCTACCGTTTCCCGGGCCGGATAGGCAATGGCGTCAAACCCCGCTTCCACCGCCAGCCGTTCTATCGTCCGGGCATAAAGCCCCGGCGGACGGGCACAACCTAAAGCCAGCGGGATAGCCGGCAACAGCTCCCTGGCAGTCTTAAAAATTTTGGCTACCGACTCGGCCGGCGGAGGAACGACAGCCCCCATGGGGGTGTTCCGCAGGGGATTCAACAGTACTAAGACCAAGCTTTCCGCCCCCTCGGCCGCAACCATCTTCAGCGCTTCATATTCCCCGCGAATTTCACCATAATGAAGGCCGATGACAATATGGGGCGAGGCCTTCAGACCGGCCAGCCGGGCGGCTCGCAAACTGTTCTGATAGTCTTCAGGGGTGCGCGTCAGGTGATATACCTTACGAATTGTGTCACTATCCCCGATTAAATCAAGGGCGACCCGCGTTACCGCGGCCTGAGCCAGTACCTGGGCCAGTTCATTGGTCAGCAGCCCCGGATGGACCACAACGGCCAACCCCAGGGCGGCAACTTCTTGCAGGGCCCCGGCAAAACGCTGTAACGGCACACTGCCGTCCCGGCAGGCCCCGCCGCTTATCAGCACCCCGCGGCAGCCGCGCCGGCGTAAATCAGCAGCCAGTTTCACCAACAGTTCCGGCTCGGCAGCGGCCACCATAGTATTGAGCAGTTGGCCCCGGCAGTGCTCGCAGCGGCATTGGCACGCCGAGCCGGTGATACTTATGTTAACAAAAGAGTGTGCACTATTTTGATATAAGCCATTGTCATAGTGCCGTACGCCTGGCGCATAAAAGGCAATTTTATTCATCCCATATCTGTCCTTTAATGATATCTATATCACTGCTATCCGGCGAAAAAGGATAATTACGCAAATCAGGGCCTGGCCGCTCGTTGCCATACGGCCGGTTGCACGCCACACACCCCTCCCGGTTGGGGCAGCCTGAGGTTCGGAAGGGCTCGCCCGCGGCCAGGTCATCCCCCAGCAGTTCCTGCAGCCGGCTGCCATAGCCAACGATTTTCCCGTGGCCATTAAAGGCAAAAGCGTCGATAGTACTGTGTCTGTTATTGAGCAGATAGGCCGCCAGCTGAATACGCCGGTATTGACCGTATGCCGGCGGCTTACGGCCGCCCAGCCGGCTGCCGGGTTCCGGACAGAATGAAAACAGGTGAGCCTGCGCCCCATATTGATTGGCCCTGTCTATGGCCTGTACCATTGCCTGTTCTGTTTCGCCCAGCCCGACAATCAGGTGCACGCTGACATGGCCGGAACCAAACACCTTAACAGCCTGTTCGACGGCCTCCCAGTAAGTCTCCCACCGGTGGGGTCCGCCTACCGCCGGCCCCCGCAGGCCGGCAAACAAGGCCGCGGTTGCCGCATCGACCGCAATCCCCACCCGGTCGGCCCCGGCAGCTTTAACCGCCTGAAAAAAAGCCCCCCCTGCCGGCAATATGGTCGGCGAGGCCAGGACACTAACCGGTAACGGGCTTGCGGCGCTTAACTGCCTGACAATATCGATGCAGTCGGCCGCTGCCCGGGGATGAGTAATCATCGATATACAAATCCGGCCCAGTTTTTGTACTTTGGCGGCCGCGGCCTGCGGCGGCCGCGCCAAAATACCGATAATATCCGCAAGCTCATAAACCGGCCATTTTACTCTGATGAAGGTATGTTCATCAGGCTCGGCCCACCGTTCTCTGGCTAAGCCGCAATAGCTGCAATTAGCCCGGCAGCCGTCCTGATAGGTCATTAATAAATTTAGGCTGCCCGGATAGGCGTTACGGTAGAAGCTGCCTGGCTCCAGACCCAGCGCCATAGCGCCGGCCAGGCTGGTCTGTACATAATCCGGGCTTTCCTGTCTGCCAATATTGTCCATGGACCGGAACCCCCTTAATATCAAATAGTTCTTTTTGTAAAATTCACTGTTGCCGGTAGTACTCCGGAAAAGCAATCCAGCTGGACCTTATGAGCGCACTGAATTCTTCCGGCTGATCTGTCCACCGCTGGTTACGGCTTAGCAACCGTTCACTGGCAATAGCAAACTGCGTCCCGTACTCTGCAAGCAACGTGCGTGTGTAATTCCTGGCAACCGGCTCGCTACCGTTACTGCTAACTTGCAGGAGCACTGACCTGGCCGCCAAATCACCACTGACAACAGCGTTCATAATGCCGGCACCGGTAATGGGATGCGTACAGCCGGCCGCATCACCGGCAACCAGCATATGGTCATTGGCCGGATTTTTTACCAGGCCGCCGGCCGGTATCAGGCCGCCGGTTGCCCCGGCCGGCGCCCCGGCTTGTATTCTCCCTCCGCCAATAAGCTGCCGGCAGAAATCCGCCAGGGCAGCTTTCAATTTATCTTTATAAGCGGCATGGAGGGCCACGCCGACATTGGCGGTTTTGCCTTTGGGGAAAACCCAGGCATAGCCGCCGTAATAGGCCGGGTCAAAGTAAATCTCCGCATATTCCAGTGATTTAACCAGCATTTTTTCATATTGTAAGGCAAAGCACATTGGCTGGGCTTCATTTGCCAATTTTTTGCTGACGACAGAACAGGGGCCATCGCAGCCCAGAATAAAGTCAGCCCTAAGCGCCCGGGAGTGAGCACCATTTACCAAGGTCAGTTGCTTGCCGTCAATACCACTGACACGGGTTGCGGTCATAATGGCGGCGCCGGCTGCTGCTGCCAGCCGGGCCTGATACTCAGCCCACAGCCCCCGGTTCAGCACATAACCCGGGGCCCGGAGGGTACTTGCCAGCTTACCGTTGATAAAGGTTTTAAGGCCCCGGACAGGCTGGGCTATATCGCCGGCCCGCACAGCGGTGTGGCGCGAAATAGCAAGGGGAACGAACTCTGCGCACTGGACAGGACTGCCGATGACCTGGCGCTGTTCAACCAGCACCACCTTCAGCCCCGCCTGCCCCAGACGTTTGGCCGCAATGCAGCCCGCCGGTCCCGCCCCGACCACGGCCACGTCATAGTGTTCAGCTGTTGTTTTCACAGCAAACCTCCGGCCCGGCCAGGCGAACTTCTCTGGCCTTCTCCACGGCCAGCAGGATGGCCGCCACAAAGTGTTCAGGCAAAACACCGGGTATCTCGGCCTGATTGGCAAGAAAAAAATTCGTAATCAGGTCAGCAATCCGCAGCCTGTCAATGGGCGTGTTTTTCAGGGCCGTTTCCAGATCGTTGATTACCCTGGCCGGATAAGCAAAAAAGTCACCGCTGATAAGCAGATATTTGATGACGCCGATACCTTCATCCAAGCGCATCTGAATCCTGATCAGCCCGCCGGGCGCCTTATAATTGGCCAGGCAATCAACAGTATTTACTACCCTGCCGGCGCTGCCATAAACCCAGGCCTCACTCTGAAAGTACGGCAGATATTCGCTGAGCAGGCCTGTTTCCAGTGCAGTAAGGCCGCCGCCGGTAAATTCATAACCCAGCGTTTTCTGTAAACCGGTTATAATGGCGTGCTTAATCAAACCGGCTGCCGGGACATAGCCTAGCTGCTCTTTCAGCGAGGTTACCCGCTCCCGCATGGATTTGACTGCTTTGTCGCTCAGTTTTTCCAGCGGGAACCGCAAAACCCGCAGCATTTGCTCCACATCAAAATCAACCAGCAAGCTGCATTGGAATACAAAAGAATCGGCTAACTCGGTGCCGCCGGTACCGGCTATTTTACGTCCCTGTATTTCAATATCATTGACCGGCCTATAGGCGGCCGCCAGGCCCAGTGTCCGGAGCCCCCGGGCCATCGCCTCACATAACAGGCGATACAGGCCTTCTACCTGCCGGGGAATACCAGGGGTATTTTTACCGGCATACAGTTCCCAGCCGATTTCCCGCCGGCCCCAATACAGGCTGCCGCCGCCGGTAAGCCGCCGGTTTATAGCAATGCCATGGTGCTGACAATAAGGAACATTTACTTCTAACAACGTGTTTTGAAACGCCCCCACCAGCACGCAGGGTTTGAACTGCAAAAACCGCAGGGTATTAGGAATATGGCCCTGACTGTGGGCACTGATGATTACCTTATCCAAAGCCATATGTTCAGCAGCACTGCAAGGCGCAGAATCCAGGACCCGGAAAGCGGCACTATTGTCCACACTAGGCATTTGCTTTCCTTTCCTCAGCCAGCCAACTGCGCAACCCGGCCGCCGGCATCAGCGCACCGATCTCCTCCGGCCGGGACAGCTCAATCTCCGCAAACCAGCAGGTATAAGGCGACCGGCTGATAAGCGCCGGGCTGCCAAGCACGGCTTCATTGACATTGGTTATCCTGCCGCTGGCCGGGGCGTAGACACGGCCTACCCATTTTCCCGCCTCCAGCGACCCGCAGGCCCCGCCGCCCTCCACCCCTGTGCCCACCGGTGGTAACGCCAGATATAAAATATCACCTGTGATCGCATGGCCATAAGGAGTCAGGCCGAATAAAATTTTGTTGCCCGCTTTTTTAATCCACTGGTAATGGATATCATACAATAGATCTTCCGGAAAATTCCCTGTAGCTCCATTCATCGGTCATACTCCTTTCCTACCTGACAAGACTACCCTTCGACAGCCATTAGCAGCAATTCGGCCACATCCATCACCTGTACAGGCAGTTTTTCCGTTCTGGCTGCTTTCTCCAGCATCTGTTCACACTGCTGACAGGCGGATACGACGATCGAGGCCTTGGTGGCCGCTGCTTCCCGGATACGTTTGCAGGCTATCGCCTCAGCCAGCCTCTGGTCGGCGCCCTGCAAATTACCGCCGCCGCCGCAGCAGGTGGATTCATCGGCATGAGTGGCCATTTCCCTAAACCTAACGCCGGGGATACTGTTAATGATCGCGCGCGGTGCGCCGATAATCCCGCTGTTACGCCCCAAATCACAGGGGTCGTGATAAGTAACCGTTGCCGCCAGTTCCTGGGGAACTAATTTCCCCGCCTTGATCAGCTCTGACAACATTTCGGTCGCGTGCACCAGCCGGAACCCCAGCGTCTCTCCCACAAGCTCCGGATAGACATGGCTCCACACGTGATAACAGGAGGCACAGCCGGTAACCATGGTCTTCGCGCCGAGACTCCGCACCTTATCCACATTATGCCGGGCAAACTCGGCGATCTCCGCCCCGTGTCCGGCCGCCAGCAGGGGAAAACCGCAGCACCATTCCTCCGGGCCCAGGGTTGTAAAGCTAACCTCTGCTTTGGCCAGTAATTGCACCATGGCCACCGGCACTTGCGCGGCCCGGGGGAAAAACGAGGAGACACAGCCAACAAAATAGACGATTTCAGCCCCCTGCTCCTGATCAAGGTAGTCCGGCACCTCATCAAGGTCTTCAGCCCAGTCCAGTCTGGTGGCGTTGGCGAAGGTAGAAATATTTTTCCTGCTTTTCAGATTCCCGGCCAGCGCGTTATAAGCTGCCGGCGCCTTGCCGGCTGTGACCAGCCTGGCCCGCAGGTCCTGCCACAGGCTTTGCAGGTCGATCCTGGCGGCACAGGCCCGGGTACAGGCCCCGCACAGGGTGCATTGGGTAATGCGTTTGGCATATTCCTCACTAATCTTACCTTCGCCGTTTCTGGCAAATAACTCGCGCGCCAGCGAAATTTTAGCCCGGGGCGCCGCCGACTCCCAGCCGATTTCCCGATATACCGGGCAGTCACTGCGGCAATTGCCGCACCGGCCGCAGATCAGGCATTCGTCAATCAAATTTTTATAAAAGCTGCCGCTGCTCATAGCTGGTCCCTCCCTGCCTTGCCCTTGTACAGTAATCTGGTTGCTGCCAGCAAATCCATGCTCAGGCCAAACAGTGCCGGCTGCAGCAGCAGGGGGGGCTGATAGCGTTTGCCGGGATTCATAATATTGTGGGGATCAAGCAGTTGCTTCCGCCGTTTGAGTTCGGCCAGCTCCGCCGGCGTGTGGCACCGGCGCAGATAGGGCGTGTTCCACAGGCCGATTCCGTAAGGGGTGCCGCCATGCCTGGCGCCGATGTCCTGCAGCTTTTTTACTAAAGCCAGGCCCTGCAAATAGCCAAGCGTATCCCGTTCATCGGCATTAAACATGGTCATGACCATTGCGTGTCTTGCTGATACAATATGCCCGTAGCTTTTTAGGCCCAGCCTTTTTTTGCCTTCAAAAGCCGCCACCGCAGCCAAATAGCCGGCCAGGCTCTGAATGGGCAGCCAAATCTCCGCCCCTAATAAGGACGGCCCTTCCCGTTTTAGTACTAAAGAAAAGAACCGGTGCTGCCACTCGTGCCCGGCTTCTTCCCCCAGATCACGGCCGTCCGCCTGTTGCAAACAGCGGTAATAATCCAGGCGTGCCGCCCCGGTTTCCGCTTTGGTGCCATCCCCGTCGAACGCAACCGTGTAGGCAGCAGCGGCCTGTTCGCTGGCCAGCCCCAGCCGCTGCCGGAGCGAGTTGCAGGCCGGATCGCTGAAATGCAGATTAAAGGGTTTGCTGCGTAAGGCTGCAGCCTGCTCAATAAAGCTCTGCATTTGCCCGGCATCGGCGAAGGCGGCCAAACCATGCCACTCACTTTCCGGGCAGGGGCGCACCTGCAATTCAACTTCGGTGACAATGCCCAGTGTCCCCTCCGCAGCCGCCAGCCAGGCTACCGGCGGCTGACTTGTTTTGTTTAATTCCCGGACACTGCCGTCAGGCAAAACTACCTGGGCGGAAATAACCTGTTCGATTACCGGACCGTATTTCAAACTGCCCAGCCCATAACCCATCATAGCCAGCCAGCCGCCAACAGTAGCGGACTGGGCGCTGCTCGGATAGGAACAGACCGCCAGGCCCGCCCTGTTTAACGCCCGCTCCAGGTTCCACCAGGTCAGGCCGGCCCCCACCCTGACAACGCTATTTTCTTTGTCAACAGCCACCAGGCCGTCCAGGCCGTTTATGTCGACAATTATGCCTTTACGGGTGCACACCGTGTTGAAATAGACGGTAGAGCCCCCCGCTCTGGTCGTTACCGGAATCTGTTGTTCCGCAGCCGTCTTAACGATACAGGCTACCTCCGCGGTGGTTTTGGGCCTGATAACAATATCCGGCAGGGTAGCGGCAATTGGTTTGACTAAAAAATCCGGTACAGGCGCCAGATCCCGCTCATAAAAACTGCGCTCGAATGCATCGGCAGTAGCACGGTCGCCAAAGGTTTGCTTTAAACTGTCCAGTGTTTGTGCGTCCATATCGATACTCCTTTCTGCGACAAGGTTGGCTTCAGCTGTTAAAGTTACTCTGGTTTGGCAAACTTTGCATGTTCCTCGGTAAAAAATTTGTCGGCGTCGTCACCGTGAATGAGATCTTGCAGCCCTGCGGCCAGATTATCGGGTTCCATAACGCAAATCCAGCCCGCGCCATAACTGTCGCTGTTTAACAGCTTCGGATTACCCGGCAGTTCGCTATTGACCGCCAGCACCTTGCCCGCCAGCGGCACCTGAATCTTGCCGGCCCACTTCCCGGACTGGATGGAGCTGAGCGTTGCCCCGGCCGCCAGGGTTTTGCCAACCCGGGGAATCCTGATAAAAGTAATCTCTCCCGCCAATTTTTGCATAAAGTCGGTAATGCCAATCCGGATTGTGTTTCCTTCCACTTTTACCCACGCATGATCCCTTGTATAATAAAGCCCTTGCGGAATCTCATATTGTGCCACTAAAAATCACTCCCTGTTTCCTGTCTGGCTACTATCCAGTCGATTAATATGTCCTTAAAAATCTTAACTGCACCATTCTCATCCCGGCGGCACCACTCTGTCAGGGCAAGCCTGACATCACGCTCCCGCCAGCTGCGGCCGGTAAGACCGGCGGCCAGCGCCGGCAAATTATAGGGCTCCAGGCACGGCAGCTCCTGACTCTCAAATTCAATAATTTTATTATTTTGGATCACCAGGACAGCATAACCCGCGCAGGGTCCTCCCCGCCGGCTGCCACAGCCGCTTTGGCCGGCAACGGTTGTCTTGATGCATTGGGGAAACGGCTGCAGGCGTACATAAGTTCCTTCCTTGATTTTTACCTGACGTACCCTGGTCCGCTTGCCGGGCAGATTTAAAAATTCAGGACTGGTCAGATACTCCGCCGCCTGCCTGACGGCTTGCCGCAGCGCCGGCGAGTATTCACCCCGCCGGAGGTCCAGCCAGGCAGAAAAATGATAAACCAGTCTGTCTTCCACAGCCCCATAGGCCGGCATATAACCCAGTTCTTCACTCAGCGAGGTTAAATACCGCGCCATTGACAACCGGAGCTGCTCGCGGAACCGGCGGCCCGGGACCTGGAGAACATTGGCCATGGCCGTGCGGTCAAAAGCCAGCAGAATATTGCCTGTATATACGGAAAAACCATTGATATCGCCGGCCCCGTTGCCGGAAATTTTTTTGCCGTTAACAACAATGTCGGCCGGCAGCTTAATCGCGGCCCTGACCGCAAAGTCTGCTAACGTTTTTATGGCCGGTTGTAAAAACTGTACAAAGAATTCCTCGCGCCGGCCTGTCAGGAGCGGATTGAAGGACCGCAGCACCAATTGAAAAAAGATCTGTTCCTCGGCCAGCAGCACCATGCCGCCGCCAATATCCCGCCTGATGATTGGTATATTATGGTCCCCGCAATACCCGGTGTTGACCTCTTGCTGCAAGTCATCATGCAAGCCGAGGCAGACACAGCGTCCGGCCGGGCGGCAGATGACCAGTCCTTCCTGTTGCTTTTGTGCCAATGCATGGTAGATAGCCTGGGTCTCAGCCCACGGTATAGCTCCCAGCCGATATAGGTCCATTCACTGCCCTCCGTGTAAGCAAGCCTGTTTAATTAAGGAGAACTCTACACCGAAAACACCGGCAAACTGGGCAGCCAGCTGTTGGCAGACTTCAGCAAGGGTCGCCTCAACCCCCAGTGCCTGCATGGACGCAACCGGCCGGTTGGTTAGCCCGCAAGGATTAATCAAGCCGAAATAACTCATATCAGGCTGTACATTCAGGGCAAAACCGTGCATGGTTACCCAGCCGCGCGCGCCGATGCCGATGGCGGCTATCTTGCCGCTATCAGTCCAGACCCCGGTTAGCCCATTTTCCCGGAAGCTCCTGATGCCGAATTGGTCCAGTGTCCTGATAATTACTTCCTCCAGCATCTCTGTATAACGGTGCAGGTCCTGTTTATAGCCCCTGAGGTCCAATATCGGATACCCGACCAGCTGACCGGGGCCATGATAGGTGACATCCCCGCCCCGGTCGACTTCAATAACCTCAAGTCCCTTCGCCAGCAGGGCATCACCGGCGACCTTAATGTTGTCCATACTGCCGGACCTGCCCAGCGTGTATACAGGCAAATGCTCAACAAGCAGCAAGGTGTCGCTGCAACTGCCGCGGCGGCGGGCCGCCGCAACCGCCTGTTGCAATTGCCAGACCTCGCCATAAGGCCGGCGCCCTAACAGGACTAACCGGCAGGCTTTAGGTCCAATCTGCGCTCTCAAAAAACATCATCGCCGCTTTTTCCAGCCAGCCCGGGGTGAACATCAAACCGCACCACCCCGACGACAGCCTGCTTGCGGGCGGCCTTGTTAACGGCTGCCACCCCTTCGTGTCCGAAGCCGCCGCATAATTCTATCGCGCTTATGCCTTGTTCAACAAGCTCGCCCACGGCGGCAACAGCCGCCCGGACATCGCTTACCCCCACAACAGTCAACGCTACCGCCGGCGTGGCGATTACCGCCCGGTGCTGCTCGCTGTCAGCCTCAGGCGCAATAAAGATAAAAGCTGCTTTAAGCATTGTCATCCCTCCCTCTGAATACCGATTCGTATCGGCTGATCAAGCCTGGATCAGTTCGGCCAAGGAATACCCGGCGTGATAGGAACTGCGCACCAGCGGTCCGGCATTCACCTGCCGAAAGCCGATTTTTTGCGCGGTCTGCGCCAGCTCTGTAAACACATCAGGATGTATGTATTCCTTAACAGGCAAATGAGCCGGCGACGGGCTGAGATACTGTCCCAGGGTCAGCATTTTACAGCCGCACTGATGTAAATCCTTCATTACTGCAACTGCTTCCGCGATTTTCTCACCCAGTCCCAGCATCAGGCCTGATTTGGGTAATATCCCGGCCTGGCTGGTCCGGGTTATTAGCGCCAGAGAGCGCGAATAACCCGCCTGCGGCCTGACAACCGGGTACAGCCTGGGAACAGTTTCAATATTATGGTTAAGAATATCGGGATTCGCCTGGAGCACAATTTCCAAGGCCGGCATACTGCCTTTAAAATCCGGAATAAGTACCTCGATGCCGGCCTTAGGCAGCTGTGCCCGCACCGCCCCGATAGCGGCCGCAAACTGTCCGGCCCCGCCGTCGGCAAGATCGTCCCGGGTCACCGACGTAATAACAACATGCTGTAACCCTAACTGCCTGGCAGTTGCGGCCAGCAGCTGCGGTTCATTAGGGTCCACCGCCGCGGGGCTGCCGTGAGGCACGGCGCAAAAGCGGCAATTCCGGGTACAGTGGCTGCCTAAAATCATAAACGTACAGGTCTTATTGCCAAAGCATTCGCCGATATTGGGACAGTCGGCGCTTTCACACACGGTATGTAACCGGCCTTGGTCCAGCAGCGCTTTCATCCGGTTAAGCGCCGGTTCTTCAGGTACCGGCAAAGTAAGCCATGGTGGTCTGTCAGTAGCCCTACCGGCAGTGTTAGCCATTACTCGAACGCGTCAAGCGCTTTCATAATCGTAGTGGACAGGTAGGCCATCGCCGGTGATCCGCCAAAGGCTACGGAGACTGCGGCCGCTTCCAGGATTTCCTCTCTGGTCGCTCCCTCGGCCAAGGCATTTTTGACATGAATATTCATACAATATTCGCAGCGTACGGCCAGGGCGATGCCGATCCCGATCAGTTCTTTGTACTTGCGCTCTAATTCCCCTTCCACATAGGCGGCCTGATCCATCTGCACGAACGCGGCCATCAGCTCCGGGCTTTCAGCTTGCACCTGCTCCATACCCGTCTGTAGTTCACTCTCTAATTCCATGCAATCTCCTGCCATTGTATCTCCCTGCCTTTTCTTTTTATTTTGTCAGGCTTAAATAAAGATTTTATAGGGCTGCTCAATCAGTTTAATTAACAAGGCCAAAAATTCTGCTGCCGGCGCGCCGTCGATTACCCGGTGATCAAAGGCCAGCGACAAACCCATGATGGGTTTAATGACAATTTGTTCCCCCTGAACAGCAGGCTGCCTGACAGTCCGCCCGACACCTAGGATCGCCGACTCCGGCTGATTGATAATGGGCGTAAAGTAATCGACCGATCCGTAACCGCCCAAATTAGTAATGGTAAAGGTGCCCCCGGTCATCTCGGCCGGGTCCAGCTTGTTTTTCCGGGCCCGTTTGGCAAAATCCTTAATTTCCTTGCTGACATCGGCCAGGCTCTTTTGGTTGGCATTCTTAACAACCGGCACAACTAATCCGTCCGGAATCGCGATGGCCACCCCGACATTGATATCCTGCAAAACCCGGATCTCCTCCCCGCTCAGGGTCGAGTTAAGCCGGGGGTGAGCCTGCAGGGCTTTCGCCACCGCCTTAACAAGGATGTCGGTAACGGAGATTTTCTCGGTATCCTTAACCTCGGCATTTATAGTGGCCCGCAAAGCCTGCAGGGCTGCTATATCCACACCCGCATGATGCGTAACCTTCGGCGCCACAGCCCAGCTGTTGGCCATGTTTTCACCGATAGCCTGGCGCATGCCCTCATAAGGAATAACCTCAAGGACAGCGCGATCGTCGGTGTCGGCGGCGGCATTAGCGATGGCCTGTTCTATGTCTTCCCTGACAATCCGGCCTTCCGGCCCGGTGCCGGCAATCACGGTATAATCAATGGCATTGGCCTGGGCCAGCGCCCGGGCGGCCGGGGAGATTTTCACCCTGGCGCCTGGCGCGGCCGCCACGGCTTTCCTGGCCGGCTGCCCGCCGGCGGCCTTACCGGCCGGCACTGCTTTAGCGGTACTGTCGGCGGCAGCCCGGAGCAGCTCGCTGATATCTTCGCCGGCCTTGCCAATAACCCCCAGGAGACCGCCAATCGGCAGTTTTGCTTTCTTATTGGCAACAATCTTTAGCAAAACCCCGTCGGCCGGGGCGTCAATTTTATTGGCGATCTTATCGGTCATGACCTCCAGCAGGGCCTCGCCCTTCTTGACCGGATCGCCTTCATTGATCAGCCATTTGCCTACAGTACCTTCTTTCATGGACAAGCCTAGTTTCGGCATATTAACCTCTGTGGCCATTACTGCTCCTCCTCATCGTGAACTGGGTTTACATTGGTGTTGAACTTACTGTAGCCGCCGGCGACAGCTAGCTGCAGCGCCGCTTCGGCATCGATTACGTTAGGCCCGTCAAAAGTCAGCTCAATGTGAGCTTGTTCCCCGCCCCGGATCTCAACCTCCCGCTCGCCGTCCAAAGCAATTACACAGGCTTCATTGACCTCAATAACCTGACCAAGCCTGATATAGCGATAATTCCGGACCGGTACCTGTTCAATCAGGCCGGGGGCAATCGGCGCCCGCAGCTGAATGCTGCCCGGACCGACTTCAATATCGGCTCCGCGGGGCTCAACGGGCGTTACCGGCACCAGATTACCGGCGATTGACGCTATGCCGATGTTATGCGGCTCGCCTCTGGTCACGACAATCCGCCTGATTTTGGCTGCATCCCAGACTGCCCTTGAACCAATAAAGGCTTCATTAAGCACAACCGCGTCAACAATCGCACAATCAATCAGCCGGCCATTCTTATAGATGTTAAGCTTTTTACTGGGTTTTATCGCCGGTGCCCCGGTTACCAGCCCCTGGGCAACGACGGCGGCCGCCAAACCGGCGATTGTGCCTTCGACCAACGTGGGAAAAACATTGTTCGTCCCCGTGGAAATCGGCAGCAGGGGCACAGCCTGGCAGCCCTTGGCAACCATGCGGTTTGTGCCGTCACCGCCCAGCGTAATCAAACAGCCGGCCCCGCCCTGGGCCATAATGGCGGCGGCCTGAAAGCTGTCCAGCTGGGTGCCGGTCATACACATCTCGGCCGCTGTCAGTTCCATATCCGGCCGGTGCCGGCTGCAAATGCTCGCCGCCGCCCCCGGGACAATGCCATAATACTCCGGCATATAGGTGATTTTGGTAATGCCGGCAGCCGCCAGACTGAGAATAAGCCGCCGGACAATATTCACCTTTTCCTGATTATCCACAACCGTTCCGTACGCCACCAGCCGCCGGATATCCTTACCTGATGCCGGATTGGCGATGATGCCGACATGCCCCATACTCCCCTCACCACCTTGTATGCTGGTTAGAACAGGCTTTTAACGGCAGCCGCGATTTGTTCCTCACTGGGAATGACAATACGTTCCAGCGCCGGGCTGAATGGAATCGGGGCAAAAGGCATAGCCACCCGTTTAATGGGACCATCCAGCAGATCCATTCCTTCCTCCGCCACAAAAGCGGCGATTTCACCGCCAAAGCCGCCGGTTTTAACCGCTTCATGCACAATAACCAGTTTGCCGGTCCTGCCTACCGATTGTAAGATACTGTCGGTATCAAGCGGGATCAGGGTACGGGGGTCAAGCACTTCGGCGTTAATCCCCTCCCCGGCCAGGGCTTCGGCTGCGACCAGGGCTTTCTGCACCATCCAGGACCAGGCCACAATCGTTACGTCAGAGCCGGCTCGCTTTATATCGGCCTTGCCGAGGGGAATAACATACTCGCCCTCAGGCACATCGCCTTTGACGCCAAACAGCTGCTTATGTTCGATATACATGACCGGATTGTTATCCCGGACCGCCGCCGCCATCAGTCCCTTGGCATCGGCCGGGGTCGAGGGCATTACCGTTTTTACACCGGGGATATGCGTAAACCAGGCTTCCAGGGATTGCGAATGCTGCGCGGCAGCGCCCATTCCGGCGCCGCAGGGAGTTCTCAGCACCATTGGGATTTTAGCCTTGCCGCCAAACATATAGTGCATCTTTGCCGCCTGATTGAACAGCTCATCCAGGCAAACCCCCATAAAATCCACAAACATGATCTCGGCAATCGGACGGAGACCGGCGGCGGCCGCGCCAACGGCCGCGCCCACAATGGCTGTTTCACTGATCGGCGTGTCAATCACCCGCCCGGGGAACTCGGTAAACAGGTTGCCGGTCACGCCAAAGCAACCACCAAACTTGGCTACATCCTCGCCCCAGATAAAAACATTGGGATCTCTTTGCATTTCCACGCGCATCCCGTCTCTAATAGCCTCAGCATAAGTCATTTCTGTCATCATGTTCACCCTCTCCTAAATAAGATTATTCCGCGTACACGTCGGTTAAAGCGTCTTCCGGGCCAGGGTACGGACTGTCTTGCGAGAATTTAATAGCCGCCGCAATTTGCGCCTCCACTTTGGCCTTGATTTCATCTAATTCAGCATTGCTGGCATATTTGAGCTCCACCAGCTTGTGTTCAAACCGGGGAATGGGATCTTTCTGCAGCCAGACTTCCTGCTCGGCCGGGTCTTTGTAGGCGCCGGGATCACCTTCAAAATGACCGCGCCATCGCCAGGTCTTGCATTCAATCAGGCTGGGGCCGTCGCCTTTCCTGGCCCGGGCAACCGCCGCCGCTGCCGCTTCGTAAACAGCAATCACATCATTGCCGTCCACCGTCACCCCCGGGATGCCATAGGCGCCGGCCCGGTCTGAGACGTCGGTAATCCGCATGTGCTGCCGCTGGCAATTGGAAATACCGTACATGTTATTTTCACAAACAAACACCAGCGGCAGTTTCCAGATGGAAGCCATATTCAGCGCCTCATGGAAAGTACCGCGGTTGGATGCGCCATCGCCAAAGAAACATACGGCCACAGCATCGGTTTTTTTATACTGGCAGGCAAACGCCGCCCCGGCTGAAATCGGCTGGCCGGCGCCGACAATGCCGTTGGCCCCCAGAATACCCAGCTCAACATCGGCAATATGCATAGAGCCGCCTTTGCCTTTGCAATAGCCGGTAGCCTTGCCGAACAATTCGGCCATCATCAGGTCAACCTTGCCGCCTTTGGCCAGCAAATGCCCATGGCCCCGGTGGGTACTGGTAATATAGTCCTTATCGGTCAGGCTGCCGCAAACACCGGTGGCGACCGCCTCTTCCCCCAGATACAAATGCACGAACCCCGGCAGTTGATTATCGGCGAACAACTCTACCGCTTTGTTCTCAAACGCTCTGATGGTGAGCATAGTTTCATAAAAGCCCAGCAATTTCTCTTTGGTAATTTCCATAATTCTCCCTCCGTTTTCTCTTCTTTGCTCGTACATGGCAATAGACTTAGCCAGCTGCAGACGTTTCAACATATACAGTAAGTGCAGCCACAGCAACAACAATAGTATCCCCTTCCCCGAGCGCCGGCAGGTGCAGCCCCTGGGCTGCAAGCCCCCCTGACACCGTTTCCACCGTTACAGCCCCAAACGGTATTACCTCCCTGACCGCAGCGGTTTTGATTTTTTCCGGCTGCGGACAGCCGATCCGCACTTCCACCTGCATCTGGTCAGGGTCACTGATGCCGGCAATATCGAATAAACCACAGAGACAACTTCTGGATATGGCGTCTTTTACGGCCCGCTGGGCGGCTTTAGTGGCATCGCCGCCGTGTAAATCAGCGCCCATGCCCAGTTCGACAATAAATCGTTTGCGTTTCACCTTATCACCTCCGTTTAACAAGTTTTCACTGAGCTGCAGGAATGACCATGCGCAACCACTACAATTGCAAATCCTGTGCCAACCACAAAAAAAGAACTGTCAACCCCCTGGCAGGAGCTTCAGTTCCTTGTATTAGCACAATTCTGAAATATCTATTTTTTTCCGGCTGCAAATATACCGCTTGCTTACAACGGGTGTTGTAGCATTGATTGTAGCACTCTGTAGCGTTCACGTACCTTACGCTACACTTTGCAACAATGATGTCCCACTAGTGAATGGAGTGCCTCTTAATTTTCCGATAAAGCGTACTGCGCGCAATTCCCAGTATCCCGGCTACCCTGCTGATATTGCCGCCCTCGGTCGCCAGTAACGCCCTGATCCTGGCAATTTCATAATCAAGTAAGCCCTGCTTTATCGCCTTATTGCCGGTCATAACCTGGTTCAGGGCCATAGGGGGACAGCAAATCTCAGTTGGGAAACAGGACACGGAAATAACACCGTTTGCTGCCATGTTGCAGGCTCTTTCGGCAGCATTGTGGAGTTCCCGGACATTCCCCGGCCAATTGTACCGGTTGATCAGGGCAAATACACTGGCATCAACCGTGTACACACGTCCCTGCTCACTGCCAATCTGCTTAACAAAATTACGGAACAGTAATTCGCTATCCCCCTGCCGCTGCCGCAAAGGTGGAATTTCGATCTTAAATACATTCAAACGGTAGTATAAGTCCTGCCGGAACATTCCGTCTTTAACAAGCCGGCTTAAATCTTTATTTGTCGCACAAATAATGCGCACATCAACAGGGATCAGCTTATTGCCGCCAATCCGGGAAACTTTCTTTTCCTGCAGCACCCGGAGCAGGGCAACCTGCTGCTCTAACGGCATATCACCGATCTCGTCCAGAAACAGGGTGCCGCCGGCAGCTAATTCAAATTTGCCGGCCCGGCCGCCACGCTTGGCCCCGGTAAACGCACCCTCCTCATAGCCAAACAATTCGCTGGCCACCAACTCTCTGGGGATGGCGCCGCAGTTTAACGCAATAAACGGACCACTGGACCTGGCACTTTTGTTGTGGATTGCCTGGGCGAACATCTCCTTCCCGGTCCCGCTTTCCCCCTGCAAAACAACATTAGACGCAGTAACGGCAGCCGCGGCCGCCTGGCGCACAGCCTCTAAAATCGCGCCACTGCTGCCCAGGATACTTTTGAATTGAAAAGTCGTATGGTAACCGCTGGCCCTGCTGATTAAGCTATGCCTCTTTTCGGCAGGCCGCAAGACAATAACCCCGCCATTGCTGCAGCCTTGTTTGTCAAGGATTGACTCACCCGAGATGATACAACGGTTTGGCCCTGCAGCACAGCCGGTCTGGAACTCCAGTTCAATCTGGGTCTCTTTGCCGGTTAGCAACTGTTGTATTAATTGATTATTCCCTGTAAAAATGGTCTGCACCGAAGCGCCCGGCAGCAGAGCGCCGCTTCGTCCCAATAGCTTTTTGGCAATAGGATTGTATTCTTTGACTAACCCCAAACGATCAAATAAAATTACCCCTTCCGACATTGTATTAAATATACTCGATAAGTGCTTATTCATCAAAGACAGTTCATACTTTTTTTGCTCCATGCCGATCTGCATGCTAATCGCGTTCGCGGCAGCCGCAACCATACCCAAAGTATGCGAATAGGCGGCCTGAGCGGGTCCTGATAAATCGAGAAAGGCAACAATCCGACCGTCAACGCCATAAATAGGCGCAGCCGAACAAGTCCACCAGTGATGTTTGGCGCAATAATGCTCGGCGCCGGAAACCTGCACCGGTTTACCGGTCGCCAGCCCAATGGCAATGGCGTTTGTGCCCACATCACCCTCCCGCCAGCTGGCTCCCCGGACAAAATGCAGCTTTTTGGCACTGGTCAGCGAATCCCGGTCCCCAAAGCACTCCATTACATAGCCGTTCCCGTCGGCTAACACCACAATAAAGCCTGAATCGCGGAAGAATTCATAAATATTAGCCATAAACGGCTTGGCGATATTAATAATATCCTGATTCTTTTCCAGCAGCAGCCTGACGTCTGCTTGTGCCAAAATATTCTGCGCCCTGCCGTCATCAGAATTAAGACCGGCCTGCGAGCATCTCACCCACGAGTCTGCAATCTCAGGCAGGATAATATGACGCTCCAGCTTCCCCTTGCCAATAAACGCTTTCCAGGCCAAATCTTTACTGGCTAACCCGGTTGGTTTATCTCTTAGCATCTGCCACACCCCTATCAGCGCCCCGACATTATTGTTGTAGAGGTTCGAAAAATAGCCCGAAAATTCCTGCAATATTTATCGCCGGGGTAAAGATTTTAACCAGGTGTCACTGATCAGCCTTCAGCCTCACCGTTCCCGCAGCCCTTCACTGCGGTATCGGAGAAAGGGGTCCATAAAATATTCAATAATGCGTTTCTGCCGCGTTTTGAAGCGCGGGGACGGACATTTTGCTTCGCAACAACGCAACAAACAGCGAA
The DNA here is from genome assembly GCF_007641255.1 of Sporomusa termitida. Classification (NCBI taxonomy): domain Bacteria; kingdom Bacillati; phylum Bacillota; class Negativicutes; order Selenomonadales; family Sporomusaceae; genus Sporomusa; species Sporomusa termitida. Next base: position 3,137,361 of record NZ_CP036259.1, read on the forward strand.
GCAAAATAGGGGTCCCCTGCTTCTGCTTATTTGGAAACAGGCAGTCTCAATACCGTATTCAATTTTTCCGGCTTGGTTCTGTTGGGGTCGGATAAATAGATTTCATGGTGCTTGCGGTCTGTTCCCGTCCTATCGGCAAGGCCGTTTTGCGCCATAAACGCTTTCATTTTTGCAATCGTAACCGGCTCGTTCGCATACGGCCCGCTGTGCAGCATTTGGACGCATAAACCCTCGTTGAAAACTTCAAGCCTTGGTTTGGTAAAATCAAGCTCCGGCTTTTTCTTGTGGGTCATCGCTGCTGCCCACTGGAAAACAGCGGGTGTAACAAATTCCGGCTGGCGTATCATCGCAATCCAGCGCCAGTTATGCCGTTGGTTAACAGCAAAGGCACCGCCTTCACACCACCACAAACCTTCAAGCGGAAAAACAGTATACTCAAAATAGCCGGCAATTTCTTTGCCCTTCATTTTTATGGTATAGGCAAGGGCATACAACAGAGCAACAGCGTCCTGATATTCTTTTCCCTTAGGGTCGCCTTGCCCATTCACCATGATATAGACCATTGCTGGCACATCAATGATTGCGGGAATGGCTTTAGGCAAATATAAGTCTTTATAATCCTTCCTGTAATCTACTTTAGGCATGTTCCTCCTCCTTAACTGGCATTATAATTTCAATTATATAGTTATTTTCGTCGTAATAGCGCAAGGCCTTTACACTTATTTTGGCAATCTGGGAAAACTCACTGATTTTATACTCCTTTTCCCTCCCTGATCAGTATAAACTATCCCCCGCACAGGCAAGTCAACTGCCTAATCATAAAAATTATGCAAGGATCGCTAAATGAAGCCTCTCTGAAATATGTACGCCAAGCTATTGTAAATAATATTGTAATATTTTAGCAGTGGAATAAAAGAAAACCACGCGTAAAACAGCAACGCTGCGCGTGGTTTCGTAAGAGTGGCGACAAGTAAAATCAGCTCCCTGCAGCTTAGCTCCGCTCCTCCGGCTTGGCTAAGCCAAGATCGATATGGCAGTACCCGCCCGGCGTTTTTCTCAGATAATCCTGATGATAATCCTCAGCCGGGTAAAAATTCTTCAATGGCTCAACCTCGACAACAATAGGGGCCTGATAGTGGGGCTGCATGGTTTTAATAAATTCCAGGATAACCGGCCGCTCCGCCTCATCCTGATAATAGACCCCGGCCCGGTATTGTGTCCCCCGGTCCGGCCCCTGACGGTTAAGGCTGGTCGGGTCGATGATCCGGAAATAATGCTCCAGGACCTTGCCGATTGGCAGCACCTCTTCGTCGTAAACGATTTCACAGATCTCAGTATGTCCGGTCTGCCCGGAACATACCTGCTCATAGGTGGGCCTGTCCGTATCGCCCTGCCCATACCCGACCCGTGTTTCCAGGACACCTTTCAGTTGCTGAAAGTATGCTTCCACTCCCCAGAAGCAGCCTCCTGCCAGCCATAGCTTTTTCATTAGCGGTCCCTCCCTCAAGATTTAGCATTGTATTGCTCATAAAGTGCCTGCCACCAGGAAGTAAAAAAACAAACTACCTACATATATTATACCGATTGTAACCGGATTAGCCGGTGCTATGCCAAAACAGCCGCAGATCACATTATATATATATGATTAAAAACGGCAATCTTCCTGGGAAGGCAGACTGCCGGCGCGGACGTAAATCGGGCAGGCCTGGGCCCGAAACACCGACAGATTACTGCCAAAAAAAAATGCACCGGCCAGTGAACATACGCCCCCCAGGGCCAGGGTATGGATTACACCAAGCTGACCCGCCAACCAGCCGGCCAGCAGGCTGCCAATCGGCCCTATCCCCATCAGCGTCATCGTATAGAAGCTCATTACCCGGCCGCGCATTGAATCATCCACCATACATTGCAGCAGGGTGTTGCTGCCGACTACCAGAATTAAAAAACCTACCCCGAGAATAAACACCAGTATACTGTCCAGCCAGATATTGCCGGCCAGCATAAAACAAAGCAGCCCAATGCCAATGGCGGTTGCCGCCACTACCAATAGCTTTTCCAAGCCCTGAAATTCCTTTCTTGCGGTCATACCAATCGCCGCCAGAACTGAGCCTAAACCGGAAACCGCCAGCAAATACCCCATTGTCCCGGCGCTCGCTCCCAGTGTTTGCGTCACAAGTATGGGTAACAGTACCGTATACGGCATGGCTGTCAGGCTGATAATAGCAAGGAGCACCAAAATATTGCGCAACGGCAGCTGCTTAAAGGTATATGTATAGCCGGCATAAAACTCTTGCCGCATAGCCAAAGCCTGCTGCCTGGGACTACCTGCCGGTAATCGTAAAGCAACCAGGGATAGTATCGAAATAAAATAACTGGCAGCATTAAGCAAAAAACAATTGCCCTCACCGATTACCGGGATAAGGATCCCGGCTGCGGCCGGGCCCAGCAGCCGGGCCAGATTGTAGGTAACCGAATTTAAGGCAATCGCATTCTGGCGTTCCTCCTGTTTAGCCATCATCTCCACGGAAATAGCGTTGCGGGCCGGTACATCAAAAGCGGTAACGCAGCCCAGCAACAAACTTAAAAATAAGATATGCCCGATCTCCAGTTGGCCTGCAAGTGTCAGCCAGGCTAACAATGCCGCCTGGGCAAGACTGAAAATCTGGGTAACAATAAGAACGGTACGCTTGCGCCACCGGTCAATCCAAACACCGGCAAAAGGCGCCAGCACAAAATTGGGAATCTGCCCCGCAAAGGCGACTAAGCCTAACATCAAGGCGGAATCAGTCAGCCGATAAATCAGCCAGCTTACAGCAATATTCTGGATCCATGTGCCAATAATGGATAAACCCTGCCCGGTGAAAAAGATCTGATAGTTCCGGTTGCTGAGAGCTTTTAGCATATTATTCAACATGCTCAATCCCCCCTGAATAATACTATTCGTGCCCAGCCATGAATATCCTACCCGCCATCAGCAGACCGGTGAGAAAAGGCAATGTCATTTTCTATATAAAGTTGCGATTTTTATGTTACAATAATTCATATCAGCTGGGCCTGTAGAGTAGCTCGCCGACCTAAGCCTCGTAGTAAAGCCCTGCCGTCGGCAAAATACTTGGCACGTTATACAAGCTAGAGGAGGCAGAATATGACCGAACAACGCTTATTGCTTAAAAACCACTTAAATACACGCTATGCACAAAACTCATTCGTAAACTTGCTGCAAATAGAGATTGTTGAGATTGATGCCGGAATGGCGAAATTATCCATGCCGATACTGCATGATAAACATACAAACTTATACAATATCGCCCACGGCGGTGCCCTGGCATCACTGGCAGATACCGGCATGGGTATGGCCTGTGCAAGTCTCGGCCAAAAGGTGGTAACCTTGGAAATGAATCTAAATTTTATCCGCAAAGCCGAATGCCAGGAGGCGATCCTCGCCGTCTGCACAGTAATTCATCATGGCAGCCAGACCATGATTGCCGGAGCCGATATCTTTGATGATACGCAAAAGCTGCTTGTAAAAGCCAGAGGAACCTTTTTCATAACCGGGTCTTTCTTGGCAGAAGTTAAGTAAGGGTCAGGAAGGATAAACCTATGAAAAAAACCTTATGGAGCATTCAGGCCCGGGCCTTTAGAATCCCCTATACACCTTTCAGCCACAATTTTTGGGCTTTGGTCAATCCCACCGGCAAGATTGCCGATCAGATTCACGGCTTGGCCTATGATCCAAAAGCAGGAATAACCAAAGCGCTTGGCAATTCTTCGCATTTTCTGCACGTTGTCCATGATGCCGCCATTATCTGGTCACTGCAGCCCAACCAGCCAACAGTGGTCTGCAGCACAGGACCCGAATCAGAAATTTGTAACCGCTGGCAGGCAGCACTGAACTCGGTGTTTGCCATCAATGCGTTAAACCTGCCTTATCCCAACCTATGGCAGCATCTATACAAAATGAACAGCAATACCATATTCAACACAATTGGCCAGATTATGGGGGTTGTTCAGCCGGGCAGACTGCTGCCGACACTAGCCCCGGGCATAAAGTTGGTCGTTTCACAGGCCATTATTGATCTTTACGGCTATAAAGCCCGGCCGGCAAACATCAGTCAGGCAGAACGATAGGCATTAATCCCTAAGGAAACAGGGAGCAGCCGTCTCTTTTTCAATCCCACCACTTTATGGTAATTTTTTTTCCCTGCGTAACATATCTCCGGCTGGTTTGTGAAATACTTACAGTACTGGAGGTTGCCGCCAATGGATACTGCCTTAAAAACACACAAACGGAAAATCTATTACAATACCGCTATCGTTCTCTCATTACTGATCTTTATTACCGTACATTCTATCCTCATTTTTCTGGGCATTATACTTCATAATGGCCTTAGTGTAATAAACACAAGAGCTGAATTTATGCATTATACCAATGTTCAATCCCGGTTAAAACACGGCTTGGAAACCAAAGGCTGGCAACCTGTCAGCCTCAATTCACAGTTTGGTTATGTGCTGGAAGGCACCTTCATCCCCAACCCGACGCCTTCCAATAAAACCGTCATTTTTGTTCATGGGATAGCGGCTACCCAGGCGATGGGCCTGCATGTTCTGGATATGTATCTGGACAGAGGCTACAACCTGCTGATTTATGATTCCCGCAACCACGGTGCCAGCGGCGGCCCGTGCGTAACCTGGGGTTATTATGAACAATATGACCTGGATCAATGGGTCGACTGGCTCGAAAAAAAGCAGCCTGACGGCGTCATCGGCGTGCACGGTGTATCATTGGGAGCCGCAACAGCAGTGATGCACTCGGTGTTAAACGAATCGTCCGGGCGGGTACAATTTTATGTTGCCGACAGCGCCTACAGTGATTTAGCCAAGTTATTGGAACAGCAGCTTGCCAAGCACACCCGGTCGACGCACCTGCTGTGGATCGATATACTCATCAACTATGCCAGCCTGGTTGCGTATATCCAGTCTGACTTCGCCTATGCTTCAATCAGGCCTGTTGCCGCTATGGGAACTGTCACTACCCCTATCTTATATCTTCACGGTGAAGCAGACACACTGGTGCCTGTGGAAATGAGCCTGGAATTAGCCAATGCCACCAATGGCTACCGGGAATTGCACACCTTCCCCGGCATTAAGCATGGCCGGGCTGTTTTAGACAGCAAACAGGAATATCAGGCGGCCGTAGCAAAATTTCTCGCAGTGATCGGCCATTAATCTGTTCACCCGTTTTACCAGGAGCAGCAGATCATTTCCAGGAAATAATAGTGTTAATAACAAACAAACGCCCCTGCTGAAAGCAGGGGCGCTGAAATTTTTAGTATCTGTTATTGTTTTGAGTGAAGCAGTCTCTGCAGTAGACAGGACGATCACTGCTGGGACGGAACGGCACTTGAGTCTGCACACCGCAAGCAGCACAGGTTACATCATGCATTTCGCGTTGTTGGAAGTTATTGCTACGGCCGCCGAAGCCGCCGCGGTTGTTGTTTTGTTGTTTGCGAGCTGCTCTGCACTCCGGGCAACGACCTGGTTCGTTGGTGAAACCTTTCTCTGCAAAGAAGTCTTGCTCAGATGCTGTGAATACGAATCCAGCACCACAGTCGCGGCAGGTTAAGTTTTTGTCTTGATTCATTATAGAATTCCCCCTAAATTAAGATTGTACCCGGATAGCTTTTCGTAAATTACTCACTGGGCTTCTCTTAAAGGAGAAGGACTAATGATCAATTAACTGGGCCTTCAACTGGGCTATTTCATTATACTTCTATTCAAACTAAAAGTAAAGGGGTTAGTTGGTGTTTTTTTGTTATTTTTGCATTTTTTTGATATATATTACAGTATTCAGTACAATTTTACCGCCGGTATCAGCAAAAGGTTGTCAGCCCCCGGCAGCAGAGCACAGCCAACCCCTGTATAGCGTCAGAAAATGCGGTTAAACATACTGAAGGAATGCCTGACCTCATTGTATTGGAATAACTCGCTTACGGTGACAAACTCATAGCCGCGTTCCCGCAGACGATCAATAATAATTCCCAAAGCCAGGGGGGTTGGTAACGGATACTGTCCGTCATGCAGCAGAATAATGCTGCCCGGTTTTATCTCTGCTAATACTTTTTCAACTACACTGGCCATCGGCGGGCAACTCCAGTCTCGGGGGTCAATTGACCACAAAACAACAGCATACCCCCGCTGACGGGCTATTTCCGTAACCTGGCTGTTATAAAAACCCCCGGGCGGACGGAATAAGGTCGGCTTGGGGGCAATTGCCGCAATCGCCTTTTCTGCTTTGTCAAACTCCTCGGCCACTTTTTGCGGGCTTAACTTAGATAATGACGGATGGCTGTACGTATGAACCCCGATCTCGTGGCCGTCAGCCACCTCCTGCGCCACCAATCCGGGTAAATGTTCGGCATTTTGTCCAAGCACAAAAAAAGTGGCCCTTACGTTCTTGGCTTTTAAGACCGCTAACATCTCCGGTGTTGCTTTATAATTGGGCCCGTCATCGATAGTGATTGCCACTACCTTATGCGTAGTGGGCACTTTCGAAATTACCTGCGTATCATCTGCTAATTGTCTTTCGGCCACTCCGGCCAAAACAATCATTACAGCCAGCGTACAAAGCATTAAATAACGTCTGTTCATAAAAACCCTCCCGTACATTGGTCTTGAGCAGATACCGCCTCAGAGTTATTGTATGAGTAAATATATGCTAAACTAACGAGATATATCAGCAGTTGTACTAATTCCGAAGAACGGCGGAAACGCACCGCGGTAAAAATAGTATTCACTACTTGGACACCGGCCCTTTAGCTTATATAAAAATATGACAAAATTAAAGAAGCCCCCTTGCTTTCTGGCTAATTTGAATATATAATTGATATATTATCAGCAGTATATTACACTTCGGCTGAGCAAAGGCGCTCAATCCAAATGGATTGAACGTCTTTTTTTGTTACCAATTTTTAACAGAAAGGAGGAATGCGCTATGATTACCTTAACTAAGGTAAACAAATCTTTTGGCAGCAATCACGTACTTAAAGACATTGATTTAACGGTAAAAATCGGTGAGAAGCTCGTTGTGATCGGACCAAGCGGTTCTGGCAAAAGTACAATGATCAGGTGTATGAATCTGCTGGAACGCCCCAATAGCGGCAGCGTAACGGTAGACGGGGTAGATCTCACTGCTGCCAACGCCTCAGTCAATCAAGTTCGTCAGTCGGCAGCCATGGTTTTTCAACAATTTAATCTCTATCCTCATAAAACGGTACTGGAAAATCTGACGCTGGCCCCTACTCTGCTAAAAGGCGTCAAAAAAGAAGCAGCGGCAGCAACAGGTATGGCCTTCCTGGACCGGGTCGGGCTGAAAGAAAAAGCCGACGCCTACCCGTCCCAGTTATCAGGCGGCCAGCAGCAGCGCGTCGCGATCGCCCGGGCCCTGAACATGCATCCGAAAATAATGCTGTTTGACGAGCCGACGTCGGCGCTTGATCCGGAAATGATCAAAGAAGTGCTTGACGTTATGGTCGACCTCGCCAACGAGGGCATAACTATGGTGGTAGTCACCCATGAAATGGGATTCGCCCGCAGGGTTGCCGATAGAGTCATTTTTATGGATGAAGGGCGAATTATGGAACAGGGAACACCGGAGCACTTTTTTGTTAACCCTGACCATGACCGAACAAAACTATTTTTAAGTCGTATTCTGCATTAATCTAAAAAAAAAAACGGAGGCGATGATTTATGAAGCCAATGAAAAAAACTGTACTTATTTCTTTCGTTATGCTGCTGGCTTTCAGCATATTCCTGGCTGGCTGCGGCGGTTCCTCAACCCAGCCGACGGCAGCCAAGGATGAAATCCCGGCCGATATTAAAGCCATTAAAGACCGGGGCGTGTTCAAGGCCGGCGTAAAAGTGGATGTACCCAAATTTGGTTACAAAGATCCCAAAACCGGCAATGTTGAGGGTTTCGAAATTGATTTGGTGAAAGCGTTAGCCAAAAAAATACTGGACGACGAAAATAAAATTGAATTAACAGGCACTGTTGCCAAGACCCGCGGTCCTCTGCTGGATAATGGCGATGTCGATGTCGTGCTTGCCACCTTTACCATTACCGAAGAACGTAAAAACAGCTATAACTTCTCTGACCCCTATTACACCGACGGTGTGGCCCTAATGGTTAAAAAAGCCTCCGGCGCCCAGGGCTTAAAAGACCTGGCCGGTAAAAAGATCGGGGTCGCCCAGAGTTCTACCAGCCGTAAAGCAATCCAGGAGGCAGCCGATCAACAAGGCATCAAAGTTAGCTTCCTCGAATTCGGCACCTACGCCGAGGTAAAAGCAGCCCTTGATTCCGGCCGTGTCGACTGCTTCAGCGTAGACGCCGCGATCCTCTTTGGTTATTTAGATGATTCCACTATTATTCTTGGCGAACGATTTGCCCCCCAGGAGTATGGAGCAGCCACCAAGAAATCCAATACTGCCCTGACTAAATTAGTAAATGATACCTTAAACGACATGAAACAATCCGGTGAGATTGACAAACTGCTTGCGAAATGGGGACTTAAATAGTGCCAGGCCCCTTCGCCGGGTTTAAGTGGCTGGCGTTATTCCAGGATTGGACAGTCTTTGCCGAAGGTTTTCTTACAACACTTATGGTTGCAGCCTTAGGTTTGACGTTGGCCTTAACCCTTGGCATTCTGTTCGGCATCCTTGGCACCGCCCCCGGACGGGTGTTCCGCGCTATTAACCGGATCTATGTCGAATTTATTCAGAATACCCCGTTAGTCATCCAGGTCATTTTCCTCTATCATGGCCTGCCGCATCTGGGTATTATGCTCCCGGTGTTTTCCATTGGCGTGGTGGGGTTAGGTGTGTATCACGGCGCTTATGTTGCGGAAGCAATCCGGGCCGGACTGCAGGCTATCCCCCGCGGGCAGCTCGAATCCGCCTATTCTCAGGGTTTTAATTATTGGCAGGCCATGCGTTATATCGTCTTGCCTCAGGCCAAAAGAATTGTGCTCCCCCCGATCACCAATCAGTCGGTCAGCCTGATTAAAAACACCTCGGTATTAGCGATGGTGGCGGGCGGGGATCTTATGTACCATGCCGACTCCTGGTCCAGCAGCAACCTCTATTACGGACCGGCCTACGTCATTACCGGTCTTCTCTATCTCTCTCTTTGCTATCCGCTGGCCAATCTGGCCCGGCGCATGGAAAAGAAACTGGAGGTCTCATTATGATCCAAGACCTTCTACAACCTGAGATTGCTCTATTCCTGCTGGATGGGCTGTATATCACCCTGAAAATCGCGATTACGTCAATTATCCTGAGTCTACTCTTTGGCACTGTGCTGGGAGTGGCTCAATCCTCCGGTCACCCGCTTTACAGCCGGCTGGCCACACTCTATATTGACTCCATCCGCAATACCCCGCTGCTCCTGTTCATTCTGGCCGCCAGATTCACCACCAGGCTCGAACCTGTTAATTCAGGGATTCTGGCCATGACGGTCTTTACCTCGGCGGTTATGGCGGAAATTATCCGGGGCGGGATTAATTCGGTCCATAAGGGCCAGTGGGAAGCGGCCCGCTCTCAGGGCTTCAACTACTGGCAAACACTTCTCTATATCATCCTGCCGCAGGCTTTCCGCAACATGATTCCGCCCCTGTTATCCCAATTCACGACAGTCATTAAAGATACTTCCTTTGTTTGGGCCGTCGGGGTTGAGGACTTAACAGGCAAAGGGATGATTATTATGGGTAAGTATGGGTCAACAGCCCAGGTCTTTACTATCTTTGCCACAATTGCCGGCCTATATTTCATAGTTAACTATTCACTTTCTTACATTGCCCGGTATCAGCAAAGGCGGCTTGCGGCCAGAAGTTATTAGCCAACTCCTTCCCCTTTCGCATACAAAAAGCAGTGTGGGCCTCACCTGACAAAGGTAAGGCCCACACTGCTTTTTGCTTTTGGTTACCGTTCTTCCCGGTTATAAGGAATCCCCAGCGCGGCCGGCGTCGCCACCCGCCGCTTCCTGGTTTCCCGGGTAACAACAATTAAAACAGCAATCGTAATCACATAAGGCAGCATCTTAAGGAAAAACGACGGTACCGCAATGCCAAAATTCTGCATATGAAAACCAAGCACATCAATCGTTCCAAACAGGAAACTGCCGAGAAAGGCCTTGCCCGGATGCCAGGTGGCGAATATAACCAGCGCGACGGCAATCCAGCCCCGGCCGGCCGTCATGTTCTCAAGCCAGGACGGAGCATAGGCCAGCGACAGATAAGCGCCGGCCATACCGGCCAGCATGCCGCCGATAATTACAAAAAGATAGCGTACCCTGAATACAGGAATGCCGGCAGTGTCTGCTGCCCCGGGGTTCTCGCCCACGGCCCGCATTGCCAGACCCTTGCGGGTGCGGAACAGGAAAAACCACAGCAGGGCGACCAGCCCATAACTAAGATAAACCAGGGCATCATGCCGAAACAGGATAATGCCGACAGCAGGAAGCTCACTGAGACCAGGCAGGGCAAAGGGTTTAAAAGTATTGGTCAACGGCAGCCCAATCAGGGATTTACCAATATACCCGCTTAACCCGGTTCCGAATATAGTCAGCGCCAGACCGCTGACAACCTGATTGGCCCGTAAAGTGATCGTTAAAAAAGCATGAATGAGCGCCATTAAGCCCCCGGCAGCAACAGCCGCCAGCAAGCCCAGCCAGGGCTCAGTGGTGTGGAGGGCAACCATAAAGCCGGTAACCGCGCCAACCAGCATCATGCCCTCCACCCCCAGATTGATTACCCCGGCCAGTTCGGCCAGAATTTCCCCCAAAGCAGCAAGCAGGATCGGTGTACCGGCAATAATCCCGGCAGCGAAAATAGCTACCCATACTGACTGTTCCATCTATACACCCCGCTCCTTTTCCCGCCATTTTAACCGGTACTGGACAAAGATTTCGCCGCCAACCACAAAAAACAGGATCGCCCCCTGCAGCATGGCCACCGTTGCCGCCGGAAAGCCGCTGGTCTGAATACTGAAACCACCGACCAGCATGCCGCCGAAGATAACAGACACCAGCACTATCGCAAACGGATTGAGACGAGCCAGCCAGGCAATAATAATGGCCGAATAACCATAACCTGGTGAAATGCCATGCTGCAGCCGCTGCGTAATGCCGGCTACCTCAGTCATGCCGGCCAGACCGGCTAACCCCCCGCTGACAAACATCACCAGCAGAATATTCCGCACATAATTCATGCCGGCATAGTGGGCGGCGGCGGCACTTTCACCACTGACCCTGATTTCAAACCCCCAGCGGGTATAGCGCAGCACAACATAAACGATAAATACCGCCAGCAGGGCCAAAACAAGGCCCAAATGGATACGGGTAACCCCAAACGAGGGTAAAATGGCACTGTCAGAGAACGGGGCCGTTATCGGGAATCCGAGGCCTTTAGGATCTTTCCAGGGACCGTAAACCAGATAATCGACCCAGAGGATGGCAATATAATTGAGTAATAAAGTCGTTATCGTCTCATTCACCTTACAATAGGCCCGCGGTACTGCCGGCACCAATCCCCACAGGCCGCCCATAATAAACCCTGCCAGCACCATGGCCGGCAGCAGCAGCCAGGACGGCCAGTGAGGGTAGGCCAGCGCGACCCAGGTCGCGCCAAAGGCCCCCATATACAGCTGCCCTTCAGCCCCGATATTCCATAATTGCATCCGGAATGCAACTGAAACTGCCAGGCTGGCAAAAATCAGGGGTACGGCTTTTACCAGCGTCTCGGATAAGCCATAAACAGACCCGAAAGCGCCTGTAAACATCAGCTCATATACTGCCAGCGGATTCTTTCCCGACAAAGCAATAAACAAACCTGAAAAAATAAGGCCAATAACAATCGACAGGACCGGTACGGCTACCATCATCTGCTTCGACACGGTGTCCCGTTTTTCAAACCGCATGCGTATTCATTCTCCTCTCGCCGGCCATCATCAGTCCCACATCCTCCAGCGAAGCGGCACAGGGATCGACAATACCCATTAATTCGCCCCGGTGCAATACGGCCAACCGGTCTGACAAGGCAAATAAATCCTCAAGCTCCTCGGCAATAAGCAAAACAGCTTTACCGGCTGCCCGCTGGTCCAGCAGCAATTGCCGCACGGTCTCCATCGCCCCCACATCCAGGCCGCGCATGGGATAAACAGCTACAATCAGACGGGGATCGGCCGTAATTTCCCGGGCCAGGAGCAGCTTCTGCAGGTTTCCGCCCGACATCATCCGCACCGGATTAGCTACACTGGCAATCTTGATGCCAAAACGCTCAATCGCCTGCAGCGTCTCTTTCAAGGCTGTTTTCCAGTTAATAAAATACCCCTGTTGGCCGTAGCTTTTTAACAGGTAGTTGTCCACAGCATCCAGACCGGGAACCAGGCCTGTGCCCAGACGGTCTTCCGGTACATAACTGACACCGGCTTTAATAAAGGCTTTGGGGGTGCCGGTGGTAAGGTCGGTCCCCTGGATAAGCCTTTTGCCGCTCTCCAGTGCCCGGAGCCCGGCCACCGCCTCGGCCAGTTCACTCTGCCCATTGCCGGCCACCCCGGCTATCCCCAGAATCTCACCGGCCTGGATAGCAAGCGTTAAGCTGCGGATAGCCAGTTGACCACGATTATTCAAACAGGAAATATTCTCAAGGGCCAACACCTCCGCTCCCGGCGTTGCCGCGCTTTTTGTACAGCTAAACTCCATGCTTTTACCAACCATCATCCGGGTTAACAATTGTTCATCGGCTCTTTCCGTCCTGGTTTGCCCTACCGACTGTCCCCCCCGCAGCACAGTGACCGAATCGGTTCCTGCCAGCACCTCACTGAGCTTATGGGAGATCACAATAATCGACTTGCCTTGTTTGGCCATCAGCCGGAGTGTAGCATACAAATCCCGCGCCTCCTGCGGCGTCAATACTGCTGTCGGCTCATCCAGAATCAGGATCTCGGCCCCCCGGAACAAGGCCTTGAGAATCTCTACCCGCTGCTGCTCACCGACAGTCAGCTGCCATATTCTGGCGGCGGGATCAATGAGCATGCCATATTGCCGGCAAAACTCACCGACCTGGGCCTCTGCCGCAGCCTTGTTGAACAGCATCCCCCTATTGCCCAGCCCCAGCGTAATATTTTCCGCTACAGTAAAGGAATTAATCAGCTTAAAATGCTGATGCACCATGCCGATGCCATGGGCAACAGCATCTTTAGGCGACCGCAGCTCGGCTTTTTGGCCGCGCAGATAGATTTCGCCCTCATCCGGCCGGTACAGACCGGTAAGAATGCTCATCAAAGTACTTTTTCCGGCCCCATTTTCGCCAAGCAGGGCATGAATCTCGGCTTTATTAACAGTCAGACTGACACGATCATTCGCAATAACTCCGGGAAAGCGTTTGGTAATATTAATCATTTCCACCATGGGAATTGTCACTCCATAACCCACCTTTCTTCGCTTGGACTTGGTCCTTGGCGGTGGGTATTTTACAGGTAATTAAATACCCACCGCCAAGGATCCAGCCGCCCCCTGCTGGTGCCAGCATTATAGAAGGCCGTTTCTCTACAAAACGGCCTTCACAATATTTTACTTGGCAATAGTTCCGTCAACGCCCTGAACAAACCAGTTAAACTCCAGCAGTTCCTTGTCGGTCATTTTCTGACCGGCCGGAACTTTTACATTGCCCTGCTGGTCTGTAAGCGGGCCTGTAAAGACATCCCACTGGCCTTTAACGATTTCTTCCTTCTTCTTGGCGATCACAGCTTTAGTATCTTCAGCAACCATCGGTCCGTAAGGGCCAAGATCAACAAGGTTTTCCGCCATCGAGCCCCAGTACTGCTCCGATTTCCAGGACTTGTCCAGAATAGCTTTAACTGTTTTCACATAATATGGTCCCCAGTTCCAGACCGGACCGGTAAGTATGGCTTTAGGCGCAAAGCTGCGCATATCGGTGTTATAAGACACGGCAAATTTGTCTTTCTCCTCCGCTGCCTGCATGGGGGCCGGTGTGTCCTGATGCATGGCAATTACATCGGCCCCGGCGTCTAGCAGGCTTTTGGCCGCATCTTTTTCCGTGGCGGGGTTATACCAGGTATTAGTCCATACTACTCTTACCTTAGCCTCCGGATTTGCAGCCTGGACCCCCAGGGTGAAGGCATTAATACCGCGTACAACCTCCGGAATCGGGAATGCCGCCACATAGCCGATAGTGTTGCTTTGCGTGTGCTTGCCGGCGGCCAGCCCCGATAAGTATCGGGCCTGATACATTCTGCCGAAATATGTACCCACATTATCGGCGGTTTTAAAGCCTGAACAATGCAGGAAGGTAACATCAGGAAACTTCTGCGCTACCTTCTGGACATAATCCATGTAGCCGAAGCTGGTGGCAAAAATAATTTTATTGCCTTTCATCGCCAGTTCTGTCAATACCCGCTCGGCATCGGCCCCTTCCGGAACGGACTCAACATAGGTTGTCTCCACATTAGGCATTTCCTGTTCCAATTGCTTACGGCCCTGATCATGAGCGTAAGACCAGCCAGCATCCCCCACCGGCCCCACATAAACGAAAGCCACTTTCACCTTGTCTGCTTTCGCGGGCTGGTTTTCCGCCGGTTTTTGTCCGCCACAGCCTGCGATCAGAATAGACATGACCAGTAAAGCAACCAGTACCAGCAGACCCTTATTCCGTTTGTCTTGCCTTATCACCATATCTCCCCCTGTAAAAAAATTGCCACTCGCTCTATCATATACGGATAAATCCAGAGTAGCTTAAATAAAGAAGAAATACCCGTTACCCTTGCTGCCGGGATAAATACGAAAACCCGGCCAGAAAAAGCCAGCACTCAACCTTGAGAGCGGACCTCCTGCCGGGCTTCTCTGTGGTTTTCCACAGAAAATAGGACACTTCCACTCATAGTAAGGGCATTTACGGTTCCCTTGTAGAAACTCCCAGACCATATCTCCGGGATTATACGAGTACATATATAGTTAAACCTTGCACAAAATCTGTTTCCGGATTGAGTATAACTCATAATGCGCCAAAAGTCCATAACAAATCGCCAGGATTTTTGCCGGTAAACCCAGCCGCCAAATTTTTCGCAAGCTATATAGCCAAACAGGATCAGACCGGCTACAATTAGTATCATACCCCCCTGTCCGGAATCGAAAAAATCAGCGGAGGGATAACCAATGACCGGTCTGGCTATCGCCCTGGTGCTGGCAGCAGCCTTTGGCCATGCTTTCTGGAATTATTTATCAAAAAAAGCCGGCGGCGGCCCAGCCTTTATCTGGCTGTTTGCCAGCATGTCAGTTGCCCTGTATCTGCCACTGGCGATTTGGATACTTTTAATCCAAAAACCCGTTATCGGCTGGCCGCAGCTGGCATTTATGCTTGGCAGTGCCGCCCTTCATTCCCTGTATTTTATCTTGCTGGATAAAGGGTACAGCAGTGGCGACCTTTCCCTCATCTACCCGTTAGCCCGCGGCACAGGCCCCCTGCTTTCAACCATTGCCGCCATTGTATGGCTGGGAGAACGGCCGTCGCTCACCGCCCTGGCCGGGGCTGGCCTGATTGGCTTGGGGATTGTGATCATGACAGGTAATCCGGTAAAATTAAAAGATCCTTCGGCTCGTAAACCAATCATCTTTGCCATTCTCTGCGGCACAGTCATCGCCGGTTACACCGTTGCCGACAAACTGGCCGTCAGCAGCTTCCTCATTCCGCCGTTACTGCTGGATTGGTCAGCGAATGTAGGCCGGGTATTGCTCTTAACCCCCTACGCCCTCAAAAACTGGGATAAAGTCCGGAGCCAGTGGACCGCTCATAAGTTCGAAGCGCTTGGTGTAGCCATATTATGCCCGTTGGCTTACGTATTAGTGTTAACTGCCATGGTCTTTAGCCCGGTAAGTTATATTGCACCGGCCAGAGAAGTCAGTATTCTGATCGGTACGGCGCTGGGAGCCAGGCTGCTCTCTGAAGGCAATATAAAAGTACGGCTGGCAGGCGCCGGCGCGATGGTCATCGGGTTAACAGCCCTGGCGGTTGGCTAGACTATTTTATTTTTTCTCTGATCTGGTGTTCTTGGAACATTGTATGATGGTTTTTCAGCATGGCCGGGATTGGCAGATCATAAGGACAGCGCAGGACACATTCCCCGCACTCTACACACTTGGCCACCGACTCCATCGCCGGGCGGGCAAAGTCAACCGCAACGGCCGGCGACATCCGCCGGGCAATTACCTGATACCCCATGGCCGGCGTGATCATTACCCCGTGCGGGCACGGCTGACAGTATTCACAGCGCCGGCAGAATTGTTTCCCCAGCTCCACCCGGTATTTAGCCATCAATTCCCGGTCAGCCGTTGTCACCGCATTCGCTTCTTTATACAAGGCCAGAATTTCGTCAACCGCTGCCGGCGAATCAAAGCCGGGGATCGGCAGCATTTCCGGGAACTGGCGCAAAAACTTAAAAGCAATGGCCGCATTGTCAATCATGCCGCCGGCAAAGGGTTTCATCACAATAAACCCGGCTTTCACTTTTTGCGCCAATGCACGCAATTCCCCCCTGGCTGCATCTTCAATAAAATTAAAAGGAAACTGGATTGTGCTGAATAAGCCTGTTTTCACTAAGCGCACAGCCATTGTCAGGCTGTGGGAGGTAACGCCAACATGCCTTATCTTACCCTGCTGCTGGGCCTTCTTTACCACCTCAAGGACACCGCCGGCCGCAGTGGCAGCCTCCCAATCCTGTTCACGGGAAAGCTGGTGCAGCTGGTATAGATCAATATAGTTGGTCTGCAGCATTCGCAGACTATTGTCAAGCTGCTCCAGCGCCCCTGCCCCGTCCCGCCGCCCCGTCTTGGTGGCAATAACAATCTTGTCCCGCAGCCCCGCAAAAGCACGGCCGATCTTAGCCTCACTGTCGCGGTAGGCATTGGCGGTATCATAAAATGTAATACCCTGCTCATAAGCATGGCGTAGTGTCTTAACAGCCTGACCGGTTTCCAGACGAATGATCGGGATACAGCCAAAGCCAACCTCAGATACGGTTAGTCCCGTATTCCCCAGTGTACGATATTGCATACCTTGTCGCCACCTTTTTAGTAAAAATAATGGGAATTTTCTATCTGTAAATATCTTACTGTCATTCACCATAAAAAGTCAATATAGCAGAAACACAGCCAAAGAGACCCGGCCGCTCTGACGAACGGCCGGGTCTCTTGTTTAAAGCCGGAACCGGCTAATTGTTTCTTGTAGTTTTTGGGCCATATCGGCAAGATTCTGGCTGGCCGCCGCGATCTCCCCGCTGGAGGCTGACTGCTCCTCGGTTGCGACCGCTGCCGTTCCGGCCGCCGCCGCCGCGGCTTTGCTTAAACCATCAATTGCCCTGACAGAAGCTACAATTTGCTGGCTGCCATTATCCATTTCGGTCATCGCCACCGATATTTGAGTCACCTGGGTTAATACCTCAGTAACCAACTCCGCAATCTCCTGAAAAGACCCGCCGGCTGCCGTCACAATTTCGGCCCCGCGGCTGACCTCACGCGTACCGTCATCCATAGCCGCGACCGCTTTAAGTGTATCTTTTTGTATCTCTCCGATCAGTCCGGCAATTTGTTTAGCCGCTGCCTGGGATTGTTCAGCCAGCTTGCGGACTTCTTCAGCGACTACGGCAAAACCGCGGCCCTGTTCACCGGCGCGGGCCGCTTCGATCGCAGCATTGAGTGCCAGCAGATTGGTCTGACCGGCAATACCGGCTATGGTATCAACAATTTGCCCGATTTCTTTGGACCGCTCGCCCAGTCCGGCCACAACCTGAGATGAATTGTTAACCGTCTGTTCAATAAGCCCCATTTGCCGGACAGCCTGGTTGATTGAAACACTGCTTTCTTTCGCTTTATCAGCCGCCTGCGTGGATTTCAGCACAGTCTGGTTAGCTTCGCCGGCCGCTTGCTCAATATTGAACGATATCCTGTCGACCACGACCGCCGTCTCTTCCACGGCGTTTCGCTGCCTGTCCGTACCATTGGCAATGGTCGCTACCGACTCGGCTACCTGATTCGAGGCTTGGGCCGATTCGTGTGAGCTCGCTGTCAGCTCCTGGGACGAAGCAGCTATCTGCTCGGCACTGGTGCTCACCTGTACAATCAAACCCCGCAGATTGTGGATCATCTGATTAAAGCCTGCCGCCAGTTCCGCAATTTCATCCCGCCCCTTAACCGGCGCCTGAATGGTAAGATCGCCATTGGCAACCAGGCCTGCCTGCGCGGCCAGCGCTTCCAGCGGTTTGGTAAGCCGTTTGGCCATAAAGAAGGTAAGCAATATAACTAAACACACAGACACCAGCGTAATCACCGCCGATAACCATTTAAGACTGGCCAGAGGCTTGTAAATAACGGCCTCCGGTACGCTGATCGCCAACGTCCAGCCTGTGGCCGGGATTTTCTGATAGGCCAAAAACAGGTCTTTACCGTCAAACCGGTAATTGGAAAAACCCTGGTCTCTGCCGATGATATTCGTGATTGCCGGGGCAACCTCTTGCAATTGATCAATCTCAGCAAAATTTCTAGAAACAAAATCAGGATTGGGATGAGCCAGCAGCATCCCCTTGGCATCAAGCAAAAACGCATAGCCTTCCCCATGGAGATTGATCTCCTTTACATTATCGACAAGGGTTTGCAGCAGGATATCCTCACTTACAACCCCGCGCAGCTGACCCTGAGAGTTCTTTAACGGCATCGCCACCGAAACGGCCATTTGCTTGGTTGACATATCTACATAGGGATCGGAAAATACCAGCTTCCCCTGCTCACTGGCCGATTTATACCAGGTCCGGACCCGCGGGTCATAGTCAGCAGGCTGTATCCAGCCACTGCCAGTAACCAACTTTCCGTCAACCGCGCCAAAATACATATCGGATAATTCTTTATCCACCGTTTTATAGCCGGCCAGCAGGGAAACCGTGATGGCACCATCACCAACTGCACTCTGTAAGGTGCCGGCTGTAATCTCAAGCATCTTCGCCTTGCCAATCAGCCAGCCGTCAAGTTTATTCACATGGGCCTGGACACTTGACAGCATTTCGGCCTGAATGCCCTTAACCATCTGGACCTGGGTAAACATATACACAGAGATGGATAATACCAGTAGCGTCAGAGTAGTTATAAATGAAAATAATAGCGTTAACTTAGTTCTCACCTTCATCTCTTTGTCCTCCTTGTTTGCATGGTCAGCTGCGATCTGTCATTCATTCATTCATGACATAGAAGCCTTCTACAGTAACTGCCGAAGGCTTCTATGTCATAACCATCTGTAATATGACAATATTCTACAATATATTTCCAACTTTGTAAATAGGGTGGCAACGAGGTTACCGGCGTAACTTAGCCCTGTTGGCCAATACCGTTAAAACTGCCTGCGTAAAGCGGTCGCAGGCCTGCTTGTTCTGACCGGTAACCAAATTGCCGTCTACCACTACCTGCCCGACCCCGGGGGCACTCTTGCTGAATTCAGCCCCCAGGGCTTTCAGCCTCGTTTCCAGAAAAAACGGGACAACGGCCTGCAAGTGTGTCGTTGTTTCCTCCTCATTAGTGAAGGCCGTCACCCTTTTGCCGGCCAGCAGCGGTTTCCCGTCAGGCATAACGGCACTCACAAGTGCCGCCGGCCCATGGCAGACAGCGCCAATTACCTTGCCGGCGGCGGCAAACTGCGGCAGCACCCCTGCCAGGTGCCGGTTTGTGGCCAAATCGAACATCGGCCCATGGCCGCCGGGAAATATAATCGCATCATAATCTGCAACCCTAAGTACATCAAGTTTCTTCGTTGCCGCCAGGGCGCCGGCAGCGGCCTGCCAGGCAGGCGGAATATGGCCGGCTACACTCTGGGGATCGACCGGGGCCCTGCCGCCCGCCGGGCTGCCGATCGTCACCCCGTAGCCGGCGGCTGTTAAGGCCAGATAGGGGATGGCAAACTCTTCCAGCCACAGTCCGGTCACATGACGCTCATCAATCCGGCCGAAGCTGGTAACAATAATTAACACCTGCTGTCGTGCAATCAAATGACGGTAACCTCCTCCTAGAGTGAACGGTATTAATTCTCGCTAATCATAAAGCTCCGCATGGATATCGATCCATTCTGTATATCTGTGCAGGTAAACTCCAGCCGGTCGGTTTCAGTTTGCAAGGCGATTGCGTAAAGCATCGGCAAATAATGCTCATTGGTGGGAACAGCAAGCCTGGCATTAGGGAAGGTTTCATAATTAACCAAGCCCGCATGGTCACGCTTTACCAGCGCCGCAGCCATCTGACCGTCGGTCTCTGCCGCCCAGGGATAGACAGTACCGTACAATTGCGAGAAATCGATCCGGGAAAGATTATGAACAATATTGCCGCTGCCGATGATCAAAATGCCCTCCTGCCGCAAAGGCGCAAGCTGGTTGCCCAGTTCATAATGCTGCTGCGGGGATTTTCCTCTGTCAAGGCTTAGTTCCAGCACCGGAATGTCGGCATGGGGATACATATGTTTCAGTACGGCCCAGGCTGCATGATCAAGGCCCCGGTTCCAGTCACACTTAACCGTCTCCTTCGTAATCGTCTGGACTAAGGCCGCCGTTGCCGGCGAGCCGGGGCAGGAATAAGCCGCCGCGTACAGTTCCTCCGGGAAACCGTAGAAATCATAAATAGTTGGCGGCAGCTCCGCGGCCGTGATATAGGTGCCCCGGGTCTGCCAATGGGCCGAAACCACAACAATTGCTTTTGGCCGGGGAAGTATCTTTCCCAGTTCATTGAGGCTGTGTGTGTAACTATTGTCCTCAATGATATTCATGGGCGATCCATGCCCGATAAACAGAACTGGCATTTTCATCGAACTCACCTCTGCTAGATAATTGTTTATCTTTGCTACTTTAGTGTTTATATATGTACATTTCGGATAAAAGCCCCCGTTTCCTGCCGTTTGGGTAGCCAGCAGCAGAAATTATGCGCCGGTTTAAACACTTATATAATGCATATTGACATGAAACTGTTTGTATGATACAACTTAAATATAAAGGAGTAACCAATAAATGACAACTCCCTCCATTGACATCGATAAATACAATCGTTGTGTAGAAGATATCGGCCTATTGCTGCAGCGGACTGTACGCATCTGCCAGTTATTTGAACGTGAGCAAATCAAAGTTCACGGCTTTACCAGTTCCCAATGTTATATTCTCCTGGAAATTCTTAAAAACGGCCCGTTAACAATCAATGAAATCAGTACAAAAATGAATCTTGAAATAAGCACAATCACCAGAATTATGGATAATCTGGTACGGGATCAATTCCTGGTACGCAACCGTCTTCTCCATGACAAACGGGTCGTTGAAGCGGCGCTCACTGACAAGGGGCTGCTCGCAGCGAACAAGCTGCGGGCCAGCATCAGCGATTACTATAAAAATGTTATTTCCCACCTTCCTCCCGGCCATGTACGGGAAGTAATGAGCGCGGTGGAACTGCTGCTGACAGCAGTAGAACAAGCCAACAGGCAGGGTGAGTAATTTTTCGGCAATTACTTGTATTATACAATTATTTTTTTAAAAAAAAGGGGGGTATATAAAGATGCAGTGGGTGCAAGCGACTGTGACCAAGGAGGCAAAGTTTTATGGCCGGCACACCCCGGCCGGGCTGATCAGCAAATATGGCAGCCCGTTATACGTGTACAATGAACAAATCCTCCGGGAACGGTGCCAGGACATCAAGCGGCTGGTGAAGGACCCGGCCTTTGTTGTCAGCTATTCAGCCAAAGCCAATAGCAATCTGTCCCTGTTAAGGATCGTCAAAGACGAAGGTTGTGATGTGGATGCTATGTCACCGGGTGAAATCCACGTTCAATTGCAGGCAGGCTTTCAGCCTGAACAAATCCTTTATATTGGCAATAATGCCTCGGCTGCCGAAATGAGCTATGTCATCAATCAAGGCATTCCGGTAAGTGTTGATTCGCTGTCACAGTTAGAGCTTTATGGGAAGATCAATCCCGGCAGCAGGGTTGTTGTCCGGTTCAATACCGGCGTCGGTGCCGGGCATCACCAAAAAGTAGTTACTGGCGGCGATAAAACCAAATTTGGGATTGAAACGGCCTTGCTGCCGGCGGTAAAGGAACTGCTGCATACCTATCATTTGCGCCTCAGCGGTATTAATCAGCACATCGGCTCGCTCTTTATGGACGGTGATACCTATATCAGCGGGGTGCAGGCCCTCCTGGATGTAGCCCTGCACTTTCCCGAACTGGAATTTATCGACCTGGGCGGCGGTTTTGGGATACCCTATCACAAATATGAGCATGAGCCGCGCCTGGACTTGGCGGCTTTAAGTGAAAAAATCAGCAAAGTACTTACCGACTGGGTAAGCCGCCAGGGTAAACAGGTACGGTTTAAAGTCGAACCAGGCCGGTACCTGGTAGCTGAATGCGGGATTCTTCTGGGGACTGTCCATACTATAAAGACAAACTACCATACAAAATATATTGGCACCGATATCGGCTTTAACGTACTGATGCGGCCGGTTCTATACAACGCTTATCATGACGTGGAAATCTATCGCTGCAGTAATGCCCTGTCACGCAGTCAGGAAACAGTCACAATTACCGGCAACATCTGTGAAAGTGGCGATATCATCGCCGCCGACCGCACATTGCCGGAAATCTTTGAGCAGGACATTATCGGGGTACTGGACGCCGGCGCCTATGGCTATTCCATGGCTTCCAATTATAACAACCGGCTCCGTCCGGCTGAGGTTCTGCTTACAAACACCGGTGAGGATGTGCTCATTCGCCGCCGGGAGACAGTCGACGATTTAATAAGACACTTTGCGCTGTAAAAAAGCAAAAGGGGGTAAACAATGACAGGCAACTTTATTCAGCAGTTGTTTGCACAACGCATCGGGGGAAACTTATTCGGGCAAGACACAGTCGAGCAACTCTTTTTTGCCGGACCTGGCTTCACTGACGGCGGCCCAACGCCGTAAAGCCAAACTGTTATACCTCAATTACCCCAATAACCCCACCGGAGCAACGGCAACCAGGGAATTTTACGAAAAAGCAGTCCGCTTTGCCTATGACAACGAGATTATCATTGTTTCTGATGCTGCCTATGCCGCCCTGACCTTTGACGGTGAAACACCGCTGAGTTTTTTGTCAGTCGCCGGTGCTAAAGACGTAGGGGTAGAGATCCACTCCCTGTCTAAAGCCTATAACATGACCGGCTGGCGGTTAGCCTTTATCTGTGGCAACGAACTGGTTGTCAAAGGCTTTGCCGCTGTCAAGGACAACAATGATTCCGGCCAGTTTGCGCCTATTCAGAAAGCAGGCGTTTACTGTCTGCAGCACCCGGAGATATCGGTAAAAACGTCCCTAAAGTACTCCCGCCGCCACGACCTGCTGGTAGAGGTGCTGCGCAGCTCTGGGTTCCCGGTAACAAAACCCAAGGCCTCATTTTATCTCTATGCTGCGGCTCCCCGCCGAATAAAGAATGGCCCGGTGTTTCATTCGGCCGAGGATTTCTCCGAATACCTGATTACAGAAAAACTGATTTCCACCGTTCCCTGGGATGATGCCGGTGCCTATATCCGCTTTTCAGTCACGTTCCCAGCCCGGGACGCGGCTGAAGAGCGCCGGCTTATGGCCGAAATCAAACACCGCCTGGCTGATGTTGAGTTTATCTTTTAGGACATCCGGCCGGTTATTGCTTTACCGGCTGCAAACCTCTTTTCCTGCCGCCGGCCAGTTGCCCAGACCGGCCGCGCCGTGGATAAACCCGCCCGCCGAGCTCATGCAGTGCTTCTGCCACCACCTGCTCAACCTGGTTCATTGTATAGCCAAAAACGAGAACATTGACACACAGCTCCATATTGCTGACACCGGCTTCTTCATCATTAGGCCAGTATTTGGACGGGGTAATATCTACCTGCGTCAACCGGGTATGGGACAAAAAAAGAAACTGCTCAGGCACTGAGTCCGACAATTTTGCCAGCACTTTAATATGTCCCAGAATAACTTCATTCCGGGATAAGGCTCTGCCGATAGCACCAATGAACTCCTGTAACAGGCTTTCAGCCGCCGGGGTTGTAAGAGGCTCCGCAAAAATAATACGCTGATTCCGGCTAAAAACTGTTGCCTCGCTATTCACAGTTGATAACCTCCTCCAGCACGGCAGCGGGCAATTCCCGGATAGCGCTGACACTGACAACCCGGAGGCCGGGATCAATGTCCTGCAAATCACATTTGATCTTCTGGATCTCTTCACCGGCAAGATCGGCTTTATTAAGCACAATCAGGTCACTTCCCGCCACTTGTCCAATCACCAGCGGTTTTAACATCGCCACCAGCTCCGACCACCGTCCCCGGTCAACAATAGTAACCGTCTTAAAAGCGGAATATACCTTACTGTATTTTCTTATCATGCCGGCCGTTTTCGAGGGATAGGCCAGGCCGGTCATTTCAATAATCAGCCAGTCCGGTTTCACTGCCGTATAAATTTCGTCCATGGCACTGATCAAATCCGTGCCAATCTGGCAGCAGACGCAACCGCCAAACAGCCGTTTTACCTGCAGCCCGCGGTCGGAAAAAAGTTTGTCGTCAACCCCGGCGGCGCCGATCTCATTTTCAATTATAGCAACGGTCTGCCGGCGGCTGTCGGTCAGATATTTTGCCACCTGCAAAATAAGCGTGGTCTTGCCTGACCCCAGAAAGCCGCCAAAAAGCAAAATATGCATAGGTCTCTCCCCCTCGCCCTGATAACAGCAAGAGGCTATCCCCCCCACTTGGAGACAGCCCCTGCATCTAATTACCAGACAAAAGCGTCGCTGCGATAGGCCTCAAGATAGTTTACACAAAAATTATCACGGCCGGCCAGTGTTTCAGCCGTAATAATACTGGCCATCATCGCTTTGTCCAGCGGATTAATAATCAACCCGTCCAACCCTTTGGCAATCCCCATGACCGCAAACAGCTGATTCATGAATTTACGGTTAGGCAATCCGTAGGAAATATTGGATAACCCGCAAATAGAATGCACGCCTGGATAGTTATTCATAATGGCCTGGATCGCATCTAAAAACTCGATCCCGAAGGAATCGCTGGTAGCAATCGGCTGGACCAGGGCATCGACATAAATATTATCCAACGGCACATTATGCTGGGTTAAATTATTGATCAGTTTATCGGCAATTTTCAATCTGGCCTCGGTAGTCTCCGGCATGCCGTCATCACTCATGCATAACGCCACCACCTTAAGATCGGTGCCGGCAACAACAGGCAGCAAAGCATTATACCGCTCTTTCTCCAAAGAGATTGAGTTGACCATCGCTGTTCCCTTATGAACCGCAAGAGCCTGTTCTACGCATTTCGGGTCAGGACTGTCAATGCAACAGGGAGCATCTACAGCTTCTTGCACAATCTTAACCAGCCATTTCAGGTAATCTGCTTCCTTGCCAACGAAAACTCCGGCATTCACGTCAATATAATTTGCTCCGGCTGTCAGCTCATCTCTGGCTACTTTTTGAATGGTTTCAACATCCTGGGCTTCTATCGCCGCCGCGATGGCTTTACGGCTGGAATTAATCAGTTCTCCGACAATGATCATGCTTTTTTGTCCTCCTTCTCTCACGATTCAAAGTAAACCTGTGACTAGTAGTCCGCCCCGTCTAGCTATAGGCTGAATTGCAAGAACACTATAGATTTAGGCGTGGCGGACTACTAATCCCGCTCTAAAACTCCCGCTTCTCCAGTGGGAGTTAAGAGCAGCTAAGCCCCTGGCTAAGGGCAACTAACCTTCAGGTGGGAGAGGGGTAACCCACCTGAAGCTAAGTTTTCTTTATCACACCCGCGCCTGTCAGCGGTCAGTCCAGCTCATACTCGGACGGAATAAACTTATCCAGTTCCAAATCGCCTTTCACTTCATGCCAGAATTTCTCTTCATCATCAGGAATAGCGGCCACCTGGTCATCCATAATGTCCAGCCAGTTCTTCTCCCGTTCGGCAATAAAGACTTCTTTGTTGTCGACGGCCTTTCTGATGGCATCAATGGCCAGCTTCGCCCCGGCTTTGGTCCTGAGGAAAGGTGTCTTGGCCTTGACCAGCTCCCTGCTGATGTCAAAGACAACGTCAGGCCGCAAAATATAAGCCTGCGGGTCCCATTTGGAGTCAGAGTCTGCCAGTAGATCCCGGAAGGTAATCCCATAGCCCTTTTGTTTAGCCACATTCATCAGCCGGCAATCATAAATCAACTGCTCAATCGAAACGACCGGGGCGATGTCAGACAAGAGCCGGACGTTAGTCACTGATTCATTGCTCCAGAGATCGGCCACCGCGGCGGCAATATTGCCGACAGCACTCAGGTGGGCGCAGGCCGCTGATTTTCCTTCCATAGCGATCGGAATACCGGCAATGGCTTTGGCGTACACGCCTTCATAACCACAATCCTTATTCGGACCAACCGCACCGGCTTCATAAGCAGCAAGGGTTCTAGCCGCACTGGCTACCCGTACTACCGCCGCGAACACATTGGGGATAAAACCTTTGTGGGCCAGGACCATCGCCGTATTGGCAAAGCCACAGGCAGTATCACCGGCAGCCAGAGCCCCATGCTCCGCCGAGATCCGTACAATGTGCTCCCACAGGAATTTCATATCGCGCGTACCCATAATCCCTAAGGCAAAGATAACCTTGGTCAGATCGGCATTCACCAGCGCCTCGTCATGGATCTCTTTGCCGCCGGTTGACTCAATGGCGATAAAGTCGGCTCCGCCTTTAGCGGAACCTTCAATTGTCCGCAGCAGATTATCAAAGATTTCGCCACTGCGCATCAGCGGCGGCCGCTTAAATTCCCGCACATCACCGGGCGTACTGCGCAGAGCGCTTTTCAACCCGTATTTGGCTTCATATTCAGACATGGCATTGCGCAGCAGATTACTGACTTCAATGCCCCATTCCGGGACAAGAGTCATCTCCGGCAGCATTTCAAATTCCACCACAAGCCCCGGTGCATACAATTCTTTCGCCCGTTTCAGCACCCCATTAATCATTTCACTGTAAATCTCTTTGATTTCCGGTATCGTGCCTGCGTTCACTTCCATCGGCGGCAGGGTAAAATTTAATTCCGGATAAATTTCACCGCCACCAATCACCATCCCGTTTTTGCATTTAACAGGATTGGGTGCACTGCCATAGACAAAATCGTTCAAAGAATTATAAGCCAGTTTATCATACGTTCTTGCCATTTTAATCTACCTCCCCAACTCTCACTGTACTTTACTGGTCCTTTATTGTTTCTTTGCCAGTATTTTTTTAGCAACATCCACGGCCACAACAGCGTCTTCCGCGTAATAGTCGGCTTTGATGGTCTTGGCATAGGTTTCACTGACAGGAGCACCGCCGATCATAAACACAAACTGGCTGCGCACGCCGTCTTTTTCAAATTCCTTGATTACGCTGTCCATATAAGGCATTGTTGTCGTAAGCAGGGCCGACAGGCAGACCATATCAGCCCCTACCTCTTTGGCTTTATTTAAAAACGCCTGGGCAGATACGTCTATCCCTAAATCATACATCTCAATCCCCGCACCCTTCAGCATCATCCGTACCAGATTCTTGCCGATATCATGCAAATCACCTTTTACGGTACCAATAACAGCCTTGCCGATAGGCTTAACACCGGTAGCCGTCAAAATAGGCTCCAGAACCTGCATGCCGGCATTCATGGCCTTCGCTGCCATTAACATCTCCGGTACATACACTTCGTTATTTTTAAACTTTTCTCCTACTACCGCCATCGCCTGAATCAAGCCTTCATTTAAGATTTCGGTTGGTGATACGTTCTGGGCCAGAGCATCAGACACCAGCTCTTTTACCTTGGCAGTACTTCCTTTTTGCACAGTAAGTGAAAGTTGATTTAGATCCATTTTTCTTCCTCCTCTTATTTTTTCGGTGATTTTCTTTTCAGTCCTCACACTCATTATGTCACAATGGCCATATATGCTCTGATCATCTGAAATCGGCGTATTCACCTCCTTCTGACATACCCTGTTCCATATATTGCCTTTAACTGTTTTCATTATAGCACTGTTTTTATTCTGAAAATTCGCAACAGCTATGTACTTTTGAGTGCAATCCGTGCATATTCATACTTGCGAAGAAAATCACAAATTAAATTCACCGTAACCGGTAATATTCGCAGCTAAAATAAAACAGCCGGCCCTTGCCAAAAGGGCCGGCTGTTTATGCCAGCAGACGGTCAATATCCATTTTAGTCTATGTAGCCAGTTTCCGTCTTAATACAATCTTATTTAGATTATGCTCCAAAAAGCTTTTGGCATCCTTAGCGCATTTAAAGTAACAATCGGCCCCGATAGCCCGGGCAAAGGCTTCATCCACCGGCGCCCCGCCGATGGCTACAATCATGCCCTGCCGCATCCGCGCTTCCTCTAAAGCATTGATCACCTTGCGCATTACCGGCATCGTCGTTGTCAGCAATGCCGCCATCATCAGGATCTCGGCCTTCGTTTTATCCACAGCCTGAATAAATTTCTGCGGCGTGACATCAATCCCCAAATCGACAATATGGGCACCGGTCCCCATTACCGTTAACTTTACCAGATTTTTGCCAATATCATGCAGGTCTCCGGCCACAGTACCAATCACGATGGTACCTGTTGTCGGCCGTTTGGCTCTATGTTTCAGCTGCGGTTCCAGGATAGTCAGGCCGGCATGCATGGCCCGCGAGGACATTAATACCTCAGGGACAATGACCCGCCTGTGGCTGAATTTA
Organism: Sporomusa termitida; assembly: GCF_007641255.1. Lineage (NCBI taxonomy): Bacteria > Bacillati > Bacillota > Negativicutes > Selenomonadales > Sporomusaceae > Sporomusa > Sporomusa termitida. The sequence continues at coordinate 3,166,194 of NZ_CP036259.1, forward strand.
TCGGCAACCAGGTCCATACCGACAATAAGCCCTTTTTCCAGTACGGCAAGGGCCGGATACCCCTGGGATAAAGCTTTGCAACAAAGTTCGATTACGGCTTCTGCATCGCCGGCCTTGACTTTCTCAGTAATTTCCGTATAAATCATGGCCCATCCCTCCGTTATGACAAACTATTACGATAAGTTAATGGTGCTACGCCGATATGTTTGCAAAACACCTTGGCGAAATAACTTTGACTCTGAAAACCAACTGACTGGGATACCTGGGCGACACTCAGTTCCGGCTTTTTCATCAGCTCAACGGCCTGCTCCACCCGGACCCGGGTAATATAATCATTGACAGTACAATTAAGCTCCTGCCTGAACAGGCGGGACAGATAAGAGGGGCTGATAAACAGCTGCGCCGCAACATCATCAATTTTAATCGACCGCGAAAAATTCTCCATGATAAAACTTTTCGCCTCATTGACCAGTCCGCTGTGTTTCTTATCCTCCAGCGACAGGCTTTGATCCAAAAATGCCGTCACCAGTTTTTGCATACGGGAAAAAAACTCTTCCATCTGACGGCAGTCATTAATCTTCTCGTTAAATTGCTGCAGCATAACCATGACGACCTCCGGTTCAGCACCGCCTTCGACCGCAGCGCGGGAGACCAGCGCGGCCAGTTCAACAATCCGCATTTTAATGGTCCTTTGATCACCGGTGGCTTTAACAAACAGTTGGGTCAGCAGTGTATGCAGATTTTTTTCCGCCCGGGTTTTATCACCAAGCCGGATATAACGAAGGAAGCTTCGCTCCCGCTGCAGATAGGTCCCATAATCATTTTCCTCTTTAGCGGTAGACCGCTGTTGTTGTTTGCGCTCCTCCAGCTCTTTGCGGATTCGCTGCTGGATCTTATAGGTATCAACTTTTTCCAGGACCAGCAAATCCCGCTGCATCAGCTGATTGACAGTAACATATAAAACATCGGCCGCCGCTTGAAAGCGGTCCGGGGCAATAATATCCAGCTGGTTTACTTTTATTTCCATCTCCGCAAAATCATCCACTTCCGGATTCAGTTCGCGCAGTTCCTGGTAAAAGAACCGGTCCGGTTTCCACAGCAGCACCTGGCTGCAGATAATACTGCCCAGCGAAATCCCCCGCAGGCTGATAGGTACTACCCAGATCACCAGGCCGGCACGGCAGCGGAAGAAATACGGTTCCTCCCACTTTGATGCCTCCTGCGTGGCCTGCTTGTAAGAAGCCCGGCATTTGGCCACGCCGCTGGGTTTACTGCGGATATAACGGCAAAACTCGCAACGCTCGGCTGTGGCAAACAACCCGAAGGACTCGCCGGCTTTATTGACAATTGCCACATGCAGCCCGGTTGCTTTCGAAAAATTCTCTAATACCTCCTGGAGATACTGGAGATCCACCAGATTTCTGTCAACCATCGCTCTACTCCACCCCAATCTGTCTCATTATCTATTTAGTCCATCGGGGTAAACCTGATCATATCTGGCAGGGGGCTATATACATGCTTTCCATAAAATACATACTAAACGTGGCGCTGCCCCCCAGTTCAACATGAGTAATATTATCAGCCTGCCGGCACAGGCTGTCGAACGCCCGCTGGTCTAACAGCGCCTTAACGGCCCCGGCATGAGCCGCATTGCCTGCTGTCTGGAGTTTATGCAGGCTCAGTTGCGGAATAAGGCCAATGTCCACCGTACTGGCCAAATTAAGATGGGAGGCAAAAGTACCGGCCAGCACGACTGAATCCAGTTCAGCCAGCCCCAGGCCGGCAATGTCGAGCAAGGTCCGGATACCGGCACAAACCGCCCCTTTCGCCAACTGCAGCTGACTGATATCACGCTGGGTTAATACAACATCATTGCCGTCGGCGCTATAGGCCAGAACAAACTCCCGCCCCTGCTGGCCCTCACGGATATGGGCAAGCAGTCCGGGACTCAGTCTGGCCCGGACCTCCGGCTCAGCCGGATTCCGAATGCCGCCCTGTTCATTGATGATACCGGCCTGGCGCATTTGCTGCACCGCTTCAATAAGCCCGGAGCCGCATAGGCCTGTCGCCGCTACCCCGCCGATGACGGCAACCGCCACCGACTGGCTGTCAATCATGACCCGCTCAATGGCCCCCGGCTGAGCCCGCATACCGCAGGTAATGCCGGCACCTTCAAAAGCAGGGCCTGCAGCAGTGGAGCAGGCCCACATCCGGGACCCGTCCTGCAAATACAACTCGCAGTTCGTACCAATATCAATTAACAGATGGCGCCCCGGCCGCAAAAGCTCCTCGGCCCCAAGCACGGCCCCCAGGGTGTCACCGCCGACAAACCCCCCTACATTGGGAAATAAGAGGACTTTAGCCTGAGGATTGAGGTCCAGGCAGGTTTCAGCGGCACTAAGCTCCAGGGCGGTGTTGCAGACCGAAACAAACGGCGACAGGGCCAAAAAGGAGACATCGAGTCCCAGAAACAAATGGTGCATCGTTGTGTTGCCCACCACCACCGCTTTATAGACTTGCTGACTGTCAACCGCGGCGGCCGCGTACACTTTCTGCAACAGGCCGTTAATGGTCCCGGTTACCGCCCGGCGCAGCAAATCACGGTTATGCTGGCTCTGATTCGCAAACTCGATCCGGGAAATTACATCAGCGCCATACAGGGTCTGGGCATTTTCCGCCGCCGCCAGGTGCATCAGGGTTCCTGCCGCCAAATCATACAGCGCAACAGCAATATTCGTGGTCCCGATATCGATGGCCACGCCGTAAACAGGCGGCTTATCGGTTCCTGGCAGCACCGCAAGAATGTGGTGCTGCCATAAAACGGCGGTAACCGCAAAATGGTCCTGTCTGAGTAAAGGGGCTAACGTTTGCAGTTGCGGCAGCCCAATCGTCACCTCAGTAAGCGAGTAGCCGGCCTGCAGTTTCGCCACCAGCCGGTCCCTGTCGCTGCGTTCATCAGCAAGAGTTGGCAGGTCCAGTTTAACTTGTGCCAGCAGCAGACCACAATGCTCGCAGCTGGCCTGTTCTGCCAAAAACAGGAGTGCGGTCTTGCGGTCAATGTGGCCGCCGGTGCCGCAGACCACATTCATCCCTTCAGCCGGCTGAACCTGGCAGGCCAGACGGATGCCAGTGGCAATCTCGCCGGCACTAAGCCGCTGATATTCCACTGCTGTCGGCTCCGGCGCCTGACCGGCTATACTGACTTTGCATTTTCCGCAGGTTCCCTTCCCATTACAGATATTGATTACAGGCAGATTCCGGCGGAGCAATGCCGCCATTAAACTTTCCCCCGGCAATACATTCACCGGTTCAGCATTTACCTTGATCTGCATACCAATTCCCCTCCTCCACTATTATCGGGTTGCCGGGAGCGACCCGGATCACATCAGGCAGCAGCTCTCTGTTAACCACTGCTGCCAGTAACGCAAGATCACCCGGCACTTCGCTAACCTTCCAGTTGAAGAACCCGGCAATCCGGTTGACCTGCTGCCGGCATTGCCTGAGTGTTTCGCCCTCACAGGTCCTGATAAATACAGCTTCCTCGTATTTGCCATACAATGTCTGAATCAGATACAGAGCATCCTCTTCGCCGTATTTTTCCAAATATTCCTGATATTCAGCATAGGGATCTCGTCCATATTTCAGCCAGCCCTGGCTGAAATAATAGACTGCCGGATTACGGGCGGAGAGTTGCTGCCGCCGCCGGTCTGAGCCCAGTAACAGGCTGACACAGTCATGGGCGGCCGGCACTACCATGGGTACACTGGCGGAAACCAGTCCCGCCAGCGCGTGCGAACACCGCCCATAGGTCAGGATAATCAGGTCATAGTTCTGACTGGCATCAATGCGCCGCTGGATTTCCTGGTGCAGCTCGTCGGGAAAGGCATGCCAGGAAAAATCGAGAAATTCACAGTCTACCGTGGCTGGAAGCCCTAACCCTGTTACTTCGTTTTTAGTGGCCTGGCAGCCAATTAACTTAATGCGCAATCCTCACCCCTCCACTCCCCGGCCGGCAATTGGCAATTTATTTATATGTAAAAATTATGCAGTTACAAATTAATGATATATAATTTCAATTTTAAAGTCAATTGCCATTCGGCTGCGGCTAATCCTTCGTCTTTTCTTAAAATCTGGCATTGATTTAAGGAAGATGAAGGATTAAGGACTAATTTTTATTGTGAAAACCCTTTAAAATTGCTGAAATAAAAGAACCGGCCTTGGAAAATTAATAACAAGCCGGTTTTTGATTCTTTTTATGTCAATAATCTTTTTGTTTTTAATACAGTTTTTATCATTCCCTGCGCATTTAAGGCAAAGGCGCTGAACGGCTGCTCCAGCCTGCTTTCCTCATCGCGAAAATTTTTCTCATATGCGGTTAAAATTTCTTCATTCGTATAGCCCTGCGCAAATAAACCAAGAATAAATTTTCTGGTGTCCCCTATTGCGGTCAGACATTTGTCCCAATACCCAGCCGCCTCCGCTGCACTCAGCAGACCGAGGTGGGGTGAAATAATAAAACGGGGATTGGCAGCCCTGCACTTATAAATAGAGTCAATGGCGTCGGTATAACTTGTTATAAAGCCTGGATACACCACACCGGCTTTACTCATATACCCGGTAGTTTCACTGGGAAACAACGTGCCGTTACTGAGCATAAAGGATAACGAGCATTGGGTGTGGCCTTTTGTTGCCAGCACGGTAATGCGCAACCCACCCAGTTCCAGCATGTCGCCATCATAGAGGCACTGGTCCACTTTCAGCAATGCATTGTCATATTCTGCCGGCATGGCAGCCCCATACAGCAGGGCGGCCTGCCGTCCAAGGTCCTTAATTGTCTGCAAGGCATTCTGCCTGTTTAAAATACGCATGGCATATTCGGCACCAAGCACCCTGGTGTCCGGCCAGGTCCCTTTCAGATAAGGGATGGCCCCGATATGGTCGTAATGGGAATGGCTGATCAGAATAAAATCTAATGAGCGTGCAGCCAGCACCTGCCTGATATTGTTAATAAGCTGACCCGCACAATAGGCCATGCCGCAATCAATCAAGGCTGTTTTTCTTTCTCCCAGGATTAAAAAAGCGTTGCCGCCTTTACCGCCGGTAACATCTACAATTCTATCCATTGGTTCACCTTGTCATCGTTTGTTTGTCGGATTAGGAGCATTTTCTCCTTAGCTATTTATTACGGTTCAACAACCTCAGGCAGATAATCCAGCAATTTGGCCGGCGTCGGCGGCCTGTTAAGCCGGGTAAGCAACAGTTCAAAATCAGTAGTATCAAAAATGGGAATCCGCCTTAGTAAAAAAACATGATCCCGGCCGGGTTTGTTCAGACCACTTAATACGGTAAAAGCGCCCTGATAACCGCTGGCTTCTGCCACTTCCCAGACAGGCAGGTTATAATAACCGTAGGGATAGGAAAAAAGCACTGCCGGCTGGCCGGCGATCTGTTCGAGCTGTCGTTTATTAACCCGGATTTCGCGCCTGAGCTCCCTGTCATTCAATTGGGTCAGGTCCCGGTGCGTCATGGAATGACCGCCGACACTAAAACCGGTTTGCGCCATAGCCCGCACCTGCCGGGCGGAAAGACGCCGGTCACTGTCAACATTGATTCCCACCACCAAAAAAACAGCCGTAAAGCCATATTTCTTTAAAACCGGTACAGCATTCACATAATTATCATCATAGCCATCGTCAAAAGTAAACATAATCGGTTTTTCCGGCAGCGATACCTGCCGGCCATGCATATAAGCAACCAATTGCGCCGGGGTAATGCTCTCAAAACCGGCTTGTTGCAACAGCCTGAGTTGCCGTTCAAACTCAGCGGCGGTAACTGTCAGGCGGGGTAAGCCGCCGTCATCGTTGCCGACATGATGGTACAGCAGGACAGGGATGCCCTCTTCCCCACCGGCGCTGGCGATCCCCCCCGGCAACAGCATTAACGCTGCCAGCATGAAACCGATCACTTGTTTCTTTAGCGTCAGCAAATCGCCCCGCCTAATCAATAACAAACACCTCAAGCTCAGTATACCAGTTTTAATGATTTTCGACAATGCTTACCCGGGCAGATTGCGCCCAGCGTTACAAGCGGGGAATTTTTCTGTGATCCAATAATATTATTGTTACATTTTTATTTAATATCAATTACAATATTGGTAATACATACAGTCAATAAATGAGAGCAGATTAGCCTTAATTCGGCTGTCAAACCAGGGGGAGGTCACGAACTGTGAAGAATACCAAAATAAGTATTGTCGTCTCTGGCGATATATGTGTAAATGTACATCAGTGGCAAACAAAACATCAGGGTCCGCAGGGGTTAAACTGGCAGCATTTCCCCCAGCTGCATCAGGACATCAAAGGCGGCACAGCGTTATTACTGGCCAAGCTTGTTGCTTTGTCGACAGGGGCGGCCATTCATTCCCCCGAACTGCAGGCTGAAGATAAAAACCTGCCGCCGGAGATTCTCCGCTCCACGCTGGAGCTGGGTCTCTTTCCCGTACAGCCGCAGGCAGATCAGCCTGACAGCGTCTACCGCATAACCCGTTTTCTTGGCTTTACCGGGCCTGCTGCCGGCCCTCCCGCCTTGCTGCCAATTACCGGTGATGATGTTCAGGCCCGACTGGTGATATTAGATGACAACAATGACGGCTTTAACGCCCGGGAAGAATACTGGCCGCTGGCCCTGAAGACGCCCGGCACATCGCCTGTTGTTATTTATAAAACCAACAACCCCGCCAGTTCCAGTCCAATTTGGCAGCAGATAGAAAAAACCCACCTGCAAAATACCATTGTCGTTATTTACGGCGACGATTTGCGGGCCAAAGGCGTTAATATCAGTCAAGGCCTCTCCTGGGAAAAAACAGCGCTGGAGTTTGTCTGGCAAATCAATAATAACCCCACCCTTGCCTATCTGGCCAACGCCCGCCACCTCATCGTCCCCCTGGGCCTGGAAGGCGCTGTCTATTATCGCAATGACGGCCTGGCTGCTGAATCGCGCTTGTTTTTCATGACCAATGAGTTTGAGGGCAGTTTCATTAAAGAGTCCCAGGGCAAAATGTACGGCCTCTCGTCCTGTTTTGTTGCCGGTCTTGCCCATAGTATTGCCGCCGGTATCCTGATTCAGGAGGATCTGACTAAATCAATCGAAGAAGGAATCCGCGAGGGAATTGTTGCGGCCCAGAAATACTATAACCTCGGTTTTGGCGCCAGCCTTCCGGAAACCGCCTTTCCTGATCCCTGTATATTTATCGAAAGCGAAAATGATTTTATCTATAAAGAACAAATTCAGGATGTTCCCATTCGCAATTCCAACAACCCCAAATGCCGGGCCTGCTGGTATATTATTAAAGACAAAAGCTCTAGCGGCCTGTCGGAGATTGCCTATGATATTGTAAAAAACGGCGAAAAGAGCGCCCTGAAATTTATCCCTATCGCCAGATTCGGCAACTTAATCACAGTGGACAGAACAGAAATTGAGGGTTACCGCAGCATTAAAAACCTTATCCTGGAGTACATCTCCGCCAAAAATATCACCCGGCCGCTCTCCATCGCCGTGTTTGGCACCCCGGGCTCCGGCAAATCGTTTGGTGTTACCGAAGTAGCCGCCACCATTGCCCCCGGCTTAATTCAAAAACTAAACTTTAATCTGTCCCAGCTGCAAAGCCTGGCAGACCTTATCGCCGCCTTTCACAAGGTACGGGACCTTGTCCTGGAAGGCAAACTCCCGCTGGTCTTTTTTGACGAGTTTGATTCAGCGTTCAATGGCAGCCTGGGCTGGCTGAAGTACTTTCTGGCCCCGATGCAGGACGGAGTATTCCGGGAAGGAGATTCGCTGCATCCACTCGGCAAAGCCATTTTCGTATTTGCCGGCGGCACCAGCAGTACCTTTACTGAGTTTTGCGGCGAAACACTACAGGATGAAGCAGAATACAAACAGTTCTTCAGGCATTTCCAAAGTGCCAAAGGGCCGGATTTTGTGAGCCGCCTGCGCGGTTATGTCAATATTCTGGGACCCAATCAGACCGATGAACAGGGGGACCATTTATTTGTGATTCGCCGGGCTATGCTGCTGCGTTCCCTGTTAGAACGCAAAACACCGCATTTGCTTAATGAACACCGGCAGGCGCAGATTGACGACGGCGTGTTGCGGGCCCTCCTGAAGGCACCAAGATATAAGCATGAGTCAAGGTCAATGGAAGCAATACTGGAAATGAGCCGGCTGTCCACAGCCAAAAAATGGGAACAGTCCCATCTGCCGCCGAAAGAGCAGTTGAAACTGCACGTAGATGAAGAACAATTTGCCCGGCACCTGATGCATGATGCCTTCTTTAGCGAAAAGATTGAACAGCTGGCGATGAACCTCCATCAAAAATCAGGTTATCTGCGGGAAGAGAATGACAATCCGGCAGCCAGTTGCCGGTGTCCCTGGGCTGACCTCAGGGAAGAGCATAAGGCTTCCGCCCGCAGCCTGGCCAAACACATTCCCAACGCCTTGCGCAAAATTAACTATGATGTTGTTTCTGTTAATGAAAAGCCGGCGCCCATCGAATTCTCCGCCAAGGAGCTGCGGATTTTAGCGGAATATGATCATAAACGCTGGTCACTGGAAAAAAAAGAAGCCGGCTGGAAGCACGGCCGGCTGTATAACGAACAAAAAAAGCTCCATCCATTATTGATTCCCTGGGATATTCTGACCGCGGAAGTACAAACCAAAATCATGGAGAATATTAAACACTGGCCGGAAATTCTGGCCGACGCCAGCTTCACGATTGAGCGCCTGAAGTCGCTGTGTTATTGCGAGACGCAGATCTGATCCTAAGCTAAGCCGACAGGACAATTCTTTAAACAGTTGAAGCACATATACTGGTTCCCTAAATAGGCGGCCTGCCTCAGCCGGGCATAATGTTCATCCACAAGCATTGCCTGTTGCTCTGCCGGTGATTTTCCCAAACGCTGCAGTTGAAACGTAATATCTGCCCCCAGGCCATAGGGCTGTGAATGGCTCAGACATTTCATAACATCGGTGCGGCCTTCCTCAGCCAAGGCTCCGGCCGGGCAGTTTTCCACACACAGATTGCAGTGAATGCAAAAGTCCTCATCACACCGGGCCGAGGGCCGTAAATCAAGATTGGTGATAATACTGGTAAAAATAACACGGGTGCCAAACCGGGGATGAATAACCAGATTATGCCGGCCGATTTTTCCCAGGCCGGCAGCAACTGCTGCATGGCGCTGGGAAAAATCGGCGATTGCCCGGCGGTCATTATGCATTTCAAAAGGATAAGAGATCGATATGGTAGCAACCTTGGCCTGGTATTTGTTCTCCAGCTGCCGTGCAATACGGTAGCTGGCCGTATGGGCAAAGGAGCCTAAATCCAGATACCCGTTTTGGGCTGCGCTCATACTGGGGCTTTCACAACTTGTCAGCGGTTTAAAGGCCAGCACAATGACCGATTTCGCATCAGGCAGAAACTTGGTAATGGCATATGACTTGGGGCTTTGATAGTCAGCAGCACAGGCAACACCAACATCATCCACCCCTAACTCCAGAATATAATCTCTAATTTGTTGTTCCAATTCTCACCACTCCTTTTGTTTTACGTGTACATACACTCAATTTCAAAAAAAAATTACGGCAGCAGTGCCTCCAGTTTGGCAATCAGGTGATTAAACTGCTCAACCTCCGGCTCGCCCAGATATTGCCGCAAGGCTGCCTGGGCCTCGTCCCACAGGCCTGTCGCAATATTCACCGCCGATTTTCCCGCGGCGGTAAGGCTGATGTGCCGGGAGCGCGGGTCTGTGCCGGTATTCACGGTAATAAGACCAGCCTCAGTAAGCGGCTTCAGATTGCGGTTTAGCGTAGTCCGGTCAATACGCATAATTTTGGCAAGTTCACTGATTGTAACAGGCTCCACATGCTCAAGATACCGCAATAATGAATATTGTGTAACCTTAAGTCCGCTTGGCCCTAGAATCTGCTCATAAAACTCGGTTACCGCCCGGGAAGCCCGCCGTATATTAAGACACAGGCAGGGACTGGGGGTTTTAGGATAATAGCCTGTAACAGATTCCATTGCTCCAGCACCTTTCAAAGATATTTGCAAAACAAAGTGTATATGCACATATTTGTCTACTGCTATAATATAACCTAAATTACGGCCTGTCAATACTACAAAGGTAAAAAAAGGGGTATCTCCGCAGGTAATTCCAGCCTATTGCTAAATACCTAAGTTTCGTTAACCGTTAACAAAACGCAGAGCTTTTACAGGTCTGCGCCGGATAAGTAAAAAATACCTTAGCCTATAAGACTTCAGCTTAGGCCTTACCCATTCCTGAACAGGTGCCGGTGGGTTCGCCAGGGTTGGCCCTGACCTGCGGCGGGCTGTATATTTTGATCAGATACCCCGGAACGGCAGGATTTGGCCTGGCCATCATTGAACAGGTTACAGGAGAAGCAGCAATAACAAAGTTATAAGGGAGAGCGATTATGGTTATTTCCGATGAAATTATGCGCAGGACCGATTTGCTGGGAGCCCATAACTATCATCCCCTGGCAATAGTAATAGCCCAGGCAGCAGGGGTATGGGTGGAGGATCCCGAAGGCAACCGCTATATGGATATGCTTAGTTCCTACTCGGCCCTCAATCACGGTCACAGGCACCCGAAGATTATCAGCGCGTTAAAAGATCAGGCCGATAAAGTAACCTTAACCTCCAGAGCTTTTTATAATGATCAGTTATATCAGTTTTTTGAGCAGCTGGCCAGGCTCACCGGCAAGGATATGTTCCTGCCCATGAATACCGGCGCGGAAGCGGTGGAAACGGCAATAAAGGCGGTACGGCGCTGGGCTTATCGCCATAAAGGCGTGCCGGAGAATCAGGCCGAAATCATCGTCTGCACCGGGAACTTTCATGGCCGCACAATGACGATTACCTCCTTTTCCTCCGAACCTGAATACCAGGCCGGCTTTGGCCCCTTTACGCCCGGTTTTGTCCTGATTCCGTATGGTGATTTGGCCGCACTGGCGAAAGCGATAACTGCCAACACAGCCGCCTTCCTGCTGGAACCGATTCAGGGCGAGGCCGGCATTGTACTCCCCCCTGACGGCTTTCTCCGGCAGGCCTGCCAACTGTGTAAGAATAATAATGTCTTGTTTGTCGCTGATGAGATTCAGACCGGTTTGGGCCGGACGGGAAAACTGTTTGCCTGTGACTGGGAGGATGTCAGCCCCGATATGTACATACTGGGTAAGGCGTTAGGCGGCGGGGTGCTTCCCATTTCCGTCGTCGCCGCCGATAAAAGCATTCTGGGGTTATTTAACCCGGGCTCCCATGGTTCTACCTTTGGCGGCAATCCCCTGGCCTGTGCAGTGGCAATAGCCGCCCTGGAGGTGCTGGCCGAAGAAAACCTGGTGGAAAACTCGCTTACCCTCGGCCAGTATTTTCTTGACAAACTCCGGCAGCTCTCCAATCCGGTCATCCGCGAGGTGCGCGGCCGGGGTCTGTTTATCGGCCTGGAACTGACAGTACCGGCCCGGCCCTATTGCGAGCAACTAAAAAACAAGGGCTTGCTGTGTAAAGAAACCCATAAAAATATTATCCGCTTTGCCCCGGCCCTGACAATTACCAGGGAAGAAATAGACTGGGCCTATACCCAAATACAGCAATGTTTTGCCGAGTCTGCCAGTAAATAGCAAGCTGAAAAATCGCCTGCTTTCGGCCATTAAACCGAAGGACAGGCGATTTTTTCATTCGGAAAAACTGAGCTGTAGTACAAATTATTATCGGCCTTCCAATGCTTCGCTACTAACACCTGCTCAGTTTTTCTGCAAGCTGTATTGGTCAATATATCTACCAAATTATCCTGCATAACATATCGCATTATGTACTTACTCATCATAATATATATTATATGATAGAGATTATGAAACAAATAAAAGCGGCGGAAAACATAAACTTAAATTTGTCTCGTCATTATTACCCGCTTAACGGCAATGTACACGAAGACTATATACTTCTGAATGTAAAGCAACTATTGAAGTTCAATTCTATTGCTTATTCCATAGCGTAATGAGGGAGGAATATACTTGAGTACAATAGGTCTTCAACTGCAAAGGTTCTTAGATGGCACAGTTTCTTCAGGCTCCAATGTAATATTTGACACTATAGTAAGCAGTTTTGGTCTTGTAAGCTATAATGCACTTACAGGTGAAATAACAATATCCAAAACAGGGCGATATCTTATCAATTGGGGGGTTATAACGCAGTCAACCCTGGGAGCAGGTGGTTTATCTTTTTCAATAGTAACATCGCAAGGCGATAATTTGCCGGGAGATTCCCCCATAAAAACAGGGGAGATCATCGGCTTTGCACTTATCCAGGTTGATTCAGTACCGCTAACATTAAGTTTAGTGAATCAGTCACTGAACACCATAACTTACTCTTCTGTGATCCCTATTAAGGCTTTGTTAGTATTAGTTGAAGTACCTGAAGAAGAAGGTGTTACCGGAGCAACCGGCTCTACCGGTACGACAGGCGCTACCGGCGCTACTGGTGAAACCGGCGCCACCGGGGCTACCGGCGCCACTGGTGAAACTGGTGCCATCGGTGCTACTGGCGCTACTGGAGATGCTGGAGCCACTGGTGAAACTGGCGCCATCGGTGCTACTGGTGATACCGGGGCTACTGGCGCTACTGGTGCAGGGGCTACTGGGGCTACCGGCGATACTGGTGTTACTGGCGCCACCGGTGCTACTGGTGATACCGGTGCTACTGGTGATACCGGCGCCACTGGTGCTACCGGAACCACCGGTGATACCGGCGCTACTGGTGATACCGGTGCCATCGGCGCCACTGGTGCGACTGGTGATACCGGAACCACCGGTGCGACCGGTGCTACTGGTGATACCGGAACCACTGGTGATACCGGAACCACCGGTGCTACCGGTGCAACTGGTGATACCGGAACCACCGGTGCTACCGGTGCGACTGGTGATACCGGAACCACCGGTGCTACCGGTGCAACTGGTGATACCGGAACCACCGGTGCTACCGGTGCAACTGGTGATACCGGAACCACCGGCGCCACTGGTGATATCGGCGCCACTGGTGATACCGGCGCCACTGGCGCCACTGGCGCGACTGGTGATACCGGAACCACCGGTGCGACCGGTGCAACTGGAGATATCGGAACCACCGGTGCGACCGGCGCCACTGGTGATACCGGCGTCACCGGTGATACCGGCGCCACTGGTGATACCGGCGCCACCGGCGCTACCGGCGCTACCGGCGCTACCGGCGCTACCGGTGATACCGGCGCTACCGGCGCTACCGGCGCTACCGGTGATACCGGCGCTACCGGTGATACCGGCGCTACTGGTGATACCGGGGCCACCGGCGCTACCGGCGCTACCGGTGAAACCGGCGCTACCGGTGAAACTGGCGCACAAGGATTATCGGCATATGCTTATATATACAATACAAGTGACCAAGTAGTAGCTCTGGAAGCTGATGTTACTTTCGATGCTAACAGTAACCTCAATGGTATTTCTCATACCCCCTTAACAGCTTCAATTACCCTTGATACTGCCGGTGATTATGCAATATGGTTCGTAGTTGCAGGGGTAGAGCCAAACCAGTTTACCCTCTGCCTGAATGGCACTCCCATTACGTCCAGCACCTATGGCTCTGGCGCTGGTACTCAACCCAATCCAGGTATGGTGATTGTTACTGCCGGTGCCGGCGATATCTTAACTTTAAGAAATCATACTAGTACTGCGCCGATAACATTGCAAACACTAGCAGGCGGCACCCAAGCTAACGCCAACGCCTCTGTCCTGATTCAGAAAATCAGCAGCTAAAAAAACAACCCGGCACAGGGGAAAAACACGGTCATTAGTTGACCGTGTTTTTTATGTCCTACTGCTATTTTCCAGGGCTGAATCCACAGGTGCGGAAGCCTGGACCTCAGGGATCAATATCCTGCCAAATCACCTCAGCTGACCACCATGTACCAATAAATCGCTGCATTCGGCGCTTTAAGGAGTTGTCATTTCACACCCCATAGAATAAATGCCTACTTCCGGGCCGGACTTGGGTAAACGGCAGCATTCTTCCTTGACATTTGGGAAAAACATAATGAAAGTTGTCCCTTTATCGACCTCTGATTCCACCTTAATCGTCCCGGCATGCCCTTCAATGATATTTCGGCACACTGCCAAACCTAATCCGGTTCCATTCTGCTTTGAGGTATAAAACGGCTCAAAAATTTTGTTTAGTAATTCAGGTTGAATACCGGTACCTGTGTCCTGGATTATAAGATTTATACCACTCATAGTTTTTTCAGTGGAAATCCTGAGGATACCGCGGGGGCTCATGGCATCAATCCCGTTGCGGGCCAGGTTAAGAACAAGTTGCCGTATTTCTCTTGGATTGAGACGTAATGCTTCAGCCTTTTCGCACAGATTATACTCCAGCTCAATACCGTTTTTTAGTGCATCAGATAAAATAAGGGGGTACAGCGAGCGTAGTACCTCATTAATATCAAGGGGCGTTTTATCAATCAACCGATTCCTGGTAAGCGACAAAAAGTCTTCAATAATTCCATTCATCCGGTCTAGTTCTTCTAAGATAATCCCATAATATTCCTGCTGGTCCTCCCGGCATTTCCTTTGTAATAATTCCACAAAACCTCTTATTGCACAGGCCGGATTCCGTAACTCATGAGCCATAGAGGCTGCCGTCTCACCAATTGCATTAAGACTCTCCAGCCTTGCCATTTCCTGCTTGGTCTTCTCAGCTTCGGATATATCATGATAAATTGCAATCGCACCGTTAACCCGGCCGGTATCGGCATTGATGATAGGTATCCCGTTTAATATCCAGTCGTAGCCAAGCTGTCTTAGGTATTCATTCCTAATCTCCTGTCCGTCCATTACCCGGGCAATAAAGCTTTTCTTGTATTCAATACCCAACTGACTGGATAATGCCTGAATGGATTCTCCAATTAACACTTCCCGGCTGTATGTGAAATATCTGTTATATAAATCCTGCATTGCTTTGTTCAAATTTGCGATACAACCGTTATCATCCAGTTCAATAATTGGCAACGGGCAAAGATCTATTAGGCAGGCAAGCTTTGAGCTTGCCT
This sequence comes from Sporomusa termitida, assembly GCF_007641255.1. Taxonomy (NCBI): domain Bacteria; kingdom Bacillati; phylum Bacillota; class Negativicutes; order Selenomonadales; family Sporomusaceae; genus Sporomusa; species Sporomusa termitida. Next base: position 3,181,343 of record NZ_CP036259.1, read on the forward strand.
GCCGGTCTATCGCTTCCCTGCCTTCGGCCTCAGCATCACTGGTTAGACAGGATAACCGGCTGCTTTCAATTGTAAATTTGTAAAAAACCAAATATAGCAACGACATTAATAAAACCCAGACACCAAACACCAAAGTTAATAGCGTTGTTGTGTACTGACCAATCTCCTTATCCAGATAATCCAACATATAACCTGCCCGCATATGGCCGCTAAACTGGCCGTCAATATACAGCGGGTGGCTTATATATAGCACAGACTGTTCTTCCCAGCCTGCCGGTTTATCAAAAGAAATCCCAATGTCATACTCAGGGTTTTCCTTTGCTGTCTCTAATAAAAGCGGTTCATATAGGTTATTAAGAATAGCAGCCTTTTCTGCCTGATTAATTGCTAGTCCGTTAACCCTGCTAATGTCTTTGGTCAGATCGTCAGCATTAAGCTTTCTTTCAAGGGTTGAGGCTAATTTTAATAAACCAATCTGCTTATTTGTAATAAGCACATTCTTTTTTTCAGCTATTAAATAACCGGCTATAGCTGCGGCGGCTATAGTAATTACAACACTGACAATCAGATACGCCTTCCACATAATGTTCAAACGATGCAAACAAAACATCCCTCTCTTCCTTTATAGTTTACATCTCCATTAAAGTTGATCTTCTCGAAATGACTTGCCAATTACCATTACCGCTTATTAAAATTAAGGTTGCTTACGCAAACATCTGCCCGGTAAGCTGTTTACCGGACCTCCACCAACTTAATACTGTTTCCTGTCATTTTGCCGTATCGCCTAAAGAATACATCAAATACGTATCCCGACAAATCCCTAAAACCCTCATTATTTCAACATATAAACTTGTTCGTCATTATTATTTTAATTCCTTTATTTTCCAATGAGCAGAACATATTTTTTCTGACTCAAGAGTAACCGGGCCGTTGCGTCTATCCACTTTATTTATTGGATTTCTTCCATTGAATCAACCTGGAACATGCATGACCCAGCCTCGTTAAGAAGCTGCCGGAGCATTGCCTTGTCTATAGCTGCCGCTGGAGCTTGAATATCAACGACGGCCTGACCGACATGCTGCGGAACTGATTTTGCCGCTTCAATATTCAGGCCGGCAAGTTCACTGACATAACTGCGGATATAAACGATTATTTCGTCTGCCGTCCGGTCAGTATTGCCGAATACAATCCGTAAACGGCCGGCCTGATTTTGAGGTAACCCTTTTGATTGACTCATCACATAGCCTCCTAAAAAGCGCATTTTTATTTTTAATTATACCTGCACTGCCAGAAAGAATTTGGACTCAAAGAGACGAGGCCCCTGCGTCTATGGACTTGTATACAACCGTACCGAGAATAATCAGGCCGCCGAGAATTTCTCGTAGTGTTGGTATCTCTTGCAGTAACATAACCGCAAAAATGATGCCATATACCGGCTCAAGGCTGGAGATAATACCGGCAGTCTGGGTTTTAATCCTTTTCAGGCCACTAATAAACAGGGAATGAGAAACACCTGTAAAAACGACACCTAACAGCAGCAGCAAAAGTATATCATTAACCTGCACCACCGGCTGCGGGCGGAGGAAGACAAACGGAAAGAGCAGGATGGCCGCCGCCGCTTGCTCATAGAAGGCAATGACCAAGCTTGAGTATTCAGCGGCAAAATTCCGGTTAAGCAGCGACAATACCGCATACGTGAAACCGGAGGTTATTCCCCAGACAACACCCTGGGTTACACTATTATTTAATTGAAATTCCGGGATCACCAGGATAACACCACCGAGTGTAAGTAAAGCAGCAATTATATCGGCAAGCCTGATTTTTTCTTTAAAAAAATATGGTTCCAGAAAGGTTACAAAAACAGGAAATGTGGAAAATGTAAGCAACCCGATAGCAACAGTGGCTACCTGAATCGATAGAAAAAAAGTCACCCAGTGGACTGCCAAAAGCATGCCCATAACGGCCAGATAAACATAATGCCGCTGCTGGTTCAGCTTGATGTTTTGCCGGAGATAAACCAGCAGCAATATTAGAAATATACTGGCAAAAACCACCCTGCCAAAAACAATGAGGCCGGCCGGCAAAGTCACCAATTTCCCAAATAAGCCTGATAACCCAAATAAAAAAACTGCTACGTGAATCTGTAATAAGCCTGCGTTCTTTGCTTTCATATGGTACTCCAATCATCTTTCCCGGCGCCGGCAGCAAGCTGCTGCTGCCCTGTGCAGCTGAAGCCCCTGCCCGCGATGCTGTTAGCGTTACTGAATTCCTCTTGCCTGGTGCCAGTCCGACCGGAGAATGGCGTATTGTTTAACATCCCAGTACCTGCCTTTAGCGAACATTCGCTCACGGGCAATCCCTTCAAAAGTCATACCCGCCTTTTGCATAACCCGGCCTGACGGCTCATTGGGCAAAGCGTGAATACACTCAATACGGTTAAGCCTCAGCTCATTAAAAGCAAATTGCAGTATCCGCCTGACGGCTTCGGGCATAAGGCCGGCTCCCCAATAGCGGCGCCCCGACACATAGCCGATGGCCGCCTGATTATTTTTCCTGTCGACCTGGGGAAACCCCAGGGTACCAATGAGTTTTCCGGTTGCCCGCAGAATAATCCCCCAGTCCCCGGCCTCATCCCTGCAATACCGCTCTAACGTAAAATTTATAAAGGCCCGCGAATCTGCTATCGTCTTATGGGTAGCCCATGACAGGTATTTCGTTACTTCCTGATCTGAGGCATATGCAAAAACTGCTTCTGCATCTTCAGGACCAAGCCTTCTCAACAGCAACCGCTTGGTCGCCAACTGTGGTGTATTCCGAAAAAAAAGTTCACTCATAGTCATCCCGCCGCCTTTCTATCACTGAGTGATGTTACTAACCCCTTCTCACTCTACCACTGCCGGCAATGAAGTGTAAAACCCGGACAGTCATGCAAGCGCTGCCTTAAACCATAAAAGAAAGCCCCGCAGAATCACAGTCCTATGACTCCGCGGGGCTGTACCCACGTGTAAGGCTTGCCAAGCCTCTGTGCAGCTCCAGCATCGCTGCTGTTATGCACACTCACTTTAAAAATATTTTTACATAAATTTTCCAGAAAGTCAATATTGATTAGAGGCCAATATTGCATGAATAGATACAGATATCCGCTCTTTCCTGAAAGCCGATACGGTCCCAGAAGTCCATCCCCTGCCGGTTATCTGCCAGCACAAACAAATGGCACTTGGCGATACCGGCTGCTTTAAGCTGCGCTAAACACCGTTCTGCCAGGGCCCGCCCGATTCCCTGCCGACGGTAGCGGGGATGCACTGTCAGGTGATAGAGAAACCCCCGCCGCCCGTCATGGCCGCACAGACAGGTGCCAATCAGCTCCTGCCCCGCTGCCGCAACAAAGCTCAGCCCCTTGTTCCGGCTTAGAAACTGGTCAATATTCGCAGCGGAATCGGCCTCGCTCAACCCCAGCCCCGGTGTCCGTTGCCACAGGTCCAGAGCTGCTTCATAATCTGACGGCAACAATTCCCGTATTATATATTGCCTGAAAATGCCCACCTCCTGCCGCTGCCGGTCTTGCCTATCCGCAAACTTATCAACCTGCAGCGCTCTGTAGGGTTAGTTAGCCGACTAACCCTACAGAGCGCAATACCTGGGAGATGCTGGCCGCACTCTTATGCAGCTTTTCTTTTTCAGCCGCCGGCAGAGGAACGTTGAGCCTTCTGGTTACACCGGTGGCAGTAATCTGGCAGGGAAGGCTTAAGGCAACCTGACTCAGCCCATAGTCTCCCTTTAGGGTTGTCGATACAGGAAAAATACTGCCTTCATTAAAGAGCACTGACCGGGCCAGCCGGCAGGCAACCATGGCGATCCCGGAGTTTGTGCAGCCTTTAAAATTAAGGACATCATAAGCCACACTCACAACCTCCGCCGCTGTTTTCTCCCGATCCAGCGGCTCAGCCGGCTGAAAATATTCATCCAGTCTGTCACTGGGGATTCCGGCCACATTCACAAGGCTCCACGCCGGAAAAGCCGAGTTGCCGTGTTCCCCCAGCATATAGCCATGGACATTCTTGGGGTCCACAGCGTATTTATTGGCTAAAATTCGCCGGAGCCGTGCCGTTTCCAGAGTTGTGCCGGTGCCGAACACTTTATGCCGGGGATAGCCAAAGAGGTTCTGGGCGCAATACAGTGTTATATCAAGCGGATTAGTGATTATAATGATAATGGCATCCTTTGTATATTGCGTTATCGCGGTCATGACATCTTTGATTACCTGGACATTTCTGTCGGCCAGCAGCAGGCGGTCTGTTTTCTCTCCCGGCAGAATGCTGGGACCGGCGGCGACAATAATCACCTTGGCATCCTTGCATTCTTCATAGCCGCCAGCATGAATATGTACGTTCGGGCTATAGGTAAACGGGGTGCCGTGGCTGGCATCCAGGGCTTCACCAATTGCCTTTTTTTCAATGATATCGATAAGCGCAATGTCTGCTGCCAGGTTAAAAGACAAAGCGCAGTTCAATACCGCTGAGCCCACGTGGCCCACACCAACAATTGCCAGCTTGTTCTTTGCACAATTCATAGTCATACCTCCAGTATATAATTGGGGTTAATCGCTGGCAGCCGGTCCCTGCCTTATTCTTACAGCCTGCCATTCTCCAGGCAGACTAAAAATCCCGGTTGCCAGCAAACACGGTTGGGAAAACGGCTTGCACTACGCCCTGACCGACAAGGCGGCAGCTGCGCCTGATAGACAATGCTGCCGCCGGCGATTGTGCACCGGCCCCGGGTCTCGGCGCTAGCATCCAACTAAGCTGATAACACATCCCCGGTAGACCACAATGAGGTCAGCCAGTTTGCCTGCTGCCAGCGGCCCCTTGGCAGTTTCGCTGCCGGCATAGGGGACTGTTCCACAGATCATTATTCCAGCCGCCGGTCAGGCATTTGTCCGGTTAGTATAATTTTACGCCCATATTGCTGCCAATTCAATAAAATCATACAATTTTACAACACAAAAAATAGAGCTGCTCAATAAACAAGTAGCTCTAATTAGTTTTTCATCTTATTAGGACTCAGCAGCAGACATATAACTAAATGTGGTTATACCCGGTCTGTATCACGGACACGAAGCAGGTTTATCTCGTTACCCTCAATAACCCGGGTAAGGGTTTGTAACAGTTCGTCTTTACCCGCCGGCAGCACCTTATCCAGATAAATACAATTAGAAGGATGCATGGAAGTAATACCTGTGTTTGCCAGCTCCATATTCTCAATCATTAACCGCATTTCCTGCAGAATCTCCCGGTCTGTCGGCACTAGGAACTCCCCGCTCTGCATTTTTTCATAAAGTTCAGTTCCCGGTTGTACAATAATAGTCAGCATACCGATATAATCGGGCTGTATCTGATTACAAATGTGCGCCGTATTTCGGGCATGCGCCCGCGCTTGCGGAGTTCTTCCTGCCAACCCTAAAATTACGGTAATAAACAGATTGATCCCGGCCTGCCTGACCTTTCTCCCGGCCGCCACCATTGCTTCACAGCTAACGCCCTTGTGAATCTCCCGCAGAATTTCCTCATCGCCACTTTCCACCCCCAGATGCGCCTCAACTAAGCCATATTTTTGCAGTTTCTGCAATTCGCTCAGACTCTTATTTAGTATGCTGCCGGCACTGGCATAGACGCCGACATAGGCAAGCCCGGGAAAGGCAGCATACAGATATTGCAAAATCGTTACTAAATCTTGAGTCGGCATAGTCAGGGCATCACCATCGGCCAGGAATACCTTTTTCACATCGCCATAATACTCTTTCGCAAGCTCAATATCCTCCAGAATCTCATTGAGTTCGCGGACGCGGTATTGCTTGTCTTTATACATATAGCAAAATGTACATTGATTATGACTGCACCCGATCGTACACTGCAGGATGTAATCATCCCCGGCTATATGGGGGCTGTAAATATTTCCTTCATATCGCATCATACCCCTCCCTAAACTACGACTGCCCGCTGTCGCTGCCCGCAGACTCCATTTCAGTGCCGTTTATTTTACATACCGCCCGTTCTGGTCAAGCCGGGTTAAGTCGCCCGGTGTATTAAGATTGTAAAACAGTTCTTCCAGATTTCCGACCGCCTGTAATTCAGGTTCGGCAATTTTAAGGACCCGCACCAGGGGATAAAATTGATATACCTGGCTCACCCCGGCCTGCAAGCACTGCTCGATAGGGCCGATACAGCTGCGGGAATATACGGCACACAGGGGTTCCCACCGCTGCCGTATTGCCGGCGCTATAACATCATATCCGCTTCTCCGGGCAAGCAAGTATCTGGCCAGCTCGCCTGTAAATAGCGGCATATCACAGGAAACCACAAAGGCGTACTGATATTGCGCCGCCAGTAGACCGGCATGCAGGCCGGCCAGCGGCCCCAGGCCCGGATAATGATCAGGTACCTCTTTAACACCGCTGCAGTTATATTTTGCCGTATGATTGCTTGCAATAATAATTTCATCCACAACACCTGCCAGCTTGTTTAGCGTCCGTTCTATCAGTGTTTCATTATTAAACGAGAGCAGCGTTTTGTCCCGCCCCATCCGGGAACTGCGCCCGCCTGCAAGAATAATACCACTTACCTCCATGGCTTTGCCTCCTAACGGCTGCATACTTCTTTACCTATAGCTTAAACCGGTTAACCGCATTTTGCAATTGCTATGCAAGCTGGGCCAGGTGCTGGCTGGCAGCAGCAATCTCTTCCATAGATGCCAACTCAGAACCATGCTTTACTTCCTGCGTACCGGCCGTCATAGCGATGACCGCCTAGCTCGGTTTTGCCCTGGATGGCGCCGATAAGGGCAGCGATCTGTTTTGGCTGCCTCCTGCGATTGTTCGGCAGCCGGCGAACCGCCTCGGCTACCACGGCAAAGCTGTTCACCGGCCCTGAACGCTTCGATCGCAGCGTTCAGGGCCGGAGATTGGTTTGAGCGCCCTCAGGGCTTAGGCCAGGGATAGCATCGCCCGGGCTTTGCCCAACCACAGGGAATCCATCGGATTAACAGGCTGCCCGCCGCCATTTACACAGCCGCCGGGACAGTTCATTATTTCAATAAAATGATAGGGTGACCGGCCGGCCCGGACCTGTTCCAAAAGCGGCTTAGCATTCTCTTTAAGCCCATGGGCAACCGCCACTTTAAGGGTAACGTCCCTGCCGGTTTTAGCATCTTTCATAGTCGCTCCGGCTTCTTTCACGCCAGCGAGCCCCCGCACCTGCTTAAACTCAGGTACCGCCAGCTCCCCGCCGGTAATAACAAAATAAGCGGTGCGTAAAGCAGCCTCCATGACGCCGCCGGTATTGCCGAACAGCACGCCCGCACCACTATATTGGACAAAAGGATTATCCTGGTCGGTAAATTCGGGAACATTGGCAAAGTCGATGCTCAGCTTTTTAAATAGACGAGCCAGGTCCCGGGTGGTAAGCACTGCATCCACATCCGGATAACGGCCGGCTTTACCATGCCTGTTCCAATAGGCCGCAGCACTGGTAAACTCTGGTCTTGATGCTTCAAATTTTTTGGCAGTGCAAGGCATTATCCCCACCATAAAAAGTTCTTCAGGCTGTACCTGCCACACTTCTTTTGCGCCATAAGTCTTAGCCAAAGCACCAGCTATCATCATCGGCGACTTAACAGAAGACAAATGGGGGATAAGCTCAGGGTAATACAATTCGGCATATCTAATCCAGGCCGGACAGCAGGATGTAAATTGCGGCAGCGGTCCCACCGGCTGCCCGGCCGGCTCTCCCAGGGCATAATGCCGGATTTTGCCGATGAGTTCCAGGCCTTCTTCCAGGATGGTCTGATCAGCAGTAAAGTTGGTGTCCAGAATCTTAAATCCGGCCTGCTTAAGAGCACCATACAGCTTAGCAGTAACTAAACTACCCGGTTCCATGCCAAACTCTTCGCCAATGGCAACCCGGACAGCAGGTGCGATAGTACCCACAACCGTTAGTTGCTTAGTCTCCAGCTTTTCAATCACCTTGTCGACACCATCAACCATATCCCTGGGCGCCCCAAACGGACAATGGACTAAACACTGACCGCAGGCCACACACCGGGTCTTATCGATGGTGTGCGCGGTCCCGTATTTGCCGTCAATGGCCTCTGCCGGACAAAATGCTTTACAGAAATCACAGCCTTTACAAATTTTGCGGTCAATTTCGATCACCCGGACTAATTCCCGGGCTTGAAATCCTTTCATAGTAGACCTCCCCTCTAAAGATTAGTAAGAGAACTCAGCTCACACCAAACCTTCACCGCTTGCCGGCAGGGCAAGTTACCCTGTTAAGATCAAGCGTTACAGGGTTGTCTGCTGACAGTTTGATAAAGGTCTTACAGGAAACCTCCCGGCTCATGGCCTAACACCACTGCGGAAACTTCCTGGCCGGCAAGCAGCGGGCCGCTCCCGGCCGGCACGTCGATCAGTGCGTTGCAGTCAATCATTGATTTTAACACCCCGTTGCTTTGCTCACCGGTAAGCTTCACATAATTCATGGCCTTGTCGCGTTGCACCCGCGCCCGCAAAAAGCGACGCTGCTGGCTGGATTTATTAAAGTTTTCGGTCAGAATGGCCGAAACTTTAAGGGGAAACTGTTTCTCCAAGCCCATCATTTTCTTGATCAGCGGCACCACCAGCAGGTCGAAAGTGATTAAGGCGGCAGCAGGATTGCCCGACAGACCGATAATTAATTTATTATTATAGCTGGCGGCAATAACCGGTGAACCGGGTTTCATATCCAGCTTCCAAAAAATGAGTTCAGCCCCCAGCTGCGTCAGCGCCGCCGGAACAACATCATAATCGCCCACGGAAACGCCGCCGGTGGTGATAACCAGATCCGACGCCTGGAGCGCCTGAGAAATTCGCGCAGCAATGGCCGTGGTTTCATCAGGTACAATGCCCATATCCACCGGCGCTGTTCCCAGTTGCAGACAGTAGGCGCCTAAACTGTGGAGATTGCTGTTATATATTTTTCCCGGCAGCAAGTCCCGGGACGGGTCCAACAGCTCATCACCGGTACTGAGAATAGCGATCCTGACTTTTTCAAAAACCGGCACTGCCGCCACGCCAATGGCCGCCAGTAACCCGACCAGCGGCGGCGTCACCACCATACCGCCGGGGGCAATCGTCTCGCCCTGGATTACATCTTCCCCCGCCCTGATCACATTTTTACCCGGTGTAACCGGACTAAATAACTTAATGCTATTTCCTTCTCTGGTTACATCCTCAAATTTAACAATCTCGTCCGCCCCCTCCGGGACAGGCGCCCCGGTCATCACCTTTATAGCAGTGCCGGCCATGACCTTATTACGGGGCACATAACCGGCCCGGACCTCTTCGATTACGGTGAGCGTTACGGGCTGGGACGGCTTAGCCTGTTCACTGTCTTTGGCCTGCAGGGCATAACCATCCAAAGGCGATTTACTAAAAACCGGCAGATTTACGCCGGACTGGATATCCCGGCCCAACACCCGGCCTGTCGCGGCCAGCAAAGGTACCTGGCCCTGTGCAACAGGCCGGACTAATGTTAATAATGTTGCCTGCGCTTCTTCCAGGGAAATACTTGTTTTCATTCTTTATCCCCCTTATCATCTATGCACCAGTCCCAAAGGAACAGGCCGGATACTGGCAAACCTCACATTCCAGACATAATCCTCCCAGCCCCAGCTTTACGATCATGGGTCTGGTAAGCTGCCGGCCGGTCAGGACTAAGGGCAGCAGCAAATCAAAAACAGTCGTTTTATGATACATGACACAGCCCGGCAGTCCCAGAACAGGGACCTGCCCCAAATACGCCACCATCAGCATTGACCCCGGCAATACAGGCGCGCCATAGGTGACAATTTCCGCACCGGCCTTCCTGATCCCGCTGGGGCTGACATCATCCGGGTCAACCGACATGCCGCCGGTTGTCAGGATCAAATCAGCCCCGTCAGCGATTAAGGCCCTCACGGCCTGGGCGATTTGGTCCCGGTCATCAGGCACAAGGATATGCTGCATTACTTCACAGCCGTAGCCTTCCACCTTGGCTTTTACGACCGGTCCGAACTTATCCTGAATACGCCCATGATAAACCTCGCTGCCGGTCGTAATAATACCGACCTTACAGGCGCGATATGGGGAAACGGCCGTGACCGCGGCGGCTTGTCCAATCGCTTCCACTGTTTTGATTTTCGCTTCCTCAATCAGCAAAGGAATAACCCGGACACCGGCAACGATATCCCCTTTTTTTACCGGTCTGTGGTTGTTCCGGGTTGCGGCAACAATCTCCTCAATCATATTGATGCTTGTTAAAAACTCTTCATTTACCGTGAACAGGCCGTCATACTCGGCTACAAGACTGACTTTACCCTCCCGGGGCTCAGTCAGAGCAAGCCCGACCCCTTGTATTGCCCGGGCAATACGCAGGCCGGCGTCATTTTCATGCAAGAATCCTTCCTTAACCTCCCATACATATAAATGCTCCTTCCCCAGCTGCAAAAGCCTGGGTATATCCTGTTCGGTAATGATGTGGCCTTTTTTAAACGCCTGGCCCTTGAATTCACCAGGCACTATTTGGGTAATGTCATGGCAGAGCACGTTGCCGATGGCTTCTTCCACTCTGACTATCTGCATATCTCCAACCCTCTCTGTTGTTGCTTAACACCGTATTTAGTCGAGCCTCACTATTTCATCCCCCGGTTTTATCCAGCCCGGGGTAATTACCCTGGCAAAAATCCCTTCCCGGGGCATGACACAATCGCCTGTTTTTTCCCGGATGGCACAACCCTTATGGCACTCTTTACCAATTTGTGTCACCTCCAGCACGGTTTCGCCTACCCTGAGCCGGCTGCCGACCGGGAGCGTAAATAAAACGATGCCGGCGGTGGTAATGTTTTCGGCAAAGCTGCCTGTGGCCAGATTGTCAAGGCCCAGTCTTCTGATTTTATCAATACTTTCATTGCCAAGCAGGCTTACCTGCCGGTGCCAGTCGCCGGCGTGGGCATCGCCCTGCAGCCCCCAGTTCAGCGCAAAGTAGCCTTTCGCCACCGCTTGCTTGGGCTGGCCTTTTTCCTTACTGCTATTTATTGCCAGTACTTTCGTCATTCCCGGGACCTCCCCGGCGATGCTTGTACCGGCCGGCCGCTTTCATCATGCCGCTTACCGCGGGCGCCTTTATCACTCATAATCAGAATTGCTGTTTTATACATGGTATCCCCTCTCCCAACTGTTCCCGTTTGACATGGCCGCTCTTCCCGCCGCTTTTTTCCAATAGCCGGATATCGCTGATTTCCATCCAGCGGTCAATCGCCTTGGTCATATCATACACCGTCATGGCCGCAATCGAGGCGCCGCTGATAGCCTCCATCTCCACGCCGGTCTTCCCGGTTGTTTTTACCTGGCAGCAAATGGTGATGCTGGCGTCCGGTTCATTGATGGCAAAGCTGATATCTACCGACGTGAGCATCAAAGGATGGCACATGGGAATAAAACCGGCAGTCTGCTTGGCCCCCATGATGCCGGCAACCTGGGCAACCGCCAGAACATCCCCTTTTTTGATGCCGCCGTTTCGGATCGTCTGCAGGGTAGCAGGCTGCATGCGGACAACCGCCTGGGCGGTGGCGATGCGTACAGTATCTGTTTTTTCACTGACATCCACCATCCGGGCATAACCAGCCGTATTAAAATGGGTAAAATCCATCATCATCCCCCTATTTGATACATCTTGCGTTTATTATCGGCGCCCCAGCCTTCAGACATATGATGACAGCGCGGCTTTTCCCTGATTGCTTTGCTGAACAGGTGGGCAAGTTTCTCATCACTGGCCCCGTTTTGCAGAGCCATTTTCAAATTAATTTCCTGTTTGCCGAACAGGCAGCCCCGCAGCTTGCCATCGGCAGTCAGGCGCAGCCGGTTGCATTCGGAACAAAAATGATCGCTCATCGCGCTGATAAAGCCAATACTGCCAAGGCCGCCGTTTATCTGGTAACATTTGGCAGGCCCATTCCCCTGTACGGCCGGGCCGCTGTATAAATCATACTGCTGGGCAATAATTGCTTTGATCTCACTAACACTTACCATCCGGTCCGTCTGATAAAAGGGCAGGTCCCCGACCGGCATAAACTCGATAAACCGCACATGGAGCGGCATTTCTTTGGCCAGCCTGACAAAAGCAAGGATTTCATGGTCATTGATCCCTTTCATAACCACGGTGTTTATTTTTACCGGGGCCAGCCCCAGCGCCAGCGCCTTGGCAATAGCCCCGGTCACATCAATCAAATTCCCCCGGCTGGTAATATAGTGGAAACAGTCCGGCTCAAGACTGTCCAGACTGAAATTCACCCTGGTTAGCCCGGCAGCTTTAAGCTCTGCGGCCAGGTCCGCAAATAGTACCCCGTTTGTTGTCAGCGCGATCTCGGTAATTTGCGGAATCGCCGCGATTTGCGCAACAAGGTCTGTGATATTTCTACGAACCAGCGGCTCGCCGCCGGTTAACCTTACCTTGCGAATTCCCACCCGGGCCGCCACCCGGACCAGCCGGACAATCTCCTCCAGGGCCAGTATCTGCGTATGCCCAAGACTTTCTATTCCCTCAGCCGGCATGCAGTACTTACAGCGTAAATTGCACCTGTCCGTGACCGAAACGCGCAAATAGTCGACCTCTCTGGCATAACTGTCAAGCATATAGACTCACTTCCTTCCTGGTAAAATGAATATTGCGCTGCTGCGTATGCTTCAAGCCGCCCGGCGCGTAACAGCTTGCTAAAGTTATTACCAAACAAAAACTTCTGTGCCGCAAGCGCACAGAAGTTTTATCTCAAACTCATGAAACGCCTCCTTTCCCAAATGGGAGGTAGTGGAATTTCTTCCACTGCCCCGTGAACCGCCAGGTCCAGACTGACAGACCATAGATATCTTTAGGTCATGCAGCTCGGAGTGTCAATTGTTATGGAATTTACAGGCCAGTCTTATACATTCTTCCCTTCTTCTTGATCCACAAGCTGTAAGCCAATGTGATAGGTCTGTCCCAAGCACTCACCCAGTGCATAATACTTTCGGTCGGCGGCACTGCTAATAAGCGGGCTAACACTCGCCATCGCCGGATTTTCATTATCACGGAGCACAGCCGCATCGGCTTTGGCATCCAGGATCTGCCCAATAAACTGGGTATGGCCGCCAAGCGCAACCGTATGCAGCAGCTTACACTCCAACACCAGCAAAAATTCCCCGATATAAGGCGCATCGACCAGTTCACTCCTGACAGGAGTGAGACCGGCAACGGCAAACTTATCGGTGTATTTGCCGGAGGCAATACCGGCATAATCGGCCGCAGCCAGATGGTGCCTGGAGGGGACATTCACCGTAAAGGCCTTGCGTTTGGTAATATTGCTATGGGTTAACCGTGACTGCTGCACAGCTATGGCAATACACGGCGGGACTGAACAGCATATTCCGCCCCAGGCAACGGTCATAATATTGGGCCGGCCATGATCGCCGTACGTTCCCACGATCCATACCGGCGAAGGCATGGCCACCACTTTTGCTCCCAGCGACTTTTTCATTGTTTCTCCCGCTTCCTTGTGGTATTGCCGCCATAAGCTTTTCAGCTGCGGCTACAGCGTAATATGCATACCGTCATAAGCCACCACCACATTACCATAGGGCGCCACCTCTGCCTGCAGCTCCCTGGCGGTCACCGGCCGGCTGTAGTGGATGGCCAGATGAGTGGGCACCGTCTGCCTGGCGTTGACCTGCCGGCCAAGAGCAATGGCTTGTTCCAGGGACATGTGCACATCAGGGTACCAGTTGTCACCATGGAAGGTTGCATCACAGATCAGCCAGTCCACACCGGTCACCTGTTGTGCGCTTAGGGCCGGCAGTCCGGCTGTATCGGGGAAATAAGCCAGCCTGGCAGCCCCGGCGGCCAGCAAAAAGCCGGCCGTTTCGATGCCGTGATTGGCCGGCAGCGGCGTTAGGCCCACTGCGCCGAAAAGGTATTGCCGGCCAAATGCCCAGGACCTGACGGCAAAAACATCCGCCAGATTGGGGAAGGCTGCCGCAAACTGCTTCCCGGCACTAGGCGGCAAAAACAGGGGCACCGGTTCCCGCCTTGCCAGTTTTACGTAGTACTCCAGCTCGCCCAGGCCGCCAAAATGATCATAATGCCAGTGGGTCAGAAAAACATAATCAATCCGGTCAATACCTTCCCTGAGCAGCTGCCGCCTTACATCCGGCGAGGTGTCAATAAGGATCTTGCTGTCGCCGGTGTCCAGCAGCGCACTGCTGCGGGTCCGCGCCAGCTCCGGCTTTCGTCTGGCTTCCTGACAGCCGGCGCAGTTGCAAAAGAACGACGGTAAGCCTGGCCCGGCTCCGGTCCCCAGTAAAATAAAACTTCCTTCCATTTCCGCTTCGCTCCTAATTGTAATATTGCAGGTTTGCTTCAGGAGCGCGCAAACAGCATGGCCACAGGCCGGCAGGCTGCTTGTTCCGGGCACGCCTCACACTGCCGGTCATAAGGGGCGGCAAGTGCGGAAAAAGCACAGGCCGCAAACCCGTTTTTTTCATAAAAGCGGGCCGCTTCCCCTTTGGCAACTGTTGTCACCTGGTAAGGCCGGGCACGATGGCTGCCAAACTCAGGCCGGCAATAGTGTCCCGGTCTGTGCAGCAGTTCCTGCAGCAAATGCCGGCCGGTCCCCTGGTTGCGGGCGTCCGCTCTTACAGCAAATACCAGTAAATGAAACCGGTGGTCATCAACCTGGGCCAGCATCGCCCCGGCCATAATTTTATGATCCCGTTTTATCAGCAGATGCTCCTCGATATCGCCGGCAAGCCCCATCCCGCACTCTGTAAACAATTCCTGCAGCTCTTCTTCATCGTTATCGGTGGCAAAGACGATCTCTGTATTCATAGCAATACCCCTGCTTTACTTGTGAGGATGCAACCAGCAGGCCTTTTCCTGCCAGCGGCTTTCAAGGGCACCAGCCAGTTTGGTGATTTCGGCCTTGCTCATTTCCGCCCGTTCCTCACCAGGCAACACAACCCTGACCGCCGCCCGTAAGAAATCAATCCGGAAACAGATCCCGCCGGCCAGAATCAGCACGGCGGCAATAGCCAGCCAGTATACTGAGGAAAACAGCAGGTTAATCAGCAGCGGTATGACCGTCCCCAGGCTAATGACCCCGCCCCAGAAGGTTTTGCTGAACTCGCCATTCCATAATTTATTGGCCCCCCGCCGTGCCTCTTCCGCCGAGGACAGCCGCATTCCCAGCACATAGCCCGGCACGGTAAGCAGCTGGACAAGCAGCAGACCGGCCGCCAAACCGCTGATCGTGGCGGTATAGGCGTGCTCAGCGTAACCAAACACAAACAGCAGCAGGATCAGGGCCGCCGCCCCGGTGGCCGCCCCGTTGACCAAAAAGACCCCCAGCAGCCCGCCGCCATTCCAGAAAGACCGCCCCTTGGCCTCACCCAGCTCAATTGCCGGATAGGTAACATAGAGCAGTGCCGTTATAATGGCCAGAACAGCAACAATTGTTTTGAGCCAGCCAAGTCCCGCCCAGGGGATAAAACTGAAAAAAAACGTCGCATAGACAAACACCAGCGGCATATATACGCTTTGCAGCAGCGAACCAAAACTCATGACCGAAGCAAACGGACGGGCATTCACCAGATGGCCCCTGCTTTTATGGGTTAGCTCAATTAATAATAACAAGGCACCGACGGCAGCCACTGCCAATGACACCAGTCCGGCCCAGCCGTTGATGTGGCCGGCTATTTCCATTCCCGCCAAATCGGTTACCGCAACAATAACAAACAGCATGGCCCCCATTGCGGCCAGGAAAAAGTACCACGCCGGCAGACTTCCCCAATACTCTTGCTGCTTTTCCATTCCATCCCCTCCTATGGCATAATATAGTAAATTGACGGTTTTGTCCCTAAATAGGAATATAGCGGCTGCGCATTATGCTTCCGGATCTGTTTGACCAGCTCACTGTCAGGATCATCAAGATCCCCGACCGATCTGGCCTGCAGCTGGCAGGTCTCCACACACCGCGTGACCAAACCCTCGTCCAGCCGGTTAAAACACATTGTGCACTTTTCCACAATACCATTTTCCTCGTTCAACTGGCGGACACCATAGGGGCAAACCACCATACAGAATAAACAGCCCACACATTTATCCGGATCGACTGTCACAATCCCGTCGGCCCGGTGGCGGCTTGCGCCGGTGGGGCAGCCGTCAACACAGGGAGCATCCGCGCAGTGCATGCAGCCGGTCGTGATATTATAAGCGGTTATGTTGGGGTATTCGCCCACAGGTCCCACTTTGGCCACCTTGCAGTATTTCATGGCAAACGGTAAGTTATGCTCATTCTGACAGGCTATCGTACAGGCGTGGCAGCCCACGCATTTCTTTAGATCAATCAGCATTCCCCAGTGCATCAGTCGTTCCCCTCCACTTTCGAAATCCGGCACATAATGCCCCGGGAGCAAAAGCTGCCGCAAAGCTCGTCACAGGTATCCGGATCATCATCCACACATACATTGATGTTGGATTCAAATACCCCCATCAGTTCCGGGTCTTTCACCTCTTTTTCCGGGAACCACCAGCCCCGTTCGGCCTGAACGACATCAGGTGCCACAGCCGCGGTAATAAACGCAGTCTGCTTGACCTTGCCGGTCGGCGTCTCAATCCAGAGCCAGTCACCTTCTTTAATCGCCAGCTGTTGGGCCAAAGCCGGATTAATCGCTACCCGCGGATAGGGCCGCAGCAGCCTGATCCTTGTCATTTCCCGGTGCTCGGAATGGAAGAACGGCATAAAGCCGCCCCCGGCAACGAGGCTTAGGGGATATTGCGCCGCCAGCTCCGGTCTGGCCTCATGGCTAAACGGCGGCTCTACATAGTGCGGCAGCGGATCATAACCCAATTGCTCAAAAATTGAAATCTTCAGCTCGATCTTGCCGGACGGAGTGGCTACGCCTTTGGTCTGATATTTCTGATATTCCCGTTCAGCAAAGTGCATCCGGTAACACTGCACAAACTCCTCATAGCTTTCAAGCTCCAGGCCGAGCGGGTCAAGCCGGTATTTGAACACCTCCTCATCGGTTTCCCAGGGCCAGTACTCAGCCTGGCCTAAGCGAAGGCCTAGCTCCCGCCAGAACTCGGTATCTGTTCTCCGCTCAAACATCGGCTCGATCGCCTTCTCCGAAGCAATCAGCCAGTCGGAAACGCCATAGGTAGTAGTCATCACCGGCCTTTCCAGCCATGAGGCAGCCGGCAAGACATAGTCGGCCAGCATGGCTGACGGTGTCATCCAGTATTCCATAGCCACCAGCAGCTCCAGATTTTTCAGCGCTTTATAGACTAATTTGGAATTAGCATAGGATACCAGAGGGTTATTGGCCAGTACAATGCAGGCTTTTACCGGATAAGGGTCACCGGTCGCCATCGCCCGGAACACCGTCGAGGGGTTGGCTTCACAGAACCATTCGGCCGGAATACTCTTGCCCCATACCCGCAGCATATTATCTGTCAGCAATTGATAACCAGGCCAGGAATTCAGCTTAAACCGGTCTGATCCCAATTGCTTGGCCCGCTGCTCTGCCGGCAGCATGTCGTTTAATTCCAGCTCCCAGTCGGTGATAAAGGTCGGATGGGGGCCAGGCATAACATCACCGCCCGGAACATCAAGATTGCCGCAGATAATCCGCAGGGCCACCCGGGCCTGGGCCGAGGCGGAGCTGCCCCGGCCCAACTGGTCGGTGGCAACCCCCCACTGAATACAGGCCGGCTTGCTCAGCGCATAGATCCTGGCGCTCTCCATAATCAGTTCCGGTGAAATACCGGTTTTTTCGGCGGCCCAGTCAGGCGTATATTCCTCCACCCTGTCGCTCAGTTCTTCAAAGCCCACTGTCCAGTCATCAATAAACTGATAGTCACATAACCCTTCATTGATAATGACATGCAGCCAGGCTAACGCCAGCGCATTGTCTGAGCCGGGCCTGATTGGCAGCCAGAGGTCGGCCTTGGCAGCTGTTTCACTGTAGACCGGGTCAATTACGATGATTTTGGTGCCATTGGCCTTGGCCTGCAACAGCCCGCGCATCTCCGGCAAATAGGAAGCCCCGGGATTATGGCCCCAGACAACAACGCATTTTGCCCCCATAATTTCCGGGTCAAAGGCCGCCCAGCCATAGGACGCCGCCTCGGTTAAGAAGTTGGGAATCCAGCACACCGGGGCCGTATGAACAACGTTCGGGCTGCCCAGAAGGTTAAAAAAGCGCCGCCGGGCAAAATCGTCAGTCCGGTTAGTGCCCCCCGTAGTGGCAATTGTCTCAGCCCCGTACTCTGCTTTTAAAGCCGCCAGACGGGCCGCAATATCATCTAAGGCTTCCCCCCAGGCTACACGTTTAAACTGGCCTGACCCCCGCTCACCAACCCGTTTCAACGGGTAGTTGATCCGGTTGGGGTGGGTTAAATGGTCTAATGCCGAAGCCCCCCGGGGACACTGCGCTCCGGCATTAAACGGGTGCTCCGGGTCTCCCGCCACTTTTGTCACCACTCCGTTTTCGACTGTTGCCAGCATGCCGCAGTTCATATGGCAGAAATGGCAGGCTGTCTTTTTTATTTCGCTCATCCTTGTTCCCCCAATATCATGCAAATTTAACATTGTACTTACCGGACTGTCAGCTGTATGGCTTTTTGCGGACACTGGCCGGCACAGGTATAGCAGGCGCAGCATTTTTCCGCCGCCGGCGCACTGGCCTTTTGCTGCCCGCCGTCAGCTACCAGCTGCAGCACGGCTTCCGGACAAAATGCCTCACATAAGCCACAGCCCGTACAGCGGTCGGCGTCAATCCGGATGGCAACTGTGCCGGCGCTTGCCGGCCCCGGCACCGAGACTTTATCAATAACCGGCGGCATATAAATTTTCCGCCGCGCTTCCGGAATACTTTTGGCTGCCAGCTTTGCCAGCGCGTCCGCCAGTGTTCCCAATTCTTGAAACGGCACGGAAACATAGGCTTCAAAATCACTGATCTCGCTGATCGCCCGGGCGCCATAACAGCCAAACGAAATGTTCATTTTCTGGTTTTTCATAACCTGTACAGTCAAATCGGCACAGGTGGAATTGTAGCCGGAGGTGTGGAAGGCATGGCGCTCGCCGGTGCTATAGCTCGCTGCACAGCACAGCCACATCAGTTGTTCCGGATACAGCGTGAAAATGACTACATCCGGCTCAAAGCCGGCATCTTCCAGCGGGGCCAGCACCGTTGCCGCATAGGTTCCCGCAGCAAACTCCTGGCGGGTGGCTATCATTTTCCGGGCACAGGCCAGCGTCGGCAATTTCTTGAACAGCAGATACAATTCACCGGACCGCAGTTTGGGGGACATGGGAATCAAACCCATAATCGCGGCCCCGTCCGGACAGGCATGCTTGCGGGGCGGCATATACAGGCTGTTGCCCCGCCTGGCAATGGTAATGGCCTGACAGTGCCTAAGCGGAACTGAGGGTTCATATACATGCTCAGGCACTTCTTCCCCTGGTTTCAACAGTTTTACGGCCACAGGCGACCATCTGAGCGTCAGTATAGTGGTAAGTGTTGTCGCAAGTTCACGATAATTCAAGCTTCTCGGTCTCCTTTGTAAACGGTTACTCGGCCATCATTTCTGCCCACAGTCTTTCCCCGGCGGCCCCGGCCAACATCTGGCCGGCCCGGGCCTTGGCCCCCTTAAAATCCTCACTTATTGCCAGGAGTACATTCAGGGCATGGGTCACCGGCATGGCGGCTTTACCTTCCAGTTTCAGGACACAGCTTAAACAGTAGCCGATGAGAATATCGGCGCCGGACTGCCGGGCTTCCGCCAGTCTTGCCTGTACGAGTTGTTCGGTTAAATCCGGGCGAAAATGGGAAAGCTGCCCGCCACTGCCGCAGCAAATGGCCTGGGCCCCGCTATGCTGCATTTCCCGCAGGGAAAAACCAGCCTGAGCCAACGCCTGCCGGACCTGCCGGCCAAAGCGGCGGGCAAACCGGTCGGGGCAGGCATCATGAACAGTACACTTGATTTTGCTGTTCCGGTCAGTTGGTGCCAACTTCAGCATTTCATACACCGTCCGGACACTGACATTACAGGCCTGAAAAACGGGCTCCAGTTCGTAATAACACCCGGGACAGGCTGTAATAACCCTGGTTATGTTATGCTGTTGCAAAAATTCTTGCAGTTGGCCCTGCAGGGCTTCGGCTCTGGGCCGCAGGCCCAGCTGCCGCAGGGGTTTGCCGCAGCAGGCTGTCCAAAAGCCCCGGCAATCTACGTCAGCCTGCAGGCGGTAAAAGACCGCCCGCGTCAGTCCCGGTGAATAGGTCAACAGGGTACAGCCGGGAAAAAACCAGGTTCCCCCGCTGCCGGCATTCTCTATATCACCGTAGTCAACCCCGTAGCAGCGGCGATACATATTCATAACATTGTTGGGCCGGTCGGGAAACAGATACCGGTATTCATTACTGTCAAATTCTCCTTGCCTTACCGCTTCCTCCCGGCGGCAGGCAAACAGCTGCCGCGGGCTTAAGCCCAGGGGGCAAACCGCCTCGCACGCGCCGCACAGCGAACAGCTGAAAGCTTCGGTAACCGACGCCCCCCGGCCGGCGATACGGGCCGGTGATTCTCCTGTTTGTGCCAGAAATTGGCACAGGGCAGTACATTTACCACATTCCACACAATCCTTAGCTAACATATCCATACATCATTTTCCTTCAAAACACTGCTTCGCTGCTGCCGGCGCTCTCCGCTTCAGCGGTTTGGCGGCACGGCCGAGCTTTCCAGGCCGATTTCGTCTAAGACGGCCAGAGTATTCACCGGCACCTTGATGTTTTTGTCACACCGGGCCGCCAGTTCCAGCGCCTTGATCACCGGAATCATGCTGGCCAGGTCCACCGGAATATCCACATCAGGCGCGGCTTCCACCACCCCAAACGGAATATTCTGTTGGGCCGCTTTGGTGACGAGCATATCCAAAGCCGTTATCCCGTCGGTGTTGTAAAATACCCGGTTAAAATCGAACGGGGTCGTACAGGTGTAACCGACAACAGAAAAGCCCCCTTCCTGGCAGGCCCCTTCGACCAAAGCCGCTCCCAGCCCCGGGGGGGCAGTCTCAATACTCCGGGCCGCATTCCGGCCCGGCTCGCTGCCGGCCAGCCGTTCCAGCTTGGCAACCGTATCCTGCAGGATGACAGGCTGCAAACTGGGCAGGTCACCGCCGACAATCACCACACTGTCGGCCAGGCGGTCGGGAGCGCCATTTTTCAGAATATAGTCGGCTGCATATTGCATACACTGGTCGAAATTGCCGCCCTGGTCGGCATAAACTTCTTTAATCTGCGACCGGTCGGCAGTCCTGGCCAGTAATTTTTCCAGGTACTCACGGTCACCAGCCTGGTTATAGCAGACCCGGACCTCGCCGCTCCCGGCTGCCAGACAAACATTAATCACATCCAGCAGACAGCCTTCATAAAAAGCCATTGCCTCTGCCGGCGTCAATATCCCGCCCCGGTTTGCCGTAAGCCGGGTCTTGGTATCTCCGGCCTTGGGAACTTTGGTAAAAACAACGATTGTGGTGCGCATGGTGTAACCTCCTATATCTACCTCTACCTTTGTCGTCTGCCAGGCACAGTTTGTACTCCGGTTGCAGGTGCTCCCGCCTGGCCCGGCATTTCTCATTAACTTGTTATTGCCTACTTCTAATGCAAAACTCATGCCAACTGTTTGTTTGCTGGCCAAAGCCAGCATGCCCTTATAGATAAAGCATTTATGCCAGCAATGCTGTGCGGCTTCCTATTATCATTTTTTCATTTTGAGAAACATCCCGTTTTTTTGTCTCATTTTAAAATTACTGCGTCTCTGCCGCCCCGGGACTCAGTCCTGAAACCTGGCTTGGGCCCTGGCGGCAAAGCCCGCCAACGCTAAAGATTCTTCCTGTCCTTTAACCAGGTTTTGCCTGCCTAAATTTTGCCAGGATAAAGAAAACACGACTTGCGCCGAGCCTTTGGCGCAAGCGGAAGCCGCTGTTTCCCTTATCCGGGGAAAGTTATCCTTTCTATCCGGATAAAAACCAGCGGCCTGCACTGCGCCCGGGGCGGCAGGCAAGCCGCTGCTGCCAACTTGTCAAAATACCTCAATTAATTCGTATTCCAGTGATCCCATACCAATGTGGGCCGCATGTTCCATCTGAATGGCAGCATTGCGTTCAGGAAATGCCAGTTGACCCAAGGTATGTCCGTAAGCAGCTTTCGTCAGATCCTGGGTTGCTTTGTCAATCGCCACCGGGTCCCAGGCGGCAAGAATTCCCAGATCAGGTATTAAATTGTCAGCCGGTTGTTTGACAAGGCAGTCGCAGTGTTTCGTCATATTCAGCAAGACATTAATATAAAAACATTTACCCGGCTTATTAATCACTGCTCCCCAGGCGTGTTCAGCCATACTTTTCTGCAGAAAACCCTCATCGGCAGTAAAATCATAGGTAACGGCATCGAACCGGCAGACAGCAATACATTCGCCGCAGCCAATACAGCGATTGTCAGCAATATACATCTTGCCAGCCTGTTCAATAATAGCGTCAGCCGGACACCACTGCCGGCATTTTTGGCAACCGGTGCACAGGCTCGGCTTAATGGCCGGCAGTATGGCCGAATGCTGCCGCCTTTTCCCCTTACGGCTTGCTAAGCCCATGCCAAGGTTTTTAATACAGGCTCCTAACCCTGTGGAAATGCACCCCGTGGCATGAGAGACCACGAACAGCGCATCAACCCCCATCAGCTCTCTGGCAACATGTACTGTTTTATGCAGCTCCCCGGGGATAGGCACCTCATATTCGGTATTACCCAGCAAGCCGTCAGCCATCAGAAAAGGGGCGCCGACCTGCTCAATGCCAAAACCCTGGCGATGGGCCTGCAGCAGATGGTTAACCGCATTATGCCGCTCACCCTTGTACAGGGTTGAGGTTTCCGTCAAAAAGGGATTTCCGTTTGCTGCTTTGACCTTGTCCACCAATGCCCGTATCAGTTCAGGCCTGACGCGGGTATTATTCTCCCCTTCCCCCACATGCAGTTTAATAGCCACGAAATCATTACCGGTGATGATCGCTGCGGCATCGGCTGCCATGTAAAGCCGGTGCATTGCCTGCACCTGGGCCTGCACAGCATCACCATCTGCCAGCCTGGCAAAATATACTTTAGCTGTCAGGCTAATCTCCCCCTTTACCATAGAACTAACTTTTGGGTTATCCTGGTCAGGTCTGGCTGCCAATGCCAACCACCTGCTCATACTTTTCTAACCCAGAGCGTAATCATCGCTACCGCGCCAATCAGGCAGAATGCCACCAAACACATCAGCCCGCCCATATAGTTGCCGGTCATATTGATGAAATAGCCGACAATCATTGGCGTAATGGCTCCCCCCAGGCTGCCCAGACAGCTCTCAAAGCCACTGCCGGCCCCCAGGGCCTTGGCCGGCACAACCTTTTGGATAATGGCCCAATGACCGGGCTGGCCGATAAGCAGAGAGGCTACAGCCACAATCAGCCACAGCGCCGCTTCAATCTGCCCGGTAGCATGAGCCGCAAAATAAATGCCCACTGCGGCCCCCAGCATATGCAGGATACCGAAAGTCGCTTTTCGCTCAATCTTATCGGTTACATAGCCGGCAATAATCAGAGCAACAATCCCTACGGCATAGGGAGCATTCGCCCAGAAGCCCATACTCGTCCACGAAAAGCCCAGGGCCTGTTTCAGATAGGAGGGAATCCAGGTCGCCAGCCCCCACCAGGCGGAAGTACTGAAAACATAAAAAATCACACATAGCCAGTAGTCGAAGTTGAGCAAAAATCCCTTCCAGTTCTCCCAGGCCGAATTGGAATCAGCCGCAGCTCTGGTGGCCAGGGCCTCGGCCTCCTCTCTTAAACCGTATTCGATATGCTCCAGTTCCAGGTGATTGACCCGTTTGCTTTCGCGCGGACTGTCGGTAGTGAAAAACCAGATGAGGACCAGCGGAATCAGTCCCAGTGCCGCCAGGATGAAAAAACTGGACCGCCAGCCCCAGGCCCCGATAACCCAGACCATAAAAGGCATGGCTAACGCCGGTCCGGCTGTTAAACCAATCAGCCAGGTTGAATTTGCCCGGGCCCGCTCCTGCGGCGGGAACCAGTTTTTTACATATTTCATCTGCATCGGCCAATGCATGCCTTCGCCTAAGCCCAGGATACAGCGGGCTGCAACCATGCCGGCAAAGGTAGACACAAGGCCGCCGTAAATACAGGAAACTATCCATAAAACAATCGCTACCGACATTACCTTACGCGGTCCCCATAAATCGCCCAGCGGACTTAGCAATGCATTAGTAATGGCATACGTAAACAAAAACATCGACATCAATGAGCCCATTGCCAGGGCATCGCCCTGGATGCCCATCTCCTGGAGAAAGGTGTCGTCGGCAACCAGTACGGATATATTGACCCTGTCCAGATACGCAACTAACAATGTCACCAGCAGGATGAGTATCACGACCACCCGCTGTCTGGTTGGTTTCTCCCCTGCTGCTGCCAGACCAGTCAAGCCGTTCTGACCATCGCCCGGTGTTTTCTGCTCCCCCATGCAAACTCTCCTTCAATTTGATTTGCTGAATTGTTTTCATTAAATATGGCATTGGTGATTGATTACCCGTTGAGGTACGCAATGACCAATGTCACTGCAAGTAAGGCAGTAAAACTGCTGTTACTTCTACATAGCACCGGCTGTGCCGGCACGGATCTGGCCGTCCCGTTTATCCAGGGCCCTGAATAGCAGCGCAAACAGCAGGCCCAGTACATTCAGCCCTAACGCAATCCAGAAAGCCTGCTCATAATTGCCGGTGGCGACCCGGACCGTTGCCGCCGTCATCGGGCCGAATATCGCCGCTAAACTAAAACCAATAAAGGTGATCCCATAGTTAACCCCGAAATTTTTCAAACCATACCTTTCACTTATAATTGACGGCATAGTACTCATGAACCCGCCAAAGACGGCGCCAACCCCGATCCCGGAAACGGCAAACCCGGCTACCGAGCCGGTAAAAGCCAGATTCAGCATGGCCAAGGCCGAAATGACGTACATGACCATGATGGTGCTGGAACGGCCGATTTTATCTGATATATACCCAAAGGCTACCCGCCCCAGGGCATTGGAGATCGCAACCAGACTGACAAAGAAGGCCGCATCCATTGGCGTCAGTTTAAACATCTGCTGGCCGATGGGCGAGGCAAAGGCTGTGATCATCAGGCCGGACATAGCGCCGCAGGTGAGCATAACCAGAACCACCCACCAGATTTTATCCCGCAGCATCTGGGTCCAGGTCAGATCGGACGCCGCCGGCCGGGAAGCAGTGACAGCCACCGGCGGCGTCCAGCCCTCCGGTTTGAAGCCTGGTGGTGCTTTCTTAATAACCAATGAGCAGAGAAAAATAATGACAAAAAAGACAACACCCAGGATTTTAAAGGTGGTAAGCACCCCCACGCTGATAATCATGGAACCGGCAATCGGCGCAACGATCGTGGCCCCCGAGCCATACCCGGCTGCCACCAGGCCGGAAGCCAAACCTCGCCTGTCAGGAAAGAATTTGACAGTATTGCCTAAGGTTCCCGCATAAACAACCCCGCCGCCGATTCCGGCCAGAACGCTATAGGTAAAATAGAGCATTTCCACGCTGGCTACAAAACCAGTAATAAATAAACCGACGCTAAACATAATACCGCCGATAATAACATTGGCTTTAGAGCCTAAGCGGTCCTGGATATAACCGCCGCCGATCATGGCAACAGGACTCAGAGCGTGGTTAATCGTAAACGCCAGGGCAATGGCCGTTGCCGGCCAGCCAAATACCTTACCCAAGGGCAGGGAAAAGACACTCCAGGCATATAAAGTCCCTATACAGATATTGGTTATGATCGCGGCGACCAGGATCAGCCAGCGATTATACTTTTGTTCTGACATTTTTCTCCCTCTTTTCGCTTGTAATCCTTGCTATTCCTTACTAGACACTAGCTGTTGCTTTTAACAATGTAAACTTTCCCGGGTAATATTGCTATGATTAATTAATGGTGGAAAAATGCTGTATAGAGGCAGGCCTTACTGCATATTGGCCTGCCTCATTCCCCCTAAGATATCCTATATCAACTCTCATATCAGAAATACTCTACTTCTTTTCTGCATTGTCAGTGGGTAACTCGGTTCCGCAAAAAGGACACTTCTTCTGCTTAATACCGGCCATTGCCGAGACTTTCTTCTTGCAATTCGGACACTCTGTCGGCTTGGATAATGAAGCTGGTCGAAAACACATTATGTAGTACCTCCTTAACTATATAGTCCTAACGTTTCAGCTGCTTTCCGGCATTGCTGCCCCGCAACCACCTCCCCTGAGCCCTGATTAACAATGCTTGCCACTGCATTGTCGTCAAAGTAATCTCGCAATAAGTATGCCAAAGAAATTAAATACCGTCAGAACCAGCTTATAATCAGGGCCGGCGCTAGTTTTCCCCGGCGGCCGGCAGTAGGGTTACAATCTCTTTTTAGGATTTTCCAATCCTTAATTCCTGTTCATGCCAGGAAAAACAGGCGAAAGCAAGCTGCTCTGTTTTGCAAGCCTGTATCAAATTAGGAATAGGCCCGGGCTTGTCCGCTGCAGCTGCCTGTAAACCGATTCGCTGCCAGGATATTAAAAACACAATGCCACAACGGTCCCGGCCCGGGACCAGTCATGGCACTGGAGCTCGCTTATAAAGGCCTCAGGCTACGGCTGAGCGCTCTCGCCTTACGGCACAAACATTACTACCTTTTTGCCTTTATCTGCCATCTTTTTGGCCAGTTCCTCCACCGGTCCCACTTCCATGCACTGACCCAGGCAGTGAAGAGCGCAAGCCGGCTTCTCACCTTTGGCCACCCGGTCTTCACATAAATCACAGAGCTGGGTAGGAACAGGAACAAAATTCCATTCCCACTTATCGCCTTCTACATTCCAGGGACCCACTTCCGTCATCTTGATCCCCCATTTGTCCTTAGGGATATTTCTTTCATTCCGGCAGGCAACCTCGCAGCTATGGCAGCCTGTGCAATATTCATAATCAATCATTAAGCCATTACGCGACATCCTTATCCCTCCATTCAAATTTATCTTCTTAATCTTCTGCTTTATACACCTTGCAGAGTATGCTCTTGAAAGGAGCACCAAAGCCGAGCTTCCCAATGTGCTTATGAGGGATTAGTGTGTTGATATTCGATTTCCACACCCCATACAGGCTAGGCTCTTCCGCTTCTTCTTCCGGGAACCACCAGCCATGAGTGGCATGAACAACATCGGGTTTAATGGCCGGCATCAAATGAGCCTTTTCCTTGCACTTGCCAAACTGGTTTTCAATATAGACCCAGTCGCCTTCCTTAATCCCCAGGCTGGCAGCAGTTTGCGGATTGATTTCCATAATTGGATCCGGGTCAATATCGCGCAAGCTTTTAATCTGGCGATGCTCAGAGTGGAAAGAGGTAACCTTCCGGGCTCCGGTGGTAAGCACCAGTGGATATTCCTTGGCAAGCTCCGGTGTACTTACCGGGCTGTATGGCGGTTCTTTATAGTAAGGCAGCGGATCTTCGCCCCACTCTTCAAAGAGGGTCGAGCAAAGCTCAACCTTGCCGGTCACCGTATTGAAACCAGGCTCGCCGTCATAACGCAGCAGGCCTTGCTCGTGTTTCCGGTACGTATACCCCGGCTGGAACACGCCGGCTTCCCGCAGGCCGTTGAAGTCAATACCCAGCTCTGGCTTGAGCTGGTCACTGAAGAACTCTTCCACACTTGCCCACGGCCAGTTTTCCGGGTTGAGGCGTTTGCCCAGTTCCATACAAACTTCAATGTCGGACTTGCATTCTCCAACCGAGAACGCTTTGTTCATCGCGCCGACAAAGATCGCATTCCGGCCAAAGTGAGTAAGCACTACGCCATCGTGCTCGGCAAAGGTCGGCAACGGCAGGAATACATCGGCGAACGCCATGGCCGTCGGCGTCATAAAGCAATCCTGGACCACATTGAATTCCAGCGTTTTCAGTGCCTCATACCATCTTTGGGGAGCCGCCGAATTGGTGGGGGTAATAAAATTGCTGCTGTTGAACCAACCCATTCTCAGCCTATAAGGTTTGCCTGTTTCCAGAGTATCAAGGGTTTCATCCGGATGCGTAGTCGCCAGGGCAGTACTCAGGGCCGGCCATTCCTTGGCCCCGATCCGCTTGTCCCACAGCTCTTCTGAAATCTGAGACCGGGTTTCCACCCGCCATTTTCCCAGCAGGGCTGCGGGTGGCCCTAAGGTGATGCCGCCAGGCACATCGAGGTTGCCGGTAATGGCTGACAGCGACAGGATGGCATGACCAAGCTGAACACCATTGGGATTTTCGTCAACCGCCAGTCCCCATTGGATGGCAGTCGGTTTGGCCGTCGCCATGGCTCTCGCACATTCAATGATCTTGGCGGCCGGTATGCCGGAAATCTCGGCAACCTTGGCCGGCGGGTATTGTTGCACCCGTTCTTTAAGCTGCTCAAAACCATAGCACCAGTCTTCAACAAACTTGTGGTCATAGAGATCTTCGTTAATGATGACATTAAGGAAGCCGAGGGCCAGCGCAGTATCTGTTCCCGGCCGCAGCTGCATCCAGTATTCCGCCCGGGCCGAAAGCCAGTTCAATCTGGGATCGATCGAGATGATCTTGGTCCCCCGCTTCATCATGTCAACGATCGAATGGCCATAGAAGCCATCGGGGTTTGACCATAATGGCATTTTGCCCCACAGCACCAGGTATTCAGGTACTTTATAGGCAGGATTGTCATAACGGTCCGGATAGTGACCGGCAAAATCAATTTCCGGATAGCCGGCCCCCAGGATATAGTCGGTAATTGCGCAGCGAGGTCCGTAGCAGGACCAGCCGCTGAGCGGATAACAGACATTCGGGGTTTGGAGCGACGAAAAACCAAGCGGATAATAATACAGGCAGGCTTCCCGGCCGGTACCGCCGAACACGACGATCGACTCGGCCCCATGATTTTGCTTAAATCCGTTTACCTTTTCCACAATGATATCCCAGGCTTCATCCCAGGTGATTTTCTCCCACTTGTCTTGGCCCCGGTCTGCCGGGGCCCGCTTCATGGGATAAATGATCCGGTCAGGGTGATGTACGAATTCCGGCAGGGATAAACACCTGACACACAGCCGGCCCTGGCTGATGGGATGTTCAGGGTCCCCCTCGACTTTGACCAGCTTGCCGTCTTTAACATGTAATTTCATGCCGCAGCCTACCGGGTGATCTCCCGGGGGCGACCAGCCACAAGTTCGGACTGTATAACTCCCGTCTTCGTGTTGTTGCTTCCATTCTTTTTTCATAATCTCACCAACCCTTTCAAAACTCGCTTATGTATTGCCCAACCCTAGTACCTGCCACCACCCCCTTTAGGCATTGCCGGACCAGCCGTCCCGCCAGCGGTTATTTTGGCCGCTTAATTGGTGTCTACAGCCGCTGCCCCGAACCCTCCTCCGGTTTGCCTGTATCTCCCGGCCAGTATTAATGCAACAACCATGCCAGCATGCTTATCCTTTTATAAAGTGGCTTTCTACCAGGATTACTCAGCTTTTTTCCTTTGCCAGGTCCAAACGGGATGATCTCTTTTTGGGAGCCATACATTCTGCCTTGCCGTCGCCAATGCAGGAAAAACACCCAGCCATGGGCCAGTCCTCTTTTGCGAACACAATACTATTATGGGATCACCATAATAGCCCCGGCCACGCTCGTCCGCACCGGGACTCCGCCGGCCCTCCGGGCTCATCCGCGCCTGTTATCCTTCCTCAGCCGAAACCTGGCCAAAGGCGTCTTTATCTCCGGCCCCAGCCAAACAGCAGGCGCCGATTGTATCATAACAGGCGCCCAAGCAATACCCTGGTTATTTGTTAACCTTGGGTGTGGAATAGTTCTGTCCCGGTTTCCGTGCTGATGCCGGCAATTGAGGTTTAGCGGCAGTTTGCTCTTTCTCAGCCTGCTCGGACTGTTGAGCTTTTTCCTCGGTGCTTTTGTTGTCAGCCATGCAGATCACCTCCTTATAGCTGATTTATTAGCAATAATCATGCCAGCATGTACAATCCCCGTAGAGCCCGCTTATTATCAGGCCTGACAGCGTTATTTACCGGCAGCGGCCGCCTCAATCGATTTCTCTTTTTGAGATCCCCGGGTGGAAGCGTACAGGGGCAAAAGGCAGGAAGTCTGTCGGCAAACCCTCAGTCTATATTTGGGAGCATAATATCATTTTAGGATTGGCCAAAACCAGGACTGACCTTCCTTGCCGCCGGCATAACCTTACCCGGTGTCTACATTTTCAAGACAAATAAAAAAGGCTTGTCGCTAACGTTTTAAAAAAAAATGCCAAGCAGCACACCTTTTATAAGCAAAGAACACGGAAACAGCAGAAGCCCCGTTCCTGCTTGAGCACCCCGTGCGCACCCTCTGCCAGGAGAAGGGTGGAAACCCTGCGGTTGCGCCGTCCCCCTGGTTCATCTTGCCTCCCTCCTCCCGCTTATGCTATACTCAAGGTAAGGATGTGATACCATGCCGGCTGATCATACCTCTAATACTTCGCACCATGCCCATGATAAAGGCTATAAGCAGCTGCTATCCAATAAGCGGACCTTTCTCGCCCTGCTCAAAACCTTTGTGCGGGAAGAGTGGACCGCCGACCTCCGGGAAGAAAACCTGGTCCGGGTAGAAAAATCCTATATCCTGCAAGACTTTACCGAAAAAGAAGCCGATATTGTCTATGAAATGAAAACAGGATCTAACAACATTATCTTTTATTGTTTGCTGGAACTGCAATCCACCGTTGATTACCTCATGCCATTCCGCCTCCTGCTCTACATGACTGAAATCTGGCGGAACAGCTTCAATAATATTCCCTCTCAGGAACGGGAGAAAAAAGATTACCGGTTGCCTGCCATTATCCCCATTGTCCTCTATAATGGTACAGACAACTGGCGGGCTCCCGGACAGTTCAAAGAGATGCTGGCAGGTCATAATCAATTTGGCAGCCACTTACTGGACTTTTCTTATATTCTGCTGGACATCAACCGCTATCAGGAAGATGACCTCCGCAACATGGCCGGGCTTATCGCCAGTGTATTTCTGCTTGACCGCACAGTCAGGCAGGATGACGACATTATTACCCGCCTGCGGATCTTGATGAACGGCCTGCGGTGTATGCACCCGGATGATTTCCGGCAATTTACCGTTTGGTTGAAGCATGTGCTCAAACCGCGTATCACCCCGGCATTGCATAATCAAATTGACTCTATCCTGAATGAAGTAGAACCCGAGGAGGTGGAAGCCATGATTTCCAATATTGAGATTGCCCTCGCCGAAAGTCATCGCCGGGCTCAACTGGAAGGCAGGCTGGAAGGCAAACTTGCAGTCGCCCGCAAGCTGTTGCTTCGCGGCCACACACCGGCAGACATTATGGACTTAACAGAACTAACAGCCGCACAAATTCAGGAGTTGACAAAAGAATTGCAGTAACTAATTAGAGAAGCAAAATGAACGTCCCCCTGCTTCCATTGCCGGTTTGACCGCCTTGCCGACCAGGCCGGGCCGGCTGATTGGCCGTGAGGCTATAGCAGACATCAAAGCCAAGCGCATGTGTAGGGTATAACAACCTTGCACTGCGCTTTTAAATTCCCCCTGCAAACAGCTGGCGGCAGGGCCTGCAGCCTTCTGCCCCGGCCTAAGTGCTCCACTCTCGCTGGTTGTATAAGCTGCTGTAATTGCCGGTATTTCACAAACCTGATTTTCCAAACGGACGGCTCCCGGCTACGGCCGGTTGCCGTCATTTCTGTGCTTTGGAGGCTCGCTTAGGGTGACAGCCCCTCTGCCACCAGCCAGTATATTAATATTCAATGTCATAGTCTTTCAGTTTTCTGTACAGGGTAGAGCGACTGATGCCCAGGATCTGGGCTGCGCCCGGCACATAATTATCGGCATGCAGCAACGCCGTTTGTATCGCAACTTTCTCCAGGTTTTCCAGGCAGAGCAGCTCGCCGGCCTGGCCTTTGCGGTTTGTAAACTCCTCTATCTTCAGCGGACAGGTTTCCAGAATAATGTAGTTGGGCAGATTTTCCGGCTTAATCAGCTCACCCTGGGCAGTATTTACCGCATAAATCATTGCGTTTTGCAATTGCCGCACATTGCCGGGCCATTGGTATTCATTGATTTTTTTCTGCGCTGCCGGGCTGAGTTTGGGAACCTGCCAGCCTTGTTTCCGGCAATAGTTTTCCACGAAAAATTCACTGAGGAGTTTAATGTCGTTGCCGCGCTCCCGCAGCGGCGGGATATTAATTGTCAGTACCGATAAGCGGAAGTAAAGGTCCTCGCGAAACAGATTTTCTTTTACCATTTTATAAATATCTTTGTTGGTAGCCGCAATCAGCCTGAAATCAACTTTCTTGGAACGGCTGCCGCCAACCCGCATGATTTGCTTGTCTTCCAGCGTTCTCAGTAACACAGCCTGCACCTCCAGCGGCATGTCGCCAATCTCATCGAGAAAGAGGGTGCCGCCATGGGCCAGTTCAACCTTACCGGCTCTGCCGCTCCGTTCGGCACCGGTAAAACTGCCGCCTTCATACCCAAACAGTTCGCTTTCAATTAACTCCCGGGGCATAGCCGCACAGTTTACGGCCATAAACGGGCCTTGCGGGCAATACACATTATGGATGGCCTGGGCATACAGTTCCTTGCCTGTCCCGCTTTCCCCCACCACCAGAATGTTCTCCGGTGAACTGGCAAAGCGCCGCGCCAAAGCCATACTTTTTTTAAACTCCTTATTCTCACTGATAATATCTGCAAAGGTATAGGCAGACGTACTGCCGGCCCTGCTGTTTTGCTGAATGGCGACCTTTTCCGCCCCACTGATTTTTAACAGGGCGACCTCTAATTCCTGGGTATACTGGTTTAGCACCGGCCGGATACTGACATGATAGAAGCTTCTGTCGGCCCCCACGCACAGCCTTTCTTCCGTCGAAACACTCTCACCTTTTTTCACTAACGCCAGCAAAGAGGAATTGTTGCCAAGAAATTCATTGATATTGCGGTTATGTGCCTCTTCGGCTCTAAGCTTCAGAATCCGGGTACCGGCCGGATTGATATACAGGATCTGCCCGTCGGCGTCAATGGCGACAACGCCGTCGTCAATAAACGCCAGCATAGCCGTCAGTACATTATTCATAGTGGCAACCTTATCCTGGTTAATCTGCATCTGCCGGTTGAAGGCATCGGCCCTTTCATTGGCAACATATAAAGCAGCATTGGCCCTTTTCAGGTAGAGCTGGTTCTCAATGACCATAGCCATAGAAATAAGCAAACCCATGCTATGGGGCCCCAGCTTTTTAAGGGTTTCTTCTTCCGGCGTATTCAGCAGCGGCTGACTGACCAGCACCAGGGCGGCCTGAATCTCGCCTGCTTCATTTGTGATTGGCACCGCCGAGGCAATACTGTTTTGAAAGGCCACACAGTAATGCTCCGGCCCCAGCAGCTGCACAGGCCGTTTAAGACGGAAACACAGTTCATGGGCCGTAGTCCCTTCCGCATCCTCACTGGCAACAATACCTGTCCGGGAATCATATTCAGGCAGCGAGGTGAAGCTTTCCAGGCTGCCTTCATTCAGCAGGATAACGCCGTCTATGTCGAATAAGTAAAAGATGTAGCCACACTCGACGATAATTTTTTTAAATGTTTGGGCCAGATTCTTGGTTGCCTCAATCAGAGCATGATTTTTGTTTAAAATTTCAGATAATTTTTGCGGGCTTAAATTGGAATTGGTAACTACCGAATAAGGATTCACCCCCCACTTACGGGATCTGATCCACGAGGCGGCGACTTCCTGGTCCATGTACGGGTAATTCCGCGGATCTTCTGCTTCATTCTGCAGAAAATCCTGCTTACATCGCAGTATGGCCTGCCACCGTTCCCGTGAGAGTAGCCCCCTGTTAGCAATAAAGTACCCGGTCTGTAAGCCTGAGACATCATGAGTGTGCTTCATAACCATCAACTACAGCTCCCCCTTATTTTTTCTAACAGACAGATTTATAAAATACTGCAAATTGCTTGGACGGCACGCATGACCGCAGATTGAGAATTAATACACATATAAAAAAAGAAGCCTGGTTTTTCCAGACTTCCTTCGCACAATTGGGCAGGCACAAAAATTACTTTTCATACCTTTCGGTCATCACCTCCCCCAGGGGGATATGACAACTCGGAACTCTCTTGTAATTATGTATTATTCTAATACGTTCGCCATAAGTCCTGTTAAGAAAGTATGTAGTAGCTATATTTTTTGACAAAATTCGTCATTAGTACTGTATTAGCTCACAGTATTTAACAGGCGAACTGTCCTTTATTGATGGCAACAAGCTTCTGTTTGGCTGCTTCCGTCGTTTTCCCCAAAGGAACACTGGTTTTATCCACCATATTAAGCAGCACATATTCCCCTTTGTTCATTATAATCGTCTCGCTGCCGAATTCTGTATTTGTAAAAGACGGATATTCCACTTCCCACTCTCCTTTGGTATAGAATAAACCGCCGGCAAACAGGCTGCCGCCCCGCTGGAACGCTACAGCCAAAGCCGGTACAGCCGCCTATTCTGTGCCGTCTTCACCGCCGGCAGCCGGACCGGCCATGCCGGCGGGAGGCGTATGCCATTTACAGGTTTTTACCAGCCCGTCCTGCGATGGCTTTTTATGCTTGTTACAGGGATTCGCACACAGTTTCCCAATATATAGGCACATAACGGTTGGCCGTGCTTTCGGCGGCGGCAGGTCTGCGCCGCATTGCTTGCAGTTCTTGCGTTCGGGGAAATTATAGGTGCCACAGGCCGGGCAGGGGGCCGGTTTTTCCTTAGGCGGCTTACAGCCGCCGCAATAGGGATTACAGGACCAGCACATAACGGTCTAGCGTTTACCGCTAGCCGGCATCAAGCCGGCTCAGCGCAGTCAATA
This sequence comes from Sporomusa termitida, assembly GCF_007641255.1. Classification (NCBI taxonomy): domain Bacteria; kingdom Bacillati; phylum Bacillota; class Negativicutes; order Selenomonadales; family Sporomusaceae; genus Sporomusa; species Sporomusa termitida. The sequence continues at coordinate 3,216,444 of NZ_CP036259.1, forward strand.
GTGTTGTTTTCAGATGCAGCACATGGGTGGACTCCGGGTATTCCACGCCGGCCTGCTGAAAAATCTCTCTTAGCTTTTTTTCTATATCCTGGTGGGATTGATAGTCTGCCAAATCCATGGCCAGATTGCCCATAAATGCCGTTAACGAAGTGGCTGTCTGGTCGCCTTGCTGGATCTTATTCCATACGGCCGTCGCCGCCTGTAATGTGAATGGCATGATAGTCCCTCCTGTTGGCTTTGTTGCTTTGAGTATTGCACCATTTACGCCCCCCGTCAAGATTCAAATCAGGACAGATTTTCACCTTTTGTCCCGTTTTGCTACGCCTGTACCCTGAACCCGGTCATCCGGCCGCTGGATTGCCTGATCGCAAGGTTTAACAGGCCGTAAGATCCTTTACGGGGAGACTCACAGGCCTGCCGCCTGTCTCAAATTAGGACTGCCGCCTTGTTCCTGCCCGGCAATCCGGCCGCTGTCTGCCGGCAATTCCCTGTTTCGACTCCACTCCGCCCAGGACCCTGCGTAATTTTGTACCTGTTTGTACCCGAGCAGCTCGCTTAGCACATAGGCGGTATGAGCGGCACGAACACCGGCCTGACAATAAATAATAACTCTTTTATCCGGCGTAACGCCCCTGGCTGCGAATAATTGCTTCAATTCGCCGGCAGTTTTAAGGGTTTGATCACCGTTTAGAGTATCGGCCCAGTACAGCCACACGGCCCCGGGGATCCGTCCCGGCCTGGCCGCCCCCGGGGCCTGAACGGCACCGGCGAACTCCGGCCATTCCCGGACATCGAGAATAACCGTGCCGGGATCAGGCTGCTCCACAGCCGCCAGTACCTCGGCCATTACCGCTAATTTGCCGGTTTCCGGTCCAATGATCTGAAAATGGCCGGCCGCGGCCGCCGCGGCCCTGTCGGTTATTCCGTACCCTGCCGTTTCCCAAGCACGCAAACCTCCGTCCAGCAGCTTTACCTTATAATGGCCGGCCATGTCCAGCAGCCACCATAAATGAGCACTATATGCCGGCCCGTGTTTATCGTTGCCGGCATATAGAACCAGGGTATCCTGATTTGTAATTCCCCGCTTGCCCAGCACCGCCGCCAGGTGGCCAAGCTCCGGAATCGTTCCCGGGGTACCGGCATAATCACTCACCCCCATATTTATGGCCCCGGGAATATGCCCGGCTTGGTATTGCTCCGGCGGCCTGACATCAATCACTTTAACCTTTTTATTCGCCAGCAGCACCTGCAGCACTGCCGGGTTAATAAGCGCCGCCCTGGCGGCATAACCCGCAGGGCCGTTATTGCTGCCGGCGGCTGCACCGCCGGCAATTGCCTGCCACCATAGAAACAGGGTTATGGCCGCCGCCATAACCCCACCGGTAAGAGATGCTTTTTGTCTTTCCATCTTATCCGCTCCTTTGCCTGTGGTTAGTTACTGCACTGCTTACGCAATTGCGGAACTTCCAGAAACTTATAAATGACGGCCGCGGAAACCGCGCCTAACACCGGTGACACAATATACAGCCAGAGGTGTGCCAGGTTGCCGGATATAACAGCCGGCGCAATGGAACGGGCCGGATTGAAAGAACCGCCGGAGACCGGTCCGGCCACCGCAGCGCCAATAAAAACAGTCAGGCCAATGGCCAGCCCGGCGAAGCTGCCCTCCGCCCGGGCATCGGTGGCAACACTGATAATGACAAACATCAGGAAAAAAGTAAAGATGAACTCAATGGCAAAAGACACGCCGATAAGGTGCTGACCCACCGGCAGCGAAGGAAACGTACCGCCCAGATCATACAAATTGCCAAACAGCAGCCGCAGCACGGTACTCGCGCTTAATGCGCCCAATAACTGGCTAATGATGTAAGGCGCAACCTGGCCGGGGCTGAATTTACCCACAGCGAAAAAGGAAAGTGTGACCGCCGGGTTAAAATGGGCACCTGAAATATGCCCGCAGGCATAAATCAGAACAACAATGACAAAGCCAAACGCCAGCGCGATGCCAATATGGCCCAGTGCATTCTGGGCGAGGTGATTGACAATGATCGCGCCTGTGCCGACAAACAACAGGAAGAACGTACCAATAAACTCAGCAATATATTTTTTCATTTCCATATTTGTCCCGCCTTTCCGGCTAGCAGCAGCCGCCGCCCCCATAATGATAAGTGGCCTTGGTGATGAACAGGTCCGGCCGCTTCAGCGCCCGCAGATTGCCGGCTGTTTTTTGGCAGACCGGCAGGGGCACATCGCGCTGAATGACATGGCCTTTCCCATCGTCATAGGCTTCGTCCGGCCCGGCATAGATTGCCGTCTCGCCCGCGAATACGCAGGCCCCGTCTGCCGGCACCGGATTTTTATAAACAACAAGCTCCAGCGATTCCAGTAGAATATCTTCGTTTATCCCGTAGCGCCCTTTGTCCAGAATCCGGTACGGCCGGCGGGACCGGACCTCAATTGTGCCAAAGCCGGCATCAACAAATTTGTCCAGGTAAGCCTGATAAGCAAGAGCTCCCGACAGGCACATCGCCCGCAGCCGTTCATCCTCCCGCAAATGCGCCGGGATCGGCTGGGACGTAATCGGATCTGATATGTACAGCCGGCCGCCAGGCCTTAAAACCCGGTACATTTCACTGATAGCCCGCTTTAGTTCCTCTTCTTTAAAAATATTAAACAGGCAGTTCTGCGCGGCTACGTCGACGCTATCGTTTGCCAGTGGCAGGCTGAGGGCGTTGCCCCGGACCAGCTTCACAAAATCCGGCCGAAACCACTTATTCGCCTGAGCTGCCAGTTGGAAATTCTCCTCGGCCCGGGCCAGCATCTCCGGCACACTGTCAACGGCGATAACCGACTGGGACCTGCGGGTAAAATAAGCAAACTGCAGCGCTTCCAGCCCCCCGCCCACGCCGACATACAAAACCGTCTCGCCGGCGTTAAGATCGCCGTAATGCACCGTAGTGCCGCAGCCATAATTCATTTCCTCCATAACCTCCGGAATCACCAGCTCCGGCAAATATCTGGCCTGACTCGTCACGCAGCACAGACCGGGCTGCGGCGTAAGGGCCGCTTCCTTATATAACTCTTGGGCGGTTTGCAGGTAACTCATATTATCCACTCCCTCTAATATTTTAGTTTGCGCCGGCATAAACACGTGAAAGAATCATATTGCTCCCCTTCTCAGCCACAGTCCCGGCCGGCGATTGCCCGCTTTAACAAATCCACCTGCGCCAGGTCTTCCCTAATAAATCCGGCCATAAACCCAGCCAGCTTCCGGAAAAAATCCTGACCGGTATTCGCGGCGATATCCCCACAGAACGCAGGCACCCACTGGCTAAGGTGCTCAGCCAGAAATTGCTGCTGCCGGTCAATGGCCGCCAGCACGGCGGCCGCTTGCTGCCGCGCCAGAGCTGCCGCCGCCTGCTGGTTAAGGTAGTATATAAATTCCAGTTCCAAACCAATATGATCATCGGGTTCACGATTGAAATTCCGCACCAGCAGGCCGGCAGCCCGGTATTTTTTCCGGACTGCCAGGGTTGTCTCCTGCATCAGCGCCCGGGCCGGCGACCGGTACACGGACTCGTAAGGCGGGGCCGGCACATGGCGGGGGCCGATAAACAGACGGGTAAATTCGGGCTGGAGGATTGCACTCAGCCGCTCGGTCCGGTCCGGCTCCAGGGCTTGCAAAAAACAGATAAAATTCTGTTCCCAGACAGGTCCTGCCCCGGTATCAGCCGCTGGTTGCCCGGCAGTCAGTTCAATCAGGGACGACAGCAAATCCCGGTTCGGCCCGGTCAAAAACAAACGCCGGAGGAAATCATAAATACACTCGCGCCGGCTAAACATAATGCGTAAACTGCTGCCGTCCAGAAAAAAGGCCTGCTTATCTTCAGTCATGAGCCGGCCCTTTTTTCCGGGGCAAAGCGCATAGCCGGCCCGGTTGCGTTTCGCGAAAATCCCGGACAGTCCCCGGTGGCCCCCGCCTTGTCCATGCGGTTGAGCTCCCCGGCCTGCAGCACCTGCAGCGGACAGCCGCGGACACAGGCCGGCGCCTCGCCCTGCTGCCGGTTATCCAGGCACAGATCGCATTTGGATGCCTTTATTTCCCGCTGGCTAAAGGCAATTGCCTTATACGGACAGGCATAAACGCAGGCGCGGCAGCCAACACATTTTTCGTGATTCTGAATTACAATCCCGTCTGCCGGCCTTTTACTAAAAGCCTTCACCGGGCAGACCCGGACACAGGCCGGTTTTTCACAATGCATGCAGGCCCGGGACAGATACCGGTCGACCTGCCGCCCGTTAGCCTTGGTTTCAAAGTGATCGACAATTCGCCATCTGATGCCGGGCGCCAGCTTATTTTTCACTTTGCAGGCCGTTTCACAGGCCTGACAGCCAATACAATAGTTCTGATTGTAATAAAACCCCACTTGTTTGCTCATCAGTATCTCCCCTTTATTAGTAAGCGGCTAGGCCCTGGCAACCTGGACAAGGTTGGTATGATAGGTTGAGACCCCGCCCATATCGCCAAGCCGGTCAGGCGCCAGGGCATTGATATTGTTTAACCCGGGGCTGAGTTTTTGCCACGGGGCTTTAGGCGACATAACCACCCCCGGCTGCACCGCTTCGGTCACTTTTACTTTCAGCCTGACTTTGCCCCGGTCGTTGACCGCATGGACCCAGTCCCCGGTATCGACCCCTCTGGCTTCCGCATCCCGGGGATTGATAAAAATAAGCGGGCCGTCATAAATCTCCTGAATATACGGCAGGTTATGAAATTGAGTGGTAATAAAATATTTTGTTGCCGGCGTCACCAGCTGCAAAGGATATTTGGCATACAAGGCCGGCGTCACCTCTGCGTCCTCGGCCGGCGGCACATGTTCCGCCACAGGGTCGAACCCGGCTTTAGCCAGGCTTTCCGAATAAAATTCAATCTTACCGGAGGGTGTATTAAATTTTTTATCGGCAAAAGGAGTGGCTAGATTTAATTTTTGCCAGTGCCTGGCCTGCAGCGTTTCATACGTAATCCCCGCAAACAGGGGACTGCCGGACTGCAGGGAGGCCTTAATCACCTCGGCGGCAGATTCGCTAAAACACCGGTCCGTAAAGCCCATCCAGCTGGCCAGCTCGGCAAAAACCTCCAGATTGGACTTACTTTCGCCCAGCGGCGGAATAGCCGGCTGATTCAGCCTGACATACCAGCCGAGATAATCGGAGTTGATATCCTCATACTCGAAGAAGGTTGCCGCCGGCAGCAGGATATCGGCATAATCGGCCGTGTCGGTAACAAAAGGGTCCACGACGACAGTAAACAGATCCTCCCGGGCCAGCCCCTGCTTGATCAGATTGGTATTAGTGGACATCGCCAGCGGATTGCTGTTATACACAAACAACGCCTTGACCGGCTTGTCCCGGGTCTCCGGGGTCTGCCCGTTAAGCGCCTTGCCGATCTCATTCATATTGATCGAACGGACCTGCCGGTTGGCCAGCAGATCGGGCCGCTGGAGCGCTTTCCAGTCATAAGCCCAGTAATCGCCGTTGATATAGACATAGCCGCCGCCGTCAACGCCCACCATTCCCACCAGGGCCGGCAGCAGGGAGATAGCCCGCACCATCCGGCCGCCGTTGGAATTGCGCTGCAGGCCGTAGCCAACCCGGATGATGGAGGGTTTGACGGTTGCATACAGCCTGGCAAATTCTACAACCGTACCGGCAGGTACGCCGGTGATTTCCTCTACCCGTTCCACCGGGTAGTCCTGCACCTTGGCCGCCAGCTTGTCAAACCCGAAGGTGTAGTTGTCCACAAAATTTTTGTCGTACAGCCCTTCATTAATAATGACATTCATAATCCCCAGTGCCAGGGCGGCATCCGTCCCCGGCCGGGGCTGAAGATGCAGGTCGGCCTGGGAAGCCAGCGGCGTCCGCACCGGATTTATCTCTACCAGCTTCGCCCCCTTGTCCCGGGCCTGGTTAATAAATTTAATGATATGAACATTGGTTGCCCCATGATTAACACCCCAGGCAACAAAAAGTTTGGTCTTGGCATAAGTTTCCGGATCAATCCCGCCTACCTGACCATAAGTATATTTTGTTGCCGGTTTACCGGCGTCGGAGCACACGGCCCGTTCCAGCTTGCTGGCCCCCAGCTTGTTCCAGAAACGAAAGGGAACCCCGTAATTATTCACAATCCCCAGATTGCCGGAATAGCTGTAGGGAAGAATGGCCTCGGCCCCATCGGTGTCAATAATCAGCTTGAATTTGTCGGTAATGGTGCGGTAAGCTTCATCCCAGGAAATACGCTGCCAGCCGCCCTCCCCCTTTTTGCCGGTCCGTTTCAGCGGATACAGAATCCGGTCCGGGTGATACACCCAGGTTGGGTAACAATGCCCCTTGACACAGGGAGTACCGGCAGTAATCGGATGCGTGGGATCGCCGGTAACACTCACAATCCGCCCATCTACTACTTTGGAGATCAGTGTGCACGTATCATGACAATTACGCGGACAGGCCTGATAGCTCAGGGTGCCGGCAGCGGCAGCCGGCAGCCGGCTGGCTGCTTCCGCCGTCAAAACATCCATCAGGCCAAGCAAGGAAACACTTGCCCCCATGGCGGCAGCTCCGGCTAAAAAAGTCCGGCGCGTCATCTTTAGTTCAAATCTGTTTTCATTATCCATAATCACTACTCCTTTGTCCCCTATCCACAGAAACTGTTACACCTAGCCGGGACTAAACAGCACCGACGGCCCCTCTACCATTTCCCACCCGGCCTGCTGGAAGGTTTCCCGCCGGCTGGCCACCGTCCCGCCAATCACCGTATTGGCTTGCGTATCCCGGGGATTGGAACCGGACTCCGCCCATGACAGGTTTACGCCCGCCATCGCGGCAATGCCGTAATCGCCGCCGCAGTGACCGGGTACCGAATAGCCAAAAGCCAGTTTAACCGCGGCAATAATGTGGGCTTGCCGGGCCTGGGTCAGAGCGCCATACGGCTCCAGGGGCGAACCGGGAATATTGATGCGCCGCCCTGATCCGGCATGTACCGGCCTGATTTCTTTAATCAGCATCGTTTTCTCGACAATCTCCTCAACAGTGTGTTCGGGTCCCACCGGTTCCACACAGGTGCCGACCAGCAGCCCCGCTTGCCGGGCAGCCGCAATTGTCCGCAGTCTGGTCCCGGGGGCGATATTTGTCACCCGGCCCTCACCCATCCGCAGCACATGATATACGCCGGCAAATCCGGCCTGTTTCAGAGCTATGGCGCCGTCTTCAGCAAAATCGTCGACATTGCCCACCAGCGGTGTCTCCGGCTTTAAAGCCGTCCTTACCGCCCGGGCAACGGCCAGATAAGCCGGCAGCCCATAGGTGGCCGTCGCCATGAGATAAATGGCATTGGCACCGTCAGCCTCAAATACTAAGGCTTTGTCAATTATCTCTTCCAGGCTGTACACCTTTTCGGCCTCGAAAATCTTATTGACCGGTGCAAACGAGCAAAAATGACAATTTTTCGGACAGGGTCCGGCGTTTATCCCCACCTGGGCATGTACTTCAGCCTTTCCGCCCGCAGCAGCGGCGCTGATCTTTCTGGCGGCATACTGGATCATGTAGGCTTCTTCCGACAAATAATCGACCGTGAGCAGGCGACTTAGTTCCAGGCCTGTAAGTTCGCCGCCGTCAATGGCCTTATTGATGATCTGGGCAATATTTCTATTCACGCCACCATTCCCCCCTGCATTTCGTTATGTTGACTGCCCTACCCCCAGCAAAGCCAGCAACCGGCTCCGGCCGGCAAAAAACTCCGGTGCATTTCTGCGGCGGGGCCGGGGAAGCCTGACCCTCATGGTGTCTTTTATCCGCCCCGGCCGTTCGCTCATGATGATAACCCGGTCACTCAGATACAGCGCCTCATCAATATCATGGGTGACAAACAGCATCGTCGCCTGCCTTTTCGCCCAGATACGGAGAATTTCATCCTGCATTGTCATCCGGGTCAGGGCATCCAGCGCTCCCAGCGGCTCATCCAGCAGCAATACCTTGGGGTGATTGATCAGCGCCCTTGCCAGTGCGGCCCGCTGCGCCATCCCGCCAGACAGCTGATGAGGAAACGCCCCGGCGAAATCGGCCAGGCCAACAAGCTCCAGGAATTGGCCGACCTCACCTTTATGTGCTGCCAGCAGGCCTCTCGCCCGCAAGCCGGAAGCCACATTGTGCCAGATATCCAGCCAGGGGAACAGCAGCGGGTCCTGGAATACAAAGCCCCGTGTGTGGTCCGGCCCGGTAATTGGCAGCAAATCGGCCTGCACGGTCCCGGACGTCGGCTGCTCAAGCCCGGCAATCAGCCGAAGAAGTGTTGATTTCCCGCAGCCGCTGGGGCCGATAATGCTGACAAACTCACCGGCAGCGACATCCAGATCGACAGGTTCCAGCGCCCGGATTGGCCTGCCCGAATAATCCCCGTAGGTTTTTTCCACCTGCCTGAGAGTAATTTTAGCGCCAGTTGCCGCCTCTACCATTTTACTAAGCCCCGCTGCCAGACCAGCAGCCGGTCCCGGAATTTAAACAACAGCGAAATCAGTGAAGAAAAAAGCACAGCACTGATAATCAGGGCTGCATAGACTTTATAATACTCGCCCCAGCCCTGGGCCCATTCGATATACCAGCCAAGTCCTGCTTTCACGCCCAGCATCTCGGCTACAACCAGGGTAACAAAAGAGGTCCCCATGCCCATAAACAGGCCGATAAACACCATCGGCAGCGCCGCCGGCAATGCGATTTTGAACATGAGATACCGTTCATCAGCCCCCAGCGTCCGGGCGATTTCAAAATATGATTTATTAACACTTGCCACCCCGGACCAGGTCATAACAGTCACCGGAAACCAGGTGGCCAGGGCAATCAAAAAAACGCTGCCGGCGAAACTGGTCGGAAAAACCGCCAGCGTAACAGGTATCCAGGCAGTGGCCGGAACCGGACCGATAATCCGGACCAGCGGATTGACCCAATAGCGGAATTGCCGGTACCAGCCCATTAGAAGGCCGGTGGGCAGTCCCAGCAAAACACCGCACATATATCCCAAAAACAGCAGTCGCAGTGAATACAGCGTACTAACCGTCAATATCTTCCCATCATGGGTAAAAGCCTCCAGAATCTTCGCCGGCGAAGGAAAAAACGGCAGGGGCAGGCTATTGAATTTAAGAGTATGCAGATCATAGAGAGCCAGCAAACCAAAAGCGGCTGCCGCCAAAGGCGCGTGACCATGCAGCTGGCGGCGCCAGTCGGGGCGGAAAAAGCCGGCAATCGCCCAAATTGCATAGATTGCGGTAAGAGCTGCCAATAACCGGCAATAGTTCGCAGTTGTCAACACCAGCTGCCTGTCAGGCAGCCCGGTGTGCAGGAGCAGTGAAATCCCCAGTACCAATGCCGGCAGCCACAGGATAAGCCACCCGGCCAGGCAGCCTGCCACTGCGCTCCTGCCGGCAGCCGCCATGGGACTGAGGACCGGTTCCGCAACCCAGTGCCTGCTCATTCCTCTAACACCACAAACGTATGTCCAACCAGGGCGTCCACTTCGGTCGCAGCATCAAGCACCTGCAGCTGCTTCATGCCGTTAAGGAAATAGGTATAGCTTGCCCGGGCCTGCAGGGGATCGGCTATCCAGCGGTACTGAGCCAGCAAGGCACTGTTCAGCGCAACATCGCCCCCGGTGTATTTTTTATCAATACTGATTTGAGCAGCTTCCGCCGGATGCTCCCCAACCCATTTAGTCGCTTCGGCAAACGACCGGGTCAGCGCCTTGGCAATATCCGGTTCATTGCTGACGACCCTGCCGTTGATCCCCACATAACAGCATAGCTGATCGGCATAGGGCGCCGAGTGGGTGTTGCTGAAAAACGCCCTGGCCTTACCTTCATTGACGGCAATCTGCGGAAACGGGTCCCAGGTGGAAAACGCATCAATTTCCTTTTTGGCCATGGCCAGGCTTAGCTGGGGTCCCGGATAAGCCTGCCAATTGACCTCTGTCTTGGGGTCGATCCCCAGCCTGATCATTTCCATTCCCAGATAGATCATCGGCGGTCCGCCAATTGCGTCTACCCCCACAGTCCGGCCTTTCAAATCAGCAATTGACCGTACCGGCGAATCAACTGGAACAACGGCCTGAATACAACCGGTATGAATGCCGGCGGTTAGCTTAATATTCAGCCCCTGTTCCATGGCCTTAAAACCGCCCGGCGACATCATAACGGCGTCAACCTTGCCGGTCGCAATCCCCTCTTTGGTAGTAGCCGCCGTAAGTTTAACAAGTTCAACCGTAAGGCCGTTTTTCTTAAACACCCCTTGCTCATGGGCAACATAAATCGGAGCTTCACAAGTTCCGCCATAATAACCGACATGCACTACCCTGGCCTCCCGGTCCGCGTTGGCACTGCTTTGCTTATTGCCGCCGCAGCCGCCAATAAACAAAGCAGCGGCAAACAACCCCGCCAGTATCAGCCCTGCCGTTTTTTTCCTCATCCTGCTTACTTCCCTTCTTAAAATAATTCCCGCTGTTCCTGCCTGAGCGATTAAAGCCGGCGCCGGGAACGGCAACCACCGGGAAGCCCCGCAGGTTGCGGTGGCGCAGACTTTAGCCGGCCTTATTATCCAGACTCCCCTGACAACTGCTGCCGGCACCGGCCGTGCAGGTGAAACAATGATTCCCCAGCCTGACAGGCATCCCGGCCAGGCCCTGGGCGGTAATGCTGCCTATGTAACTATCGCCGGCCGCAATCGGCAGCTGTAATACCTGATTAAAATCACAGTCGTAAACACGGCCCTGCCAGTCTACATTAAGCAAATTCCGGCACATCACCTTAGCCAGATTAGCGGGATTGAAATTGTCGGCCAGCAGGTTCATATAGCCTTCCAGCTGCCCTTGTTGTTCCAGGTCGGCCCGGAAGCGGCCAATAGGAGCATTGGTAATTGTATACAGATTATTGAACATAATCCCGAACCGTTCGCCCAGGCTCTCTTTATAGGCAAAATCCAGTTCATTTTGGGGCGCAGGCAAAAAGCTGCCGCCGGGGTTATAAACCAAATGCAGCTTGGGGCCTGCCCCCCCATAGCCCAAACGGTTCAGTTTCTGCAGCACCTTAATGTTCTGGCTGTAGACCCCCTTGCCCCGCTGAAACTCCACATTCTCCTCCAGGTAACAGGGCATAGATGAAATAATGTCGACATTATTCTCCTTTAAAAACGCCGGCAATCTTGCATACTTAGGCTCATTCAGAATCGTGAGATTACTCCGCAGTAAGATGCTTGCCGCCGGTTTCAGCCTGCGCAAGCCCCGAATCAGTGCCTGTAAATTAGGATTCATCTCCGGAGCGCCGCCGGTAATATCGACAACATTTATGTCTGAATTTTCAATAAAGCGCAGACAGTCATTAACCACTCTCAAACTCATCATTTCCTGCCGGTCGGGACCGGCCTCCACATGACAGTGCCTGCAGCTAAGATTGCAGACATATCCCATATTCATTTGGAGACACCGGACATTATCTTTTAACACCACATCGCCGAACCGGCCCACATACTCACCGAAGTTTTTCATAATGCCACATCCTTCCCATTAAAAATCGCTTTGTTGACTACAATAATTTTTTTGCCAGCTGTTTGTTTCGCATTTATAATTGCAAATTAATTGCAATTTGCAATTGTTGTGATTAAAAAAAATGCGAGAAATACGGATTATATCTCGCCTAGTTCTCAGTTATCTATATTATATGGCAATCTTTTATCAATTGCAACATAAATTATATTTGCAATTGATGTATTTTACTTTTATTTTATTGCGCCATGCTTTTGCTCCGGCGACGAGAATTTAAATTCCGGTTCTTGTTTTCGCAACTGCCTGGCTTTTTCCCCGGTTATCACTTCAAACCAGATACCTTCCACTCTGCGTCCGGAAAATGTTGGTCCAAACCGGACAAAAATAGCGTCATCCCATTCATAAATTTCCTGGATTGACGGTTCAATGACCCGCAGCCGCAGCTGGCCATAGGAATAGCGAGTGTGTTCCAGCGATAGCTGCCGCATCATCTCGGCAATACTGTATTCTACCACCCCGGCGGATTTCCAGGACCGGAGAATCTCGAAAACAGCCAGCGTATGTTTGCCTTTATACTGAATTCCTTTTACCAGCCGGTACTCAATATCACCGGGATCAATAGCAGCAATTAAAGACAGTACGCGCTCAGTAAACTGAAAGAGAATCTCCTGCCCCCGATAGGCAATCGCCTGGAACCACTGGGTCCGGATCAGGGTTTGCGTCTGCTCATCATACAGCCACAGGCCTTTTTTGGATATTTTCTCAATTTCATTGACGATATAAGCATACATGTCATTAGACGATGAATCACCACAAATTTTAACAAAATCATTAAAATGCATCTTATAAGCAGCGTGATCCGGTTTATTCGGCCTGCTTTCGTAGCTTAGGGCGATCGCGGCAGTCAGTATTTTTTGCTGCAATTCTGTCAGTGAATCCCGGCGGCCAATGATACTGCCTGTTTTAACAAGCTGATTAGGCCGGGTTATTTGTCCGTCCGGGCAAAGAGCAGTATTAATAAGCTTTTGCTGTTCCAGCCCGGTAATCGTTCTTTTGAGATTAATATCCATTCAGCCTCACCTCTTGGGTTTATTATATAGTATACCGGCCTCCGATTGCAAGCTTATATTTATTTGCAATCCATGTTTCCAACCCAGAGCCGGACCGGAAAATATCAGGCAGGAAATCTTGCCGGCAGGAGGTAATATAGGTATAGAGCCCGGCCTGAATACAAGGGGCTCCGAAACCGTCCGCCCCGGCACCGGGCTGGAGCAAAGCTGGCTGCGCCGCTGCCGATTGCGGCGCCCAATACTGACTTGGAGGAAAAAAATGATTGCATTAACAGGGGGGAAAATCCTGACCATGTGCGGCAAAACCCTGGACCAGGGCACCATTATCATCCGCAACGATAAGATACGGGCCGTCGGCAGCAACCTGGACATCCCGTCCGGCTGCCGGGTCATCGACGCAACCGGCAAAATCGTCACCCCCGGCCTCATTGACGCCCATACCCATTTGGGGATTGAAAGCGAGGGTATGGGCTGGGCCGGTTCGGATGTCAACGAACGCAGCGAACCGGTTACCCCCGGCCTGCATGCCCTGGATGCCATTAATCCCGCCGACCTCGGCCTGCTGGAAGCCTACCAGGGGGGAGTAACTACCGTGATGGTGGCGCCTGGCAGCGCCAATCCCATTGGCGGCCAATGCGTGCTCCTGAAAACGGCCCCCCGGGCCACCGTCGAACAGATGCTGCTGCAGCGGTATGCAGGGCTGAAGATTGCCTTTGGCGAAAACCCCAAACGGGTTTACGGGGCCGACCGCAAAAAGATGCCGGTGTCGCGCATGGCTACCGCCGCCCTGATCCGGGAGGCCTTCTGGCAGGCCCGCCAGTACCTGCAGCAGCAGGGGGAAAAAGATTTCAAGTATAATATGGGCCTGGAGGCAATCGCCAGGGTATTGCGCCGGGAGATGCCGCTCCGGGCCCACGCGCACCGGGCCGATGACATTATTACAGCCATCCGGATCGCCCGGGAATTTGATGTTGAAATCATTATCGAACATGGCACCGAGGCTTATCTTGTTGCCGACCTGCTGGCAGCCGAAAAGATCCCGGTAGTCCTGGGGCCAGCATTATCCACCCGGTCAAAAGTGGAGCTAAAAGACAAGACCATGGAATCGCCGGCCCTGTTATACCGGCAGGGCGTAGCCTTTACCATGATGAGTGACCATCCGGTAACTCCCAGCTGCTTCCTGTCACTCTATGCCGGCCTGTCCACCCGCTATGGCCTGCCGGCCCGGCAGGCGCTGCGCATGATTACCTGCGACGCCGCCAGAATTCTGGGGCTTGCCGACCGGATCGGCAGCCTGGCACCCGGTCTGGACGCTGATTTGGTCGTATGGAGTAAAGATCCGCTGATCATGTCGGCCCGCCCGGAGATTGTCATGGTCGACGGCGAAATCGACTTTTTACAGGCTCCGCCTCCCTGCTAAAAGGGTGGCCCATAACAAAGAACCCGCGAAAATTCCGCGGGTTCTCATGTCAGGCTTACGCTTTAAAACTTAAAGGTTGCGCCGACACCAAACTTGCTTTTATTGCTGCCTTCGTCCGGTCTGAACGAGCAGTAATTAACGTTTAGATCAACATTATGGGTGAGACTGTAGTTGGCCCCAACCTGAAATTCCGCAAAACTGCCGCCGGCAATCACCGAGGCGTAGCCATCCACAGCAGGAGCCAGGGAAGTGGTGGCCGCAACACCACCATAAAGATGCGAATCAGAATCATAATCCCGGCTGCCAATAATAGCCCGGAAATTCCCCTTAAGGTTAAACTGACCGTAAATATCGTCATCCTGCAGCCCTACCGTAATCTCATTAGTAAGTTTATGTTCAATATAGAAATCATCTCTCACGAAGCCGACCGCGGTCTGGCCTTTATCCAGGTTATTTATCGGCGCGGCAAAAACGGTGCCTGCGCTAGTTACAATAAGAAGCATTAATGCAAATATAATTTTTCTCAACAAGAACTCCCCCTAATATTTTTTAACCTTATAAAAAATTCCATATATAATCAGTAGCATCCGGGTGCCAAGCCGGTCCAACAAACCAGCCGGTGGTTATTTAAACCGGTGAGTGGCTTTATCAACAGCCTCTGTCAGCTCATTCCACGCCTTTTCAGTCCCTGATTTTACATCCTCCCAGGCACTCTCACTAGCCTGTTGGAGCTGCTCATGCTTGTCCTTAACATTATCACGCATCTTTTCGACCTTCTCTATCTGATTAAGGTATTCTAATTTCATGTCGGCCTGCACCTCAGCCGCTTTAGCCCTCATCTCCGCTAACTTTGCATTGTACTGGGCCAGATTGGCCTCAATCTTTTCTATGTACAGATTGCGTTTTTCCATATACTTGTCCCCCTTATTAATCTTCCGACCGATCTATCCAAGTCGTTGTTAGCACTCGTCGCCAATGAGTGCTAACAACCTATACTTAGTATACACTGGAATAAAATTACTGTCAAGCAATTTTTTGTAATTTTTGTCGAACCTTGTCGAAAAGTCAGAATATTGGTGGCCGCCATCGCCGCTGAACACCCTCCGCCTCAGTGTTGGGTTGATATATGTAACGGATCCGTCTTTTTTAAGACACCGGCGGCAAGCAGCTGCTGAACGATATCCTCCTGAATGGCCAGCGACTGGATAAAGCCCTCCAGCGGCATGATGACCCGCTTGCTGATATTCACCACCGGCTTACCGTCTTCCCCGTTACACTGGGGCTGCAGGGACATCAGGTCGATACGGACAAGATTGCCGGTTACATGGATAGCACTGATCCCATCGGCAAAAATTTCGTGCTTCATAGGTTCACCCGCCATTTCATTCGATGTTAAACTCCTGGATTTACTCCCTGTATTCCTATTCAGTCCAGCTGCTTATTATTAATCGAATGTGTGATTATCCGGCTGCAGCTACTCCCCGGCTGGCTGCGCAAAACACAAAGATGCACCCTATGGGTGCATCTTAAGTAATTCTTCCGCCTGCTTCAGTAATTGAATATCACCGCACATCGGTATATTGCCGCAGGTTTCGCGCATCGGACACCTGGCACAGATTGATTCGGCCAGGTGAGCAAGGCCGTCAGTCACCGCTTGGATTTGGAGCATACTGCCACCTCCCACCGTCAGTATACTCCCGGCAATAACACCCGGCAATTACCGGTTAATGGCAATAACGGCACCTAATTTCCATTATTGCCATTATTCAGTTAAATTCCAGCTGTAAAAACGTATCAGTAAAATTTAGGCTCCGCTTGGATATTTTCCGTCTTCTTGTTCAAATCATTCATAAAAACAACCCCCTTTACTTACTTTAAGGTTAGTATATAACAAATATGTTCATACTTAACTCCTGTCTTATAACAATATATAATACATATCAGGAAGTCACGTTCAAATACTAAAGGAGGAATTTTCAATGAATGTGTTAGCGATCAACGGCAGCCCCAGAAAAAGCTGGAACACGGCAACACTGTTGAACAAGGCGCTGGCGGGAGCAGCCGCTCAGGGCGCTGCCACTGAGCTCATCCATCTGTATGATCTTAACTACAAGGGATGTGTCAGTTGTTTTGCCTGTAAATTAAAAGGCGGGAAAAGCTATGGCCGCTGTGCCTATCAGGATGATCTGACGCCAGTGCTGGCAAAAATCGCCAAGGCGGATGCCGTTTTCCTCGGATCGCCGATTTACCTGGGCAATGTCACCGGCGAGATGCGATCACTCATGGAACGCATGGCCTTTCAGTATCTGGTCTATGATAAGAATTACTCATCCCTTATTGAACAGAAAAAACCGGTAGGTTTTATTTACACAATGAATATCACCCACGACATGGTACACGAATGGGGCTATGATCTTATTCTCTCGACAACGGAAAAAGCTTTTGCCAGAACTTTCGGCGCTATCGAATCGTTGTATGTCACAGATACTTACCAGTTTAGCGATTATGATAAGTATGTGGTAACAGCATTTGATGCAGCCGCCAAGGCGAAACGCCGTGAGGAGATATTCCCCCAGGACTGTGAAAAAGCCTACGCGCTGGGCGTCAGGTTCGCAACCAAAAGCGTGGCCGAGATTGGCACCGGGCAGCCGGCGCTTTAAGGCACGAACCCCCGTATTGACTTTCAGCAAAACAAGGAAGCAACCTGGCCTGGCTCAGGAGGGTTGCTTCCTTATTCTGTATACTAATCATTGGCAATCAACGCTTTTCCTTCTTCTTCCCCGGCCTCTTCACAAGCCTGGTTTAAAAAATCCTGCCGCGAGATGTATAGCCAGACCCCGCCGCATACCAGGCCAAGAATGAGGTGCAAGGCCCCAACAACAGCCATCAAATTACTCCAGTCAAAAGAAACAATCAATATCCCGATACTTCCGAGGGCAATACCAAAACAATTAATTAGCGACGACACTGAGCCGGTGTCGCCGTTTTGTTGTTCCATCATCAGATAAGTACTTGGCGGGCGCAAAGCGCTGGTGATAATCGTTGCCGGCAATAAAACAACGGCAAATAACCACGGACTGTAATCACCAAAGAGACACATCAGCAGGCCACTAAGGATCAGAACGACAAACCCTGAGTTAATAATCATATTCCGCCGGAAATACATAGACAAACGCAAGTACAGCAAGGGGCCAAGCAGCATGCCGATGGCATTGAAGGCAAAGTAGTAGCTGTACGCCTGACTACTAAGGCCAAACGAATTTTGATAGATATAGGTCGAGCCGGCAATAAAGGACAAGGAAGCTATCCCGAGCAGCGAAAAAGTAATCAAGAGAGAGGTAAACCGGGGATTTTTGAGTACCGCCCCCAGTCTGCCGATCGTGTGGAGCACCGTACCGGCGCTTTTTTCAGCCAGCGTTTCCTGTAAAGCAAACGTACCGGCCACCGCCACCAGCCCGATGGCTGCCTGCACCAGGAAAACGCCTTGCCAGGAGGTAAACATCAATAAAAATGCACCGATAACAGGGGCAACAGCCGGGCAAATCACCACCATCGACTGCACCAGCCCCAAAACAGCTTCGCGTTTGCGGCCACGGTAAACATCCTTCACGACTGCAGTCGCGACTGCAGTGGCGGCACTCCCGCCCAGGGCCTGCAAGGCCCGGGACAAAATCAGCTGGTTTATCGTCAACGAAACAGCACAAAAAACACTTGCCGCCGTATAAATAATAAGACCGGTCAGCAGCACCGGCTTCCGTCCGTACTTATCGCTCATAGGCCCCCAGAATAAAGTACCGATACCGAAAAAAATGAAAAACAGGAGTAAGGTCAGGTTGGCAAGCGACTGATGCGCCTGGAAGTAATGAGCAATAGTAGGCAACGCCGGCAGATAAATGTCGGTTGAAAGCGGTACAAAAGCGCTAAGCAACCCTAACAGAGCAACAAGTCCTTTGTTGCCAAGATAGCGCTGCGGCTGCCCACCTTGCTGCCTAGGGTCTGTATCGTTAGCAGTTTGCATGCGGCATGCTCCTTTTTAACTGGGCCGGCGGCTGGGCACCCATAACCTCAAGATTATTAATCATCCGGAGGTAAAACATTTTTAATTGCTCAATTTCAGCCGCTGTAAAGCCGGTGAGCATACCCTGGTCTACTTTTTCAAATGCCAGCTCACACTCGTTGATAAGCTGTATTCCTGTTGCCGTAAGCGTGATCAGCTTCCGCCGGGTATCCTGTTTATCCGGGATTTTGTAAAGCAGTCCGGCTTTTTCCATCCGCTTAATTGAAATGGCCGCAGTCGGCGGGCTGATCCCGATTGCATCGGCAATCTCCTTCTGGGATGCCAGCATATCTTTTATTTCGTGCTTCAATGCAAATAAAATCACCGGGTGGCTTGCTGCCCGCAGCCCCCGTTTTTTCAATTCAGCCTTCAGGCAATTGTGGTGCATCCGGTCAAAGGCCCGGAACAGCCATTTCAGCCCATCTGGATTGTATTCCATGGCAATTCCTCCCAACAGTTTTATGACTAACTATTTGCCGACTAACTATTATTCTACAGATTCCAGACGCCGGCGTCAATATAAATATTGCCGCAATGGATTAGTATCCGCCCCCTTTTCCCGGGACTAACCTTCTCCGAAACAGGAGATACTAACATAACCACGATTGCAGCGGTTATGAGGATACGAATGGATAAGCTACTGTTAGCACGATTGCAATTCTCGACAACATTGACATATCACTTCTGGTTTTTATCACTCACCCTCGGCTTAGTCTTGCTGATTGCCCTGCTGGAAACTATGTACGTCCGCTCCGGCAACAACAACTATAAAGTACTGGCCAAATTCTGGGGCAAGCTTTTTCTGATCAATTATGCAGTAGGTATCCTCACCGGTATTATTCAGGAATTTGAATTTGGTATGAACTGGTCCGAATATTCCCGGTTTGTGGGCGATATATTTGGTGTGCCTTTAGCCATCGAAACGCTGACGGCCTTTTTTGTGGAATCCACCTTCATCGGCCTCTGGGTCTATGGCTGGGACCAGCTGCCCAAGCGGCTTCACTTGGCCGCCATCTGGCTGGTGGCTGTGGCCGCCAATATTTCTGCTTTCTGGATTCTTACAGCCAACGCCTTTATGCAGCACCCTGCAGGGTATATACTGGCCGGTGAGCGTTTGGAGCTGCTTGACTTTATTGCCGTCATCACCAACCCTTATGTTTTCTATCAGTATCCTCACACAGTGCTGGCCGGAGTGATGACCGCCGGGTTCTTTATGATGGCGGTCAGTTCCTACTATCTGTTACACAAACGGTATACCGGTTTGTTTAGAATTTCCTTTAAAATGGGCTTCCTCTGTGCGGCCATTGCCACTGCTCTGGTCATTGGCACAGGCCATGTTTATACGCAGTATCTGGGAAAAGCCCAGCCGATGAAGCTTGCGGCGATGGAGGCTTTATGGGAGACCTCCGACCAGGCTCCCTTCACGGTTGTGGCCCTGATCGACAAGCCCAACAGCAGGAATTCGTTTGAGATATCAGTGCCGGGCCTGTTGTCCATAATGGCTGGCAACCACGCAGCTACGCAGGTCCAGGGTATAAAAGACCTGCAGGCCGGCTTTACAGCCGCTTATGGCCCCGGGGAGTATATACCGCCGGTCGCTCTGTTATTCTGGAGTTTCCGGATTATGCTTGTTATCAGCATGTACCTGGTGGTGCTGCTGCTGGTAGTATATTGGTACTGGCGGACACAAAGGCTGGAGGCAAGCCCCTTCCTGCTCCGTACTATTATGTGGAGTATCCCTTTACCCTATATCGCCCATACCGCCGGCTGGATTATTACCGAAGTCGGCCGGCAGCCCTGGATCGTGTATACCCTGCTCCGGACAGAACAGGGGATTTCGAAAGTTGTCCCCCTGGTAAACATCGGCATCTCACTGACCGGGTATACGGTAATTTATCTGATCATGACCGCGGCAGCCTTATACTTCATGCGCAAAGTCATTATCGCCGGGCCTGAAGCATAATCATAAAAAACTTTTTTTAAAAAGGTGCTGCATGGATCTAAATACTCTTTGCTTCCTCTTATTCTGCCTCTTGTTTACCGGCTTTCTGCTATTAGACGGCCTCGATTTCGGGGTCGGCATGCTGCTGTGGGCCGGTAAGAATGATATCGAACGGCAGGCGCTTATCCAAACAATTGCTCCGGTATGGGAGGGCAATCAGGTTTGGCTCATTGTGGCGGCCGGGGTATTATTTGCCGGCTTTCCCCACGTGTACGCCACCCTGTTCAGCGGGTTATATCTCGCTCTGTTTATTGTTCTTGCGGCCCTGCTGCTCAGAGGTCTGGCGATTGAACTCCACAATAAAGAGGATCATCCGGCCTGGCGCAGCTTTTGTTACTGGTCGGTTTTTCTGGGCAGCCTGGTGCCGGCGCTGCTATGGGGGATTGCGCTAGGCAGTATGCTGAGCGGATTACCCATTGCCGGGGATAAGCAATACAGCGGCGGCTTCTTGGCTTTAATTAGCATGCATTCCCTGTTAAGCGGTCTCACCTATGTTCTCTTGTTTTTATCCCAGGGAGCAATCTATCTTGCTGTGAAATTGGAATCCAGCCTGGCCCGGCGTATGCAGCAAGCAAGCCTGGCTACCGTCAAATATACCCTGCCGGCAGTTGTTTGTCAGGCCATCTTCACGGTCACCGCTACAACGGCAGGTCATAAGGGTCTGGTCTTTATACTGGCTGTAACAACGCTTATATGCCTGTTTTTCAGCGGCCACTATCTGCGCCGGGAGCAATATCGCCCCAGTCTGGGTCTCAGCGGCCTGGCGCTGATCACCCAGACCGTCTCGCTCTTCACCGGCTTGTACCCCCGCATCATCGTATCCAGCCTTGACCCCCGCTGGAGCCTCGATATTTATAATTCTGCCGCCAGTCCTTTAACATTAAAAATTATAACGTCATTAATGCTCGTTGTCCTGCCTGTCATTATTGCCGTCGAAATGTGGAAGTTTTATATTTTCCGGCAGATAGTCAGTTTACAGGAAATTGAACTGGCCCCCCGGCTTCCCAGGCTGCGCCAAATGCGCGAGCAACTGCAGCAATATATCAAATATGCCTGCTGCCTCGCAGATACCCTGGATAAAACCAGGAAAGCGCTTCGCAGCAACGACGGCATAATCATTAATAAATTAAAAGCAAAGCACCGGACACTCTTATTTGGCAAACCGCATTTACACCGGCGGCCCGTAAAGCAAAACCGTACCAAAAAATAGTGGCGTACGTAATCTATTTTTGCCGTGATTCCCCCCTTATTCTATAGCCAACAAGCATAAAAACCGTATCAGGCCCAAAGCTGATACGGTTTTTATGCTTGTTGTTAAAAGCGCGCCGGCACAATGGCGTTAATGCTGGTACAACAAAGCGAGCAAGCAATCCCCCCTTGCCGGTGATTGCTTGCTTCAAACAATGCATTATTTGCCGATAAACGTCCCGTCTTCAATCTCTTGAAAAGCCTGCTGCAATTCCTCGCGCGTGTTCATAACAATTGGCCCGCCCCAGGCTACCGGTTCCTGCAGCGGTTGGCCGGCAAACAGGAGAAATCGAACTCCCTGCCCGGCCGCGTGGGCAACAAACCTGTCGCCCTCGTCAAACAGCACGGCCTGATGGCTGCCGATCACCTGGTGCCTGTCACCGGCAAAATAGCCGGCCCCGGCCACAAGATAGATAAACAGTGTGGCCTCCCGGGCTGTTGGCAGCTGCCACTCGCGGCCCGGTTCCAGCTCAACATCCAGAAACAGTGTTTTTACATAATCGCCCTGGGTCGCACCGGTTGTCCGGCCATAACGGCCGGCAATCACCCGTACAACCGCCCCCGGCTCCTGTACGCACGGGATCATCGCTGCGGAAATGTCACGATACTGCGGCCGGGTCATCTTGTCGCGGCGGGGCAGGTTCAGCCACAGCTGAACCCCCAGCATCCGCTCTGAGGCCTGGGGCATTTCCTGGTGGAGAATGCCGCTGCCGGCGGTCATCCACTGGCAGCAGCCATCCAGAATACTGCCCTTATTGCCCAGACTGTCACTATGTTCAATGTCACCGCTGATCAGATAGGTCACGGTTTCAATGCCCCGGTGCGGATGCCAGGGAAACCCCCGGATATAGTCGTCAGGATTGCGGGAGTCAAAGGCATCCAGCATCAGAAACGGATCAAACTCCCGGGTATCGGCGCGGCCAATCACCCGCACCAGCCTCACTCCTGCCCCGTCAACCTGAGCAGTACCGGCCACAAGCCGGCGTATTGTCCTGACAGTATTAATTGTGCTCACCCTCTCTACCTGGTCTGGTTTAATTTCGGCATATCCTTATTCTGGCACAGCCAGTCTACACTATACCGGCCGGGGCCGATAAATATCAGGCTTAAAAAGACGATCCCCACTTCCAGGGCATGGGAAGCCCCGCTCAGGCCGGCGCCGGTACTAAACTTAAGCACAACGGCCACAAACATATTGAAGGCCAAGGCCATAGCCGCCAGGCGGGTCAGCAAGCCGGCAGCAATAAGCATACCGCCGAAAAATTCGGCAGCGGCTGCCAGGAAGCCCCAGAATACAGGCGCAAAACCTAAGCCCAGGTGTTGCATCGCCAGACCAAGCTTATTCCAGGTTTCTACACCGCCGGAGATTTTCGGCCAGCCATGAAAAACAAACATTAAGCCAATCCCCACCCGCAATATCAAGATCCCAATATCCCTGTGCCTGTCCCAATTACTTAGCATCATCATCCTTACCTCCTCTTAAACTGTTTATAAATGACACCTCCGCCCCATGTACTGCTCGCGTCTGGTGTCCATATAACCCAAGCTTCTTAAGCAAAGCAATCACCTGCTCCATCTCGGCTGGTGTCAGGCCCCGAAAAGCCTGCGTCAGCGTGCGGGCATGACGGGGGAAAATCTCGGTAATCAGCCGGCGCCCCGGCTCTGTCAGGGTGGCATAAATCACCCGCCGGTCCCCTGCACAGGGTATACGCGCCAGCAAGCCTTTCTGCTCAAGCTTGTTAATCACATAAGTGATACTGCCGCTGGTAATAAGGATTTTTTCCCCGATCTGCTGCAGCGGGTATGAATCCCGGTGATACAAAAGTTCCAATACGGCAAATTCTGTCTGATTCAGGCCATATTGCCTGATATCACGCCGGTCGATCTCCATCAGGGTATTATGAGTCCGGGCCAGAACCGTAAATAAATTTAGTGCCAGCGTCTGTTCATCACTTCTCAGGCGCGCTTCACCTCCCGGTAATTTTATGTATTAATTATCTTGATGTTAAGATAATTTTAACTCTCATAGTAATAAATGTCAATAAATAATTATTATTATTTTAAAATATTTATATTAACAATAAATATAAATATTTCCAAATAAAAGTAGGAATTTTATCTCTATTATTAGAATAATTAAATGCAAAGACCTGTCTTACATTCCATTTTCCCAGCAGACTTTTTCATTGACAACGAATAAGGAGGGAGAATAATGTATACTTCGGCAATAAGTAACTTTGCGGGTAATACGATCGCTATGGTATTGGCAGGCGGCAAAGGTGAACGGCTGAGTCCGATCACCGAAAACAGACCCAAACCCTATGTTCCTTTTGGCGGCAAATACAAAATTATTGATTTTGTCCTGAGTAACCTGTTTAATTCCGGAATCAAAAGGGTATACATTCTAACCCAGTACCGGGCTTACTCCTTAAACAAACACATTCAAGACTCCTGGGCCAAATGGGCCGGACTAGGCGAGTTTTATGACACGATTTCACCGGAGACCACCAATATAGGGGAAGAATGGTTTAAGGGTACGGCTGACGCTATCTTTCAGCTTATGAGAGTCCTGGAGTCGACTGATGCCGATTATATTGCCATTTTTAGCGGCGATCATGTATACAAAATGGACATCGGCCAGATGATCAGCTACCATATTATCAATAAAGCCGATATGACCCTGGCGGCGCTGGAGGTATCACCGGCGGAAGCAACACGGTTTGGCATCTTCACAGTCGATGACAACTACCAGGTCACCGCCTTTACCGAAAAACCCCGGGAACCGGTTACTATTCCTGACCGCCCGACTTGTTTTGCCTCAATGGGCAATTATATTTTCTCCACCCAAAAGCTCATTGAGGTACTGAAAGCCGGCCGGCAATACCATGCCGATCTTGATTTCGGCAAACATGTCATTCCGATGATGATCGAAACCGGCAACCGGATCCTTGCCTATAATTTTATGGATAACCTGCTGCCCCGGATGGGGCCGGGGGAAAAAGGCTACTGGAAAGATGTGGGGACCATCGATTCCTATTATGAGGCCAATATGGATCTGATTAATGTGGTGCCGCAGCTCAACCTCTACAACTACCGGTGGCCGATCATCACTAACCAGGGCAATTATCCGCCCTCCAAAACCGTGTTCGATGAGGACGGCCGCCGCGGCCAGAGCCTCAACTCCTATACCTGCGGCGGCTGCATCATCAGCGGCAGCACCGTACGCCGGTCGATCCTGGGACCATGCTGCAAAATCAACAGTTACAGCCTGGTCGAGGATTCAATCCTGTTTGACAATGTTGAGATTGGCCGCCATGTCAAAGTCAAAAAAGCAATCATTGATGCCCAGATAAAAATTGCCGATGGCGAGGAAATCGGCTATAACCATGAAGCCGACCGGCAAAAAGGCTACATGGTTACCGACTCGGGTATTGTTGTGGTAACCTGACAGGTGAAATTATCATTGACAGCAGGAACAATTCCTGTATATACTGTACATAGATTTACAGTGTTACATTGTTTCCTCACCCAAAACTACATAATGTTAATGAAAAGTGATGAAGGAACTAATTGTGTGTAGTATGTTTCAGAGAGCCGGTGGCAGGTGCGAACCGGTAACAGAACGGCACAATCGTCATTCCTGAACTGCAACGCTGAACGTTGAGTAGGCGGCGCCGGTATCAGCTCGCTATGAGTGCAACCGTTATATTGCTAGGGTTGTTGGACCTGATGAGATGTATCTATATGTTTTTATGTTTTATAGATATAACAAGGGTGGTATCGCGAGAGTTAACCTCTTGCCCCTTTATAGGGGCAGGAGGTTTTTTATTTTCGCCGCCAGCCACGCGCGCCCCCGCGCATCAGGCCCGGAAGTACAGCAGCGTGCCACTATTATTCACAGGAGGTTTTTTTATTATGGAGCCAAAGTCTTCCCAGTTCCGCTGGGCCTTAGCAGCCCTGATGTTCCTGATCAGTTTTCTCTCCTACATGGACCGCGTCAATCTGTCGGTCGCCGCCCCGGCCATCATGCAGGAATTCGGCTTTAGCAAAATTGACATGGGCTTACTGCAAACCGCTTTTTTTCTGGGCTATGCCCTGATGCAAATCCCGGGCGGCATTATGGCCGAGCTGTTCGGCTACCGCAAAACCATCACCTTTGCCGCCTCTTTCTGGTCGGTCTTCACCGCCTTAACCGCCATCTGCAGCAACTTTACCATGTTTGCCGCCATGCGGGCCTTGTTTGGTATTGGCGAGGGTCCGCTGGCCCCGTCCTTCGGCCGCTTTATCTACCGCTGGTTTAACCCTGGCGAGCGCGGCCGGGGCTCAGCTCTGTTTCTGAGTGGTATGTTTATCGGCCCCGTTTTTGGTCCGGCCGTTACTGTGGCCCTGATGCTGGCCTTCGGCTGGCGTTCGGTATTTATCCTTTTCGGCGCCGCCGGCCTTGTCCTGGCCTTGGCCTGGTACTGGTTTGCCACCGAATCGCCCCGTGACAATAAATATGTGTCAACCGCGGAAGCGGACCATATCGAAGCCGGCCGGCCGCCAAATACTGCCAAGGAACTGGCTCCCTGGCGTGATTTTATGTACTCCTCCCAGTTTTGGGCCGTCGGGATTCAGTTCTTTATCACCGACTATATCATGTATGTCTTCCTCGCCTGGCTGCCGATGTATCTCATGGAAGCCCGCAATTTCACCCTGACCAGTATGGGCATTGCCGCTTCCTTCCCCTGGGCGGCCCTGTGCCTGGTGACCCTGGCTACCGGCTTTATCAGTGACAGGCTGATTGGTGCCGGCCTGTCCAATCACAAAGTCCGGACCCTGTTCGGCATAACCGGCCTGACCATTTGCTGTGCCGCCCTTTACCTCGGCGCCGTCACGGCCGATCCCTGGTGGAACGTCTTCTGGCTGACACTGTCCCTGGGTTCACTTGGCTTTACCTTCAACGCCGGCTGGGCTGCCTGTATCGACATTGGCGGCAAATTCTCCGGTTCTGTCACCGGCTGGATGAATTTCTGGGGCAATATCGGCGGGGTAACCGCCCCGACCCTGACCGCCTGGCTAGCTACCACCTATGGCTGGCAGATGGCCATTACCTTCACCGCCGCCCTGGCCGTGATCGGCATCGTCGCCTGGCTGGCCGTTAAGCCCGACAGACCGCTCGTCCCTGCCGGCCACGGCGGCGGTGCCGGGCAAAGAGATTTGTTAATCCGACCAAAAACGACTATCCCGAATAGATAGAATGCAAGCACAAAATAATTTTGGCAATACAAAAAGCGCGGCCGCTGACTGATTTACCTTAGCCGTCAGATAGGGTATAATATAATTGTTTTATTTTAACAATTGAGCATTATAATTGTTTTTTGGCTGATGCTTGTATGTAGTAGTTTTGGGCGGCTGCTAAGCAAATTTTAATTGGCGTGCATGCAGGAGGTTACCAATGAAAGACTATACAATCGGCGAGATTACCCCTGAGGAAGCCGGCAGCGCCCTCACCTTAATCAATGCAACCTTTGACCGCTTTGTTGGCCCTGGCTATTCCGAACAGGGGATACAGGCCTTTAAGGATTTTATCACCCGGGAACGCAGGCAGCAAGGCTTTACCGATTATGCCTTTATGCTGGTTGCCCGGCAGGAGCGACAAATCATTGGCGTCATAGAAATTTGGCATTACCGTCATATTACGCTGCTATTCACAGCGGCAGAATGGCATAACCGGGGCGTTGCGAAACGACTGCTCCAGGCAGCGATCAGCATATGCCGCCGGGAAAACCCGGCCCTCAATGAAATCAGCGTCCGCTCTTCCCCTTTTGCCGTTCCCGTCTATCAAAAGCTGGGCTTCATTGCCAGCGGTCATGAACAAACGGTTGACGGTATGCGCTTTACCGAAATGACAAAACCCATACCCTAGCGCCCCAGTGCCTGCGCGTGTCAACTGAGGCACTGGCGCCTGCTGTGAGAGCAGCGGTTATCACCGGCCTAACTATGGAATTTACATTAATAAACCGCAGTCCGTTTGCTTCGAAAAACACCTGGAAAAATCTAATCACCGGAAGGAGCCGCTATGATTACATGCCTGTATTGTGGATATGAATGCCCGGACACAGCCCAGCTCTGCCCAAACTGTGGCAAGCCGCTTGTCCGGGTCCCAATGGACAAACGGCCGGCAGCTGCCAACAGTAAAGAAACCGGGCACGGGGACCAGGCGGGGGAAAGCCGGAACAATCACTCCCGCCCCGACAGGTTATCCTGGCAGCCAGCGGCATTCTATTACTGGCTTTTATTGTGTATCAGATCTTTGCCGGCTAAGGCCAGGCGGCAGCAACACACAAAAAGGCAACAGAGGGTGAGCAGCCGGAGGAGTGTCCTCCGGACTGCTTACCCTCTGTCAGCTTTCAGGAATGGGTTTCCCCCAACCGCGGGGTAACCGCCCCCCTGCCGGCTTTAAATAAGCCAGTACAGCTTTTGGATATAGTAATAAGGGATTCATAATTTTTCAAGATCAGCAATCGCTGCAGGAGGTTCCATGAAAGCAATCGTTATTGCCGACACCCATCTCAAAGCCCCGGAGAAGCTGGCCTGGCTGACCAGCAAGCATACTGACGCCGGGGTGATTATCCATGCCGGTGACTATACCGGCAGCTCTGTCCTGACATTTCTGCAAAGCCAGGGGCCTTTCTTCGGCGCCGCGGGCAACGCCGACCCGGAGGCAATAAAGCTTTTGCTGCCCGAGAAGCAGGTGCTGACACTGGGGTCCTACCAGGTTGGTCTGTATCACGGGCACGGACCAGGCGGCACGACGCCGGCCAGGGCGTTCCGGGCCTTTGCCGGCGAACAGGTAGATATTATCATCTTCGGCCACAGCCATCAGCCCTGCATATTCACCCGCAGCAAAATCCTCATGCTGAATCCGGGTTCCCTCACCACCAAACGCCAGGAAAGATGGTTTTCCTACATCGTACTCACCCTTGCGCCAACAGGCCCAACCGCCCAACTAATATTTGACTCAAGGGGACGGTTCTCATGAGTCATTTCATCGGCGCTTCAGACTGCCAGGGAAATAACGAAACAAGGGGCAGAGCGCTGTCCTCTGCCTCTTTAATTAAGGGTAATCTGCAGTTCAGCGTAACCGGCAAATTGCTCCAACAGACCATTAAGCGCGTTGTCACATTCGCCAGGGTTACAGTCAACGGGTTATTTTTATTCCCCCAAGGAAGCTCGAAGCCAAACAACCCGGCCAGCAACATGATAGGCTTTATTGTTGCCGATCTTTATGTTGGAGATGGCCTTATTCTGAAATAACCGGCCAGCTTTACCTTATCCCGCCTTATAAGTTGGAGGAAAGTGGAAACTATAATCGAAGTACTTAATCAATATAGACAATTATCATTTTAAGGAGTGTGAAATTTTGGGGCAGAACAAACTAGTTAACAGTTTTTTTCCCTGCGAAACCGATATCCCTGAGCAATACCGGATTAAGCAGCCTATCCAGCAGCAAGAGTACTTGATTAATGGCGAGATCAGACGGTGGGAAGGACCGTGCCAGCAAGTAGTCTCACCGATACAGGTACTGAGAGAGGGAACTCTTCAGCCGGTCGTGCTTGGCTGTTATCCTGTCCTGACTGAGCAGGAAGCCCTGGCGGCCCTGGACGCTGCGGAAAGAGCCTACGATAATGGCGGCGGGCTATGGCCTACGATGTCTGTGGAAAAAAGAATCCGCCACATGGAGCTTTTTACCCGCAATATGATTGCGAAGCGGGAAGAGGTTGTAAAACTGCTCATGTGGGAGATCGGGAAAACACTGGCAGACTCGGAAAAAGAATTTGACCGGACGGTAGAATACATCCGCGATACCCTGGAGGCACTCAAGGTCCTGGACCGGGAGTCTTCCCGCTTTACCATCGAAGAAGGCATTCTGGCCCAGATCAGGCGCGCCCCGCTGGGCGTGGTATTATGCATGGGACCCTATAATTATCCATTGAACGAGACCTTTACGACACTGATCCCGGCCCTGGTTATGGGCAATACCGTGGTTTTCAAACCGCCCAAGCTGGGAGTATTGCTGCATTCGCCACTGCTGGAGGCCTTCCGGGCTGCTTTTCCGCCCGGGGTTGTCAATACCGTATACGGGTCCGGACAAAAAGTGGTTGGACCGATCATGCGTTCAGGAAAAATCAACACGCTGGCCTTTATCGGCTCAAGCACGGTGGCCGTTACCCTGAAACAGCAGCACCCCAAACCGCACCGGTTGCGCAGTGTTCTGGGACTGGAGGCCAAAAACGCCGCCATTGTCCTGGCCGACGCGGCCCTGGACCAGGTCGTGGAGGAAACGCTGGCCGGCTCACTCGCCTATAACGGCCAGCGTTGTACAGCGCTAAAAATCCTGTTTGTCCATAACCGGATTATTGACGAATTCATTAAGCGCTTCGCCGGCAAAGTCAGCAGCCTCAAGCTCGGTATGCCGTGGGAACCGGGGGTCAAAATTACGCCGCTGCCTGAACCGAATAAAAGCAGGTATCTGCAAGAACTTATTGAAGATGCCGTTAAGCATGGGGCAACAGTAATCAATCCGGACGGCGGGACCAGTGCCGGCTCGCTGTTCAAGCCGGCGGTATTATATCCGGTGAATGAAAAAATGCGGGTATACAGCGAAGAACAGTTCGGACCGGTGGTACCGATTGCCGGTTATGATGATATCCGTGAACCTATACAGTATATTATCGACTCCAATTACGGCCAGCAGGTCAGCCTCTTCGGCACCGATGCCGATCTGATGGCCAGCCTCATTGACCCGCTGGTTAATCAGGTCTGCCGGGTAAACATCAACAGTCAGTGCCAGCGTGGCCCGGACCGGTTCCCCTTTACCGGCAGAAAGGATTCAGCCGAAGGCACATTATCTGTCACCGACGCGCTGCGGGTATTCTCGATCCGGACGATGGTGGCCGCAAAAATGACACCGGCCAATAAGCAATTAATTACCGATATTGTTAAAGGGGATAAATCAAAATTTTTATCGACAGATTTCCTGTTGTAGAATTTAACGGGATTTTAGCACCAAGGGACGGTGGGTTGTAAGACACAACCCGCCGTCCCTTTTGTCGCTCAATATTTAATTTAAGAGAGAAAACTCCTAAGAATTCTACTATAAAGCAATTCATCCATTAAAAAAGCATCATGCCCATACTTCGAGTTCACAATTATTTTGTTTATTGCGGCGAACGGGCCAAGCTGCAAATTTGTTTCTTCAATAATCCCAACCGGAAACAAGATATCTTCCACGCACCCAGCCAGAAATACGCTAGGTTTAAAGGAACACGCAGCCAGTGGTGAATTGCGAAGCTTTAACTCATACCGCCGCATCGCCTGCAAGAAACCCAGGTAACTATCACAATTAAATCCGGAGGCAAACATATCTTCCTCTGCTTTTAAAAAGCAACCCAGCTGCCAATCAGGATTGGTGCTCTGCTGATATGTAAAAAATTCTTCACCGACATAAGAAAGATTAGCCAAACGCCGGGCCAGTTTTAAGCCGTTGTCTGGCATTGCTCTGATTATCTCTTCTTGAATATCCAAAAGTCCTTGTCCAATAAACGATAATTTAGCACCGGCATTAAGGCACACAGCCCGCTGAATCTTTTCCGGATAGGAAACAAGCCACTCAAGTACCGCCATACCGCCAAGCGATCCACCAATGACAGCGTACCATCGATCAATTCCCAGTTCGGCTTGCAACTGTTGCTGACAAAACACGATGTCGGCAATAGCAGGCGGTGGAAATACCGGCCCGGTACTGCCAAAACAGCCGCCGAAATTATTGGCACAAACAATAAAATATCGGTTCGTATCCAAAGGCTTGCCCGGCCCAACTGCCCATTCCCACCACCCTGTCACATCAGCAGTATTATGGGCGGCAACGTGGGAGCCGGATGAAAAACCATGAATCACTAATAGTGCATTGTCTTTAGCCGGATTCAGTTCCCCATAGGTTTCATAAGCTAGTGTTATTTCCGGAATATGGTTAGAGTAACGTAAAGGTACTTTATTGGTTGTAAAAAACGCAACATCACAAATCATAAGCAAATCACCTTCCGGCCTCCTGTATCTGCCCTCTTTCCTGTCATCAAGGCAAGCTTCACCTATCAACGCCCTGTATCTTATTATAGCTGAAAATACTCCCATAAATAAACAGACAAAGTAAAGTAACATCATTCCTCTTTACTCTGTCTGGGTTATTCCAGTCATTCATTTATAACCGCTCTGGCCACAGCATTGGTTTAATAACCGCTAAATCTACCTCAGCCCATACTGACACCTTCAGCCTGCCCTCCCGCCCCTTGCCCCAGGCCCCGTGGCTTTTACAGCTTAATCCCCTACTGCAGCTCTTAGTTCGGTCGTTGTGAGATATAACGGGTAGTGCAGGCAAAACTCCCGGACGCGGTTCTTAGCATCCGCAAGCACCGATTCATCCTGGCCGTTGGTCAAAACGCGCGCTATGATATTCCCTATTTCCTCCATGGCATCTTCTTTACTGCCGCGAGCGGTCATGGCTGCCGTACCAAGCCGGATGCCACTGGCATGCACCGGCGGACGCGAATCGTAAGGAATCAGGTTTTTATTAACCATAATGCCAATTGCGGCTAAGCGTTCCTCCGCGGCCTTGCCTGTCAGCATTCCTTCCAGATCTACCAGGAATAGGTGGTTGTCGGTGCCGCCGGCAACGATACGGAAGCCACTTTTCTGCAACGTACGGCACAGTAGCTGGCTATTTTTCACTATCTGTTGTTGGTAAGCAATAAAATCATCAGTCATAGCCAGTTTAAAGCATAGAGCTTTTGCGGCTACAGCCTGCAAAATATGTCCGCCCTGAATGCCGGGAAAGAGAGCTTTATCAATCTTGTCGCCAAATTCCTGGCGGGCGACAATCATCCCCCCTCTGGCGCCGCGCATCGTTTTGGTGGTGGTAAAAGTAACAAAGTCGGCATACGGCACCGGGCTGGGCAGCAGCTTGGCTGCTACCAGACCGGCGATATGGGCCATATCAACAAGCAAATAGGCGCCCACTTCATCGGCGATGTTCCGGAAGGCAGCATAATCGATCTGGCGGGAATAGGCGCTGGCCCCGGCCACAATCAGCTGCGGTGAATGCTGTTTGGCCAGCGAGCGTACCTGGTCATAATCAATGACTTCGGTATCTTGGGTTACACCATAGGCAAAAGACTTGTAAAAACGGCCGGAGATACTCATTTTTGTGCCGTGTGAAAGGTGGCCGCCATGGTCAATACTCATGCCAAGAATGGTATCACCCGGTTTGAGCACAGCAAAATATACCCCCAGATTGGCATTGACGCCCGAATGTGGCTGGACGTTGGCATACTCCGCGCCAAATAGTGTTTTCGCCCGTTCAATGGCCAGTGTTTCAATAACGTCGATGTGCTCGCAGCCGGCATGATAGCGCCGGCCGGGATAACCTTCAGCGTATTTATTGGTCAGTATTGACCCCTGTGCTTCCAGGATGACCGGTGGAACGAAATTCTCCGATGCAATTAATTCAATGGTCATGTTCTGTCTAATCAGTTCGTTATGCAGCTGATCGGCAAGTTCACGGTCAACTACGGTCAGTTTGCTAAGCATGTTGCCCCCACTCCTTTCAACAGGATGTTTTTGCAGCTTACGAACCCATAATATAGCAAGTATAATGCCAACGACAGGCCAGTCGGAAAACACCTGCCAGGATACGCGCCGGTGTACAGGGTTCCGGACTCTTTGGCGATTTGCGGAAAAAACCATGTTGTAAGCGCAAAGTCCTTTTTATCAATTATGAGAAAAATTTGTTCCATACTAAGCTCAACTTGTTGGTATTACACGGCACTGCCCATAGGACAACGATCTTATTAATTATTAGAAGTAGATTCTTATATTTAATAAATCGTATACAAAAACCTATACCCGGCAGGGGTATAGGTTTGGTGCTTTATTTATAAGGCCGAACCCGCTTATCAATTTCAGAACCGGGGAAACTGCCTTTATCCATCGCCATTAATTTTCGGTATAATGAGGGTACACTGATTCCCAGCTCCAGCGCTGCTTTTGTCTTCCCACTAATTCCCCAGCCGTAATTGTTTAACGCTTCCCTTATTTGTCCAAGCTCAAATTGTCTCACTTTATCCCGCAAGGTCCGTTTAGGATTAGACTGTTGAAACAGCCGTTTAGGTAAACTGGCCGGTTTTATATACCTGTCGGTTTCAATATTGACGGCATACTCAACGGCATTTTCCAATTCTCTTACATTACCGGGCCAGGAGTAACTGCCCATTACCTCCAAAGCACCGGGTAAAAAACCAATGATATCCTTTTTCAGTTTTTGATTGTAATGCAAAAGAAAATATTTGCTGAGCACGGTAACATCTTGTTTTCGCTCACGCAGGGGAGGGATAAAAATCGGAATTACATTAAGCCGGTAAAATAAATCCCGCCGGAATTCGCCGGCCCGGACTTTGGCCTCCAGGTCCTGGTTGGTGGCGGCGATAATCCGGATATTTAAATGAATCGTAGTTGTGCCTCCCACCCTTTCCAGGCAGCGCTCCTGTAAAACCCGCAGTAATTTTACCTGAAGATGAAGCGGCATGTCGCCAATCTCATCCAGAAACAGTGTTCCTCCTTCAGCCAGTTCAAACTTGCCCGGTTTACCGCCTTTTCTCGCGCCGGTAAAAGCTCCCTGCTCATAGCCGTAAAGCTCGCTTTCCAATAGCATTTCCGGAATAGCGGCGCAATTAATGCCCACAAATGATCCTTTCCCTCTGCCACTGGCTGAGTGGATCGCCCGGGCAAAAACCTCTTTGCCTGTACCACTTTCTCCCTGGATCAGAATATTGGAATCACTTTGCGCCATTTTCAGTGCCTGCTGCTTCACATCGATAATAAGCTCACTCTCGCCGATAATGGCTTCAAAAGTTGCATTTCCCTGCATTCCGGTCATCTCATTGACAACGGTCCGGATATTATGAATATCGCTCAGGGTCAGCACCGCACCGGAAATTGCCTGCTCATTATAAATAGCCTTTATCGAAATTAAGCAATGAATGGCAACCGTACCCGGAAAAATATACTCCTGGTTCAACAGGGTATTGCCGGCCCGGATAAAGGCCAATATGCTTTTCCCGACAATAATTTCATCAATATGACTGCCGATTAACCGGGCATTATCAATTTTCAACAGGCGGCAGGCCACGCCATTGGCATGGGTAATTATCCCTTTATCATCAAAGGTGATAATTCCGTCATTGATCGAATCCAGGGTAGTTTCAATAAGACCGTTGACTTGCTTCATCCCGTCAATAAATTCCTTTTCCCGGATTTTACTGACCAGCATTTGGGCCATTTCGTGAATAAACTCCAGCAGGGTGTCAATTTTGCCCAACAAACGGTAGCGCTGCTCCTCATCCAAAGCCACCATACTGATAACGCCGATGATTTTTTCATCCATTTCGATGGCACACAGCACTTCGGCCGTTTCCGGGCACTGTCCCTCCAGCCGGCAGCCCTTGCAATAGAGGAAATGCCCCGGACTTTTGCAAACAATGACCTTTTCTTTCATTACGGCCTCAATAAAAGGTTTATGGGGTTTATAGATTTCCAAGTTGTTAACCTTAGCATCTATATAGCCTCTGCTTGAAGCTATCAGTTTCGAATCGGAATCAATGATCGCCACTTCCACGCCAATCGCTGCTGCTATCGCAGCCACCGTTTGCTGGACCGAATCCTGAATATTGCCAAGCTTGAACATGAACTTTCCTCCTCCTGGTAAGCCACTATACTTGTTCCGGTATCAGCCCCTGCTCTGCCTGCACCATCTGCTATAAATACTGCGCCGCTCGGCAAATAGCAGGTTCGCATAAATATTTTACAGTATATTCAAATAATTGTTCAGTAAAAAAACGCTTTTACAGCATTTTCTGTCAAAAGCGTCATTGCTTGCCACATCTATTTTAATATTTATAATAACATAGCAGGGAAAGTTGTCAACATACCGCCACGCATAGCGGCTCCAGGCTGCTGCTATTCATTTAATTTCGTGACCGTTTCGGCAAGCCCCCGCATGACAGCATTGATTGCCCCGGTGCCTGCTTTTGAATTCCCAGCCAAGAATTCAGCGGCTTTTCCCTCTACAAAATTGAGCAAAAAAGGCAAAAAGCATTATATCTGCTTTTTGCCTGACGCTGCCGGCCTACACCCTAGCCCCAACCGGAATTCACAGTGTTTTATCCCTTCGCTTACTCCGGCCAAGTCTACTGCGGTGGTGCAGTTGCAATTACTCATGGCTTGTCAACGGATAATCATAGGCCAACTGAGCTAACGCGGCCGCCCCGTATGGGAGTGCGGCCTCATCAATATCGAAACAGGGGCTGTGCCATTGATGAACTATGCCTTTGCCCGGATTGCCCACGCCCAGCCAGAAGAAGACGCCGGGCACCTGCTCCTGAAACAGGGCGAAATCCTCGCCCCCCATACTTGGTATTGGCGTAACCAGGCCAGTCTCACCCACCACCGCTGCGAGCCGCCGGCGGCACCAGGCTGCCAGAGCCGGCGGATTGAAAACAGCCGGCAAATCCTGCCGGTACACAAACTCAGCTTCCGTGCCCATAGCCTGGGCAATGCCGCTGATCAGCCCCTGCATCCGCCCGGGCATTTCCCGGCGCAGCTCAGCGTCAAAAGTCCGCACGGTGCCGGTCAATTCCACCTTTTCGGGAATTACATTATTGGCGTTCCCGCCCTGGATGGTGCCGAAGGAAATAACTGCAGCTGCCAGCGGGTCGACCTGGCGGCTGACAATGGTCTGCAACCCTTGGATGACGGCGGCAGCTGCCGTTATCGGGTCTTTTGTCTTCTGCGGAATGCCCCCGTGGCCGCCGGTGCCTTTGATCGTCAGAAAGGTAGTATCGACAGCCGCCATTAACGGACCTTCCTTGCAGCCGATTTGCCCGGCGGGAAGCGTAGGCGTATTGTGCAAGCCGAATATTGCGTCAACATTGGGGTTTTTCAGGACGCCCTGTTCCAGCATCAGCCTGGCCCCGGCATTAATTTCCTCGGCCGGCTGAAAAATAAACTTAACGGTACCGGCCAGACTGGACCGGTGCGCGGCCAGGATCAACGCCGCTCCCAGCAGGCAGGCGGTATGGGCGTCATGGCCGCAGGCGTGCATAACCCCCGGTTGCTGAGACTGGTAAGAGCAGTCGTTTTCCTCATTCACCGGCAAACCGTCAATATCGGCCCGCAAAGCAACCACCGGCCCCGGTTGATCGCCTTTGAGCAAACCAACGACCCCGGTTTCGCCGCCCCAGGGCACCACTTCAATGCCCGCCTGGGCCAGAATTGCGGCAATATAGCGGGTTGTGCGGTACTCCTTAAAACTAAGTTCAGGGAAACGGTGCAAGTCCCGACGGATTTCAATCATCTGCGGCGACAAGGCAGTTGCCTGTTCCAGAATAGAATTCATGCGCATTCCTCGCTTCCGATCGCAGGCCGCAACAGCTGCCGTCAGCCGGCCTGCATATCAAATTATATTAAATCAAACCCTCAACCTTAAGCATAACCTGGGCAATCATCGTGGCGCATACAAAAGTGCCGGTATAAACGAACAAGGCGACAACAATAATCCGCCAGGACATATTCTTAAACAAGGGCAAATCCTTGCCTACAGCCAGACCGGCGTAAGCCAGAATCGGGGTAGCTAAAGCCATAAATTCCAGCTTGCTGGTATACTCAATAATGATTGAGGCCCAAGGCGAGATCGGCGATGTCGACAACACGGCCAGCAGGGAACTCCAAAAGACAATCGGCATCTTAACAGGCAGGTACCGGGCCAGGACCATTCCCAGTAAAGTAATCACCAGCAAAAACAGGTAGCCGGCAGCAGCCATCGCCAGTGGCTGTTGATACCCGACAGTATTACCAACTACTGTTATAATACCAGTAACAGCAAAGATTGCAACTGTTTCCGCCCATTTCATTTCACAATTACCTCCTGCTTCTGTTTCGGCCCAATAATAGGTGTCAGCACCTTATACAGGTAATTGGTTACAGGCAGGGATACAAACAAGCAAAAGTAGATACCGATAACTGTAGTCAGCAGGTTGCTGGCCCCGGCATACATCAAAATCTCATTGCCGTATTCGGGGAATACCGCTTTAATTGCTCCGGAAGCTGCTGCCATCATACTGCCTGAACCAACACCGGCTCCCATGGCCAGCGCATAGGGATGGAAAATTTTGAGCGCGGCCAGATAACCGGCCAACAACCCCAGCCAGATCGCGCCAAAAACGGTGCCGCAGATATATACTGCCATAACCCCGCGCCCTTCCGGCGAATCCAGCCCGTATTTTTCCCCAATAATGGCGATATTGGGCTCCCGGTCGATAGAAAAGGTAGCGCCTACCGATTCCCGTCCCAGACCTAAAAAAATGGCAACAGGCAACCCCAGAATCACGGTACCGAAAAAGTGCCCCAATTCCTGCAGCGACAAGGCCAGACCCGATTGCGCCACTTTGGCCACCTGCGGTCCAATAATTACCCCCAGTTTTGTCACCAGCAACAAGGCAATCAGACTTAATACCCGGGAGGCGGTATTCATTTCCTGCAATTTGATCAATTTAAGACGAGGCCAGCTGATTATGCCGCCAATCACCATGGCGTACAGCAAAGGCAGGAATAGTAATACTCCCGGACCGACCGACACCTTCTTTGTGCCGATCCATTCACAAATAGCAACAATAAAAAATGCGAAAATATGAATTCTCCAATCTTTCATCACCCAGACTTCAGCCCCCTTACTTATTCACCCCAGGAAACACTTTATCCCTTGTTCAGTTCTCCGTTTGCGCCCGCTTTTGCCAGATAAAGCAATCCTTTTTTGTCAACATTTACTCCTATATCTTCGCAAATTCTATGCCAGCATGAGCTATGATTTTTAAAACAAATAAATATAGTATAATCATCTATTTTCCAGCCCGTACAAGCTGCCGTCGATACGGATTTGAGAACACCATAAAGCATATTGCGATCGATACTGCACTGTGGGATTATGCTAAATTTTCCGACTACCGCTAGCAGCAGTAACCGAATTTTTATTATATTTAATAATTTTTGGGCTTCACTTATATAAAATTCAGGAATAACCTTACCATTCCTGGACCTCATATCGTGTTATCAAAAATAATAACAGAATTATTACTTTTGAGTATACGGTTACCCCATTCACATCTTATCCAGACCTGCTCAACAGTTAATGCTAAAGAAAACACGGCCGGGATCATTGGCTCAGTCAAGCCCGGATTCCTTTCAGGAAACGGTCCCCTGCCCCTTTAATTAAGTTTATTCTGCAGTTCAGTTAACCGGCAATTGCTCCGGAAGACCAGTAAGCGCGTTTTCACATTCGTCAGGGTTATTTACCTATTACAAAAAATGCTAAAACATCCTAAAGCAGGAAATATTGCGATTATTGTAGAACAAATTATTTTAAATGTGTAATAAACTAGCTTTCGGCAGGAGTAATTATGGATTATATTCAATTATCAGTAATTGGATCATCGATTGGCACGATTTCCATAGTTCTTGTTTATATATATTTGTATGTACTGTATCGCGAACCCTACATGGGTATATGGGCATTAAGCTGGCTCATCCTTCTCTCACGGTTTGTGATTTTCGATTCAGGACTACTCTCCTGGAAACAATCCGACTTAGGCATAACTACATATCAAATGCTAAATATAATCAGTGCTCTACTGTTTGTATGGGGTACTTGCAACTTTATAAATAAACCTCTTAGTAAATGGTGGTTTTATGGTGTTGTCGGCATTTTCTTCCTCAATGCTGCGTTAAACGTCCTATGCTCATCTGTGGTTTATAAATTGTTCCCCACTCTCTTTATTTGCTGCGCTGCAATCCTATGGCTAGGTTTAACTTTTATACGCTACTTGGCACTACCGGCAATTGGCCGCTTAATTACCGGCTATGCGTTCATTCTATGGAGTTTACTCAGTTTAGCGCTGCCTTTTTCAGTTGCCGGATCATGGTTTGCACCTTGGGGTTACTTATTAGGTGGGATATTGCGCATGGTCATCGCTCTAGGTACACTAATAGTATACTTTGAAAAGACCAGAGCAGATTTGGTAAACAAGGAAACGCAATACCGGCTATTAGCCGAGAATGCCATTGACGTAATCTATCATTATCAACTATTGCCTGAAGCAAAACTCGAATATATAACCCCCTCGGTCTTGTCAGTCACTGGTTACTCCCCGGAAGAATATTACGCCGACAACAAATTAGTTCTCAAATTGATACATCCTGATGATCGTTGTCTGTTTGACCGTTTTATCAGTAATCTGCCACACTCGGTGGAATTGCCACTAACACTGCGCCTGATTTGCAAAGATAAAACTACCCTGTGGATCGAACAAAAATGTGTCCCCATTTATGATGGCAAAGGCCAGCTCATAGCACTGGAAGGTATTATTCGCGACATCACGGTGCGCAAAAAGCTGGAACAAATGACCTCAAGGTTTGATAAGATGAATATGGTAGGTAATATGGCTGCAACTGTCGCGCATGAAATTAGAAATCCGCTGACTACTGTACGCGGTTACCTGCAGGTTCTGGGAAGAAAAGAAAAATATCAAACCGAGCAAGAAAAATTCAAACTAATGATCGAGGAAATAGACAGAGCCAATAACATTATCCGGGAATACCTTTCTTTGTCCCAGAACAAGGCAATGAATTTTAAAATAGGCTCTTTAAACAATATTATCGAGGCGTTGCTCCCCCTAATCCAGGCAGATGCTACTACTTCAAAAATATATACACAGATTGAACTTGCCCGTATTCCCGGACTACTGCTCGACGAAAATGAAATTCGCCAGCTACTGCTGAATCTGGTACGTAATAGTATTGAAGCAATGCCGGCAGGGGGGAACCTGATTATTCGCACCTTCGCGGAAGATACCAAAGTTGTTTTGTCCATCAGTGACCAGGGCTCCGGCATACCCGCGCATGTACTTGATAAGTTGGGTACACCGTTTATTACTACCAAAGATACCGGCACAGGTTTAGGGCTGCCAATCTGTTACCAAATAGCCCACAGACACAATGCCGTTATTAAAATCAATACCAGCGATGAAGGAACTACGTTCTTGGTTAAT
The DNA here is from genome assembly GCF_007641255.1 of Sporomusa termitida. Lineage (NCBI taxonomy): Bacteria > Bacillati > Bacillota > Negativicutes > Selenomonadales > Sporomusaceae > Sporomusa > Sporomusa termitida. The sequence continues at coordinate 3,257,012 of NZ_CP036259.1, forward strand.
TTTACATTGTCAGTAATAAAAAACTCCAAATCACTCTGACCCTTTTTTAATGAGTAAAAACACTCCTGAAAAAGGGCTTTTTATATCTTCCAAATAGTTATATTTACTTATCGCCTTATAATTTAACATTATTTCCCAATCGAAGAAATGGTAGGTAATGGAAATGTAATATCTACCTGCAAAAAATTCGGTACATCAATACCTATTGCCTTGACCATGTCAGATGTTAGTTTTAGGGCGAGACAAAATGGCAAAGGCAAGGAAGCACTTATAATGCATACAGGAAGGGGTCTGCTAGGAGGGGCTGACGCCGCCATTTGCCATTTTGGCCGTCCATCAAACGTAAAATATACTTTGCCAAGGTACTATAGGAAAAAACCCTCCGCTTAAAATGATGTTAACCCGCCCTCCCCCCAGAATCATATACTGGCGTCACAATCGCAATATATACGAATTGGAAGGTATGCATAAATCAAAAACCGCGCTTATCAGGCGGGCTTCCAGCCTAAGAGGCGATGCCGGGGGATAAAGTAGTGTTCACTGCGCCGCCGGGTACAGTGCCGTGGTCACCTAAAGCAAGGAAGCAACCTTTCCTAATAACAGGAGGGTTGCTTCCTTGTTTTACGGCATCACCAGCTGCAGTAACGACTTTAGTCACACGGTTAGGCCAGCTCTTTATTATGCGTTTCTTCAGCCAAAAGCACTAAAACCAGCAAGGTGACCATCGCGCCGGCGATCAAATAGTAGGTCGGAGCCAGGTTACTGCCGGTAACCGAGATCAGCCAGGTCGAAACAAACGGCGCTGTCCCGCCAAAACAGGCCACCGCAATATTATACCCAACGGCAATTGCGCTGCAGCGGATGTTGGTCGGGAATATCTCCGTCATGTAAACCGTAGCGCCGCCGCAAATCATGGCTTCCAGAACGGCTAATACAACTAATCCTGCAAGAAACATAACAGAGCTTTCCGTAGTGCTTAACAAATAAAATACCGGGTAGCCCAAAACAATTAAGCCTAAGGCTGCGCCCATCATGACCGGCTTTCGCCCCACTTTATCAGCAAGCATGCCGGTAAACGGAATGGCAATCATAAAAATTATAATTAAGAACGTATTAAAGGAGAGTCCGACAGATAACGGAAATTTTAATACCTTGGAAATATAAGTTGGCATATAGGCCATGATAATCCAATACGAAATCGTCCAGCCAATTACAATACCGAAGCTCAGTATCGTTTCCCGCTTATAGTGCTTGAACACTGTCTTAAGCGGCGTCTGCACCAATGCCTGGGCATCCTCACAGCCTTTAAACACCGGCGTTTCATCAATTTTACGCCGTATATACAAACCGTAAGCGGCAATTAAAATTCCACTCAAAAACGGGAGACGCCAACCCCAGGCATTCATGTCCTCAGGCGAAAGCAGGGAACTGAGAATAGCGCCGGAGCCCGAGCCGAGCAGCAACCCCACGGCAATACTAAACTGCGACCAGCTTACAATAAAGCCCCGGTTGTACGGAGTAGCGTATTCCGCCAAAAACGACATGCAGCTTCCCCATTCACCGCCGGTGGATATTCCCTGCAACAACCGGCAAACAGCCAGCAAAATTGGTGCTAAAACCCCTACCTGCGCATATGTTGGCAGAATTCCCACAATGAATGTACTAACACCCATTAACATAACCGTCCAGGTCAGCACATTACGCCGGCCCACCCGGTCGGCATAATGGCCAAAGATAAGCCCGCCTACAGGCCGCATGACAAAGCCAACCCCAAATACAATGAACGCCAGCATCAGCGCAGTAACAGGATCTTGGGAAGAAAAAAACTGGGAAGAAATAATGGAAGCAAAATAACCATACAGACCATAATCAAACCATTCCAATGCATTGCCGATTGATCCCGCAAGAACCGCCTTGAACATACGGGGACTTGCCGGTACACTACTGTTGAGCTTACTGGAAGCAATCATATTTTTCTCCTTTCCAAGCTTGTATTTTTTCACCTGACAAACCGAACAGTTACAGCATCACCCCGCTTTTGATCACCTGGCAAATACTATTGATGCTGCGAATATCTTCCAAAGGGTTTTCCTTTAAAAGCAAAATATCAGCCTTTTTCCCGGCCTCAATCGCCCCAAGCACCTGGCTCCTGCCTAACGCAGCCGCCGCGGTGTGTGTTGCCGCCCGCAAAATATCGGCCGGCTTCATCCCGTACTGGCCCATTGTACACATTTCCAGCAATACCGACGGCTGAGGCCCAAAATTGGGCGAACCGGCATCCGTTCCCAGCGCAATCGGAACACCAATATCCATTGCCTTGCGAAAAGTCTCCCGGTGCCAGCCAGCAACCGTCTTGGCCTTGTCAACATATTGTTCAGGGATTTGCCCTGAGCTCTCCGATAACTTTTTATATACAGCCAGTGTGGGAACAAAATACGTGTTTTTTTCATGCATCGCCTGCAGAATACCTGACGAAATATCTGCGCCATGCTCTATGGTATCCACCCCGGCCCGCACCGCATTTTCAATCCCCACCCGGCCGAGCGAATGGGAAGCCACCTTTAATCCCAAATGGTGGGCCTCGGCTACGATTACCGCCAGGTCTGCTTCTGAATAGACCGATGGACCTATCTCCTCCGGACCGTAGGCGCCGCCGGTCGAGGCTACTTTGATCACCCCGGCGCCCCGCATTTTCATATAACGGACAGCTTTAATCAGCTCCTCCCGGGAATCAGCGATATAACCAAGCGCCGGCACATGGCCGCCGGTCGGCTGAATAATCCGCCCGGCGCCAACCACGGTTGGACCCAAAATCATCCCCACCTCAAATACCCTGGCAATATCCACGGCAACATCATCAACAGACCCGACATCCCTGACCGTGGTAACCCCCTGGGCCAGTGATCTCCGGGCATTCATTATCCCTCTGGCAAAAGCCAGATAATTGCCTTCTTTGGCCATGGTATACAGCGGATCGGCACTGCCGTCCCAAACCAGATGGACATGCAGGTCGATCAGGCCCGGCATCATATACATTCCCGCTGCATCAAAGCTCTCAACCCCTGCGGGAATTTCCGGACCGGTAAACAGCTCCACAATGCTGTCATCCTGAATGCGAACCGCTCCCCCCCTGATAACTGCTCCCTGCACTATATCAAGCAACGCAGCATTTTTTATTATGTATTCGCGTGGTCTCCCGGTAACAGACAATCTGTCTTCTGACAATTGAATCATCCTTTCCTCCCGCCTTGAAAAAAAAAGCAACAAAAAAACTTTTGACCGGTAAAAGTCAAAAGTTCAGCGCTGAACAATTATATGTTTCCCCAATAAACCGTGCTCCGGTATCTGGGGTTCTGTATAAACTTAGTATATAGCAGCAGGAAACAGATGTCTAATATATAAATAACACTTAAATAATACTTTTAAAATATAATAAAAAAATGTAAAGGATGGATAGAAATGGAGCTACGGCATCTACACTACTTTATTGCAGTCGCGGAAGAATTGCATTTCAGCCGGGCCGCCAGCCGTTTAAAGATGGCCCAGCCGCCGCTAAGCCAGCAGATTCAAAACCTGGAAACAGAAATAGGGGCTCCGTTGTTTTACCGCACGAAACGCCAGGTGGCACTGACAGAAGCAGGCAAGGTCTTTCTGGAAAAAGCCTATCAAATCATTGCCGACGTTCAAAAAGCCGGTGTTGCTGCCCGGAATACGCAGCAGGGAAAGCAAGGCTGCTTAATTGTCGGCTTTACCGGCATCGCGACCTTTAATATGCTGCCCCGCCTGATCCCCGCGTACCGGGCCAGGTATCCGCTGGTCGAGCTGACCTTGCGCCAGCTGGGCACCACTGAGCAGGCCCGGGCCTTGCTGCAGGAAGAGCTGCAGGTGGGGATACTCTGCCTGCCTGTCATTACCGCCGAGTTGAACTTTGAGGTTGTTTGCCGGGACGCCTTCGTTGTCGCCTTGCCCCAAAATCATCAGCTGGCAGAATGCCAGTCGGTTGATGTGCGGCAGCTGGCGCCGAATTCCTTCATCATGACAACCAGGAAGGTCGGGGAAGGGTATCATGACGGCATCATTAATATCTGCCGCCATGCCGGTTTTGAACCCCGCATATCGCAGGAGGTCCATGAGCTGCAAACCTCGGTATCCCTGGTTGCGGCCGGCATGGGCATCGCCCTGCTGCCCGGCTCCATTCAAAAATTAAACATAAAGGGGGTCGTCTACCGGCCGCTAACAAACGCCATCCCGCCGCTGGAAACGGCCATAGCCTGGCATAAAAATGAAAAATCACCCCGTGTCGAAAATTTTCTGGCCCTGGCCCGCAGCGTTTCACCCGGGGTCAGCACCCGGGGTCAGGCTTGACTTATAACTAAATTTGACTTATTTCCATCTACTTCGCCTAAACTCCACCCTTCCGCCGCCTGCCGGATGGCCAGGAACCGCCTGTACACCCCGTCCTGCCGGCTCAACTCCGCGTGGGTGCCCTGCTGGGCAATGCGGCCGGCTTCGACCACCAGGATCTGATCGGCGTTTTGGATGGTGGCCAGGCGGTGGGCAATAATCAGCATGGTTTTACCCTGCACCAGGGCACTGAGCGCCTGCTGAATGAGATGCTCATTCTCCGGATCCACACTGGCGGTTGCCTCGTCCAAAATGACAATAGGTGCCGCCTTCAGTATGGCCCGGGCAATGGAAATGCGCTGTTTTTCCCCGCCCGAAAGGGTGGCGCCGCCGTCGCCGATTACAGTCTCGTACCCGTTGGGCAGCTTGGTAATGAAATCATGGCAGCAGGCCTTGCGGGCGGCCGCCACCACCTCGTCCATTGTTGCCGCCGGCTGGCCGAAGCGGATATTATTCAGTACCGTATCATGAAACAGGTAGACCTGCTGGAATACCATACTGATATGGGCAAGCAGGCTGTCGCAGGTCATGGTTTTGATATCAACCCCGCCAATCAGCACCCGGCCCTGATCCACATCATAGAAGCGGGCGATCAGGCTGCAGATTGTCGATTTGCCGCTGCCCGAAGGACCGACAATGGCTGTCGTGGTGCCGGCCGGGACCGTAAAGGACACATTCTGCAGCACCGCCTGCTGGTCATAGGCGAACGTGACCGCCTGAAACCGGATATCATAGGCCGGCAATTGCACATCGACCCCGTCTTTATCAATAAACTCCGCGGTCTCAATCTCCCCGAGCTTATCGAGGGTGGCATCAATGAGTTCCAGCACATGGGCGGCATTGTTGACTGTCTCAATCTGTTTAAAGATCACAAAGGAGAAGATCGCCATCATCAGCAGCGTCGGCACAGCCATCGCCCCCTGCAGCGTCAGCAGGGCCGCGGCCAGGACCACGCCGGTGGCGGCGGTTTTCAGTGCCAGTAAATGGAGGCAGTTATAAGGCACATACTCTTTTTCAATCTTGCAGTTGATCTCCTTGCTCAGCCGGTAGGCATTACGGATTCCGTCCCGGGCCACACCGTCCTGCTTAAAGGCCTTGACAACCGCCATGCCCCGGACATACTCAAGGGTGGCGGCAATCATGCGGTCCTGGGCGGTCTGATGGACAGGGGCGTTGGCCTTGCTCTTTAGGCCCAGCAGCTGCAGCGACCAGGCCGAGGCCGCAATGCCGGCCGCCGCAACCAGCGCGACCTGCCAGCTGTACAGAGCCAGGCACAACACCAGGGTAATCGCACTGATATAGCCGTTGACCACCACGTCAACCATCTTCATGCCAAACAGCTCCAGTAAGGATAGATCGGTCGTCACGGCGGCGGCAATCTCGCCGGCAGTTTTCTTGCTGAAAAAGCCCAGCGACACCCGTTTTAAGAGGGCGCCAATCGCCAGCCGCTGCTCGGCGGCCACTTCATAGCCAATACTCTCCTGGGCGGCGGCCCGCAGATAGGCGAACCAGAACCGCCCGGCCACGGTAACCAGCATAAACCCCAGCATATACCAGACCCGCGCCCCGTCAAGGGCAGCGGCGCCCCTGCTGTCCTCTATAATCAGATTGAGGCCGCAGGCGGCGCCCATAATCGGCAGAGCGGTAAATACCGTGTGCAGGAACGAATACACACAACCGGCATATAAGCGTCTTTGGCGCGGCCCCGACCAGGCGATAATCCGTTTTATTGTTTGCAGCATGGGCTGTTGTCTCCTTGTTCATGATTGGCCGCCCACTGGCGGGCCCCGGTATGGGCCGCCCACATCGACCGGTAAAGCGGGCAGCCGGCAAGCAGGGCGGCGTGCGTGCCGGTCTGGACAATCCGGCCCTGCTCCATAACCACGATCTGGCCGGCCCGGATAATTGTCGACAGCCGGTGGGCGATGACCAGCAGGGTCTTGTCGCGGGTCAGGGCAGCCAGGGACTGCTGGAGCTTGTCCTCATTCTCCGGATCGGTAAACGCCGTTGCTTCATCCAGGATGACCACCGGCGCGTTTTTTAAGATGGCTCTGGCAATCGCGATTCTTTGCTTTTCCCCGCCCGACAACCTGCTGCCCGCTTCACCGGCGCCGGTATCGTACCCCTTAGCCAGCCTGCGGATAAACCCGTCGCAGCAGGCCGCCCGGGCAGCGGCCATAACCTCCTCGTCCGACGCCCGGGGATTGCCAAGGCGAATGTTCTCCCTCAGGGAGCAGTTAAACAGGAAATTATCCTGAGTTACAAAACTGACTGTGTCGGCCAGCTGGGACAGGGGCAAATCTTTGATATTCACCCCGCCGATGCGGACTGCGCCGTTCCCCACATCCCAAAAACGGGCGATCAGCCTGGCAACCGTCGATTTGCCGCTGCCCGACGGCCCCACCAGCGCCGTAAAGGTTCCCTGGGGCAGGCGCAGCGTCAGGCCGTCGAGCACCCTGCGGCCCCCGGCCGTCCCCGGGGCCGCTGCGTCATAGGCAAAAGACACCTGGTCCAGCGCAATATCATAGGCTGCCAGCTCCACCGGCGCCGCCGCAACCGGCAGCCCCGGCAGGTTTAAAAAATCAGCCGCGTCTTTCACCGCATATTCGATGGCCTTGTCATCATTGACAAACACCGTAAAGCTCGTCAGGGGCGCGACCAGCCCCAGGGACAGGATCAGGCACATCGTAAGCTCTGCTGGCTGCAGCGTGCCATTAAGATACAAGTACATCCCGGCCGGCATGGCGCCAAGCAGGGTGGACGGCAGCACCGCGCCGCCCAGGTTCATGACTTTCCAGGTACTCCGGAACCAGGCCAGGGTATACTCCCTAAACTGCCCAACTGCGCGCTCATACCGTTCATAGGACGCGGCCGACTGGTTAAAGGCCTTGATAACCTCAATCCCCTCAATATATTCGACAATCACACTATTGACATAATTGCCGGCAGCCATATATTCAGCATACTTTCTGTCAAAGGCTTGCAGCAGCACTGCATAGATGACGGCAGCGGCCGGTATCGTAAGCGTAGCCGCCAGGGCCATCCGCCAGTCGATTGCCAGCAGATAGGCAAATATCGCCAGCGGCAGCAGCAGATTGGCAGTGCCCTCCGGGATGAGATGGGCCAGGGGGACCTCCACGCTTTCCACCTTATCGACAATCACACTTTTCATTTTTCCCGCCGTCTGGTTCAACACCGTTCCCAGCGGCGCCTGCAGCAGCCGGTCGGCGATGCGCAGGCGCATATTTTCCAGGATGCTGTAGGCGGAAAAATGGGCCAGCATCGTCGACAGGGCATAGAATCCAAGCTGGATTAGATGTCCGCCCAGACTCAGGGCCGCCCAGAATAAGACGGCCCGGACCGTTGCCTGTTCTTCCAGAAATAAGATAATAATCTGATAAACGCCCAGATACGGCACCATGCTGCCGGCCACACTGACAATTGCGCATAGTATCGCCAACAGCAGCTGCAGCCGGCACCCGCCGGCAAACAGCCACACGGTTTTCAGCCAGTTATTTTCCTCCATGAATGCTTCCACCTTTCTTAGGCGACCACGCCGTCCAGTCAAAAAACAATCAGCAGAAAAGCGCCTGCAAAACGCAGCGCCGTCCGCCCCATTTTCTGAACCGCCATCAATGCGGCCAGCAGCAGAAATAAGCTGAAAAGCTCGCCGCGGCTCCCGCACACATAGGTCAGCCAGGAGACTGTGACAACCAGAAACAGCCACACCCGCGGGTCAGGTTTGGCCGCCTTTAAACCGGAGCCTCCATCCATCAATTCCCCTCCTCCACCTTGCCCGCTATATGATAATAATTATTTATATCATTTATTAGTCTACTAAACCGGACGGACGGCCTCTACCTGTATCCGGATTTCAGCAACAGTATCGGGATTTTTTCGCTCGCCGCCCCGGGTCGCAAACAACAAACCGGCTGCATCCTAATTGATGCAGCCGGTCCACAGCCGGGGCTTATTCTCTCTGGGCTAAATACTCGCGGGGGTTGATACCGTTTTTCTTACGGAAGGCCAGAGCAAAGTAACTGGCGTTCGCATAGCCGATGTGCGAAGCCACCTCGCCGATGTTGAGCTTTTTTTCGGTCAACAACCGGACAGCCAGTTCCAGCCGCTTATCGACAACATAGCTGTGGACCGTCTGGCCGAATACCTGTTTAAAGCCGTTTTTCAATTTAAACTCATTCAGGCAGACCATTCTGGCCAGGCCGGCCAGAGTCGGCGGTGTGATAAAATTCCGGTCCAGAAGCTGCCGGGCCTGCTGCAGGCTGGTAATATCCTGCCGGGAAAGCCGGAGCGGTCCGTCCGGGAGGACAGCCTGCCGGTAAACCGTCTCATTGAAATAAACAGCCAGCAGTTCCAGCAGCTTTCCTTCTATATACAGCTCCCGTACCGGGTCCGGATAAGGGCAGTCGATCAGTTGCTGCAAAATATGCCTCAGGCCCGGGGACAGCCGGTGGTTGGAGAAAAAACGCTCCCCGGCCGGAAAACTGGGCAGCAGGGCCTGCAGGCTACTGTCCACCCCCTGCATTTGCTCAGGATAGATTTCCACCGTAATTATCCGGTTATACAGACCGGACTGAAACCGGACCTGCCGCAGCTCAGCCGAGCGAAACGCCAAAAAGTTGGTGTCATCCACGGCCAGGTCGTTTTCCTCCAGGGCAAACTGCCCGGCCAGGCAGAAATACAGCACAATATGCGGTATGGCAAAGCGGGCGCCGCCGGCAATGCTGTCGCCAAAGGTCAGCTCTGTGTCCCGGATGCGGGCAAAGGGGCCGCTGAACAAATGCCGCACACTGGCCCGGCCAAAGCGCTCGCCAGCCCCGGCCACAACCCGGTCCGGGGTTGAATACATTACATAAGGCCGATTGTTATGCATCAGCCAGTGTTCTTCGCCGGCCGGGACTGTTTTTTCTGCCGCTTCCCATCCATTCATGGCAATCTCCTCATCCCCAGGTTAACCTGCCTGGCCTGCCCCAAAAATGACACCGGTTATCAGGACAGCAATACCCCCAGTAATTAATTAATTGATTATCATTATCAATTATATCATGAGCAAACGCCATATACAAGCTGTCCCTGAACAAACCGCCGCCCCAGCCAGACACGAGTCACCCCTGCCCAGCGGGCCCCGGTATAGTAAGCTTCAGTACTTTCGCCACGGCCAGGCCGGTTGGTTAAATAACCGGTTACGGAAAAACTGCCATAGTTCCTTGAAGGCTGCCTGAATATTGTCGGCACTGGGCCCTAATGCCCGGAAACAATAGGCCTGGCCGGTAAGCTTAGTACCGGCCAGCAGTACACCGCACCTGCCGGCTAGCTGCTCCAGATAACCGGCTTCCGCTTCCGTATTTCGCTGCAGCACCTGGCCTAGTGCCTGTTCGGCATTAGGATCAATGGTCCAAAAGGTGCCGGTATGCGTATAGCCATGCAGCAGGCCAAGCGGCTTGCGCCAGGACTGCAGCTCGGCCGGAATACTTGCCGGCGCAAGCACAAACCGGTCGCTGCCAATTAACTCCCGGTCAATATAGACATTGGTCTGCTGGTCCAGTTTATGATAGGCAAAAAGCTCCTGCCGGGCGACACGGCCGGGGGCGTTAATTTCCCAAAACAGGGCCGAGGCCTGGCTGGCAACCAGGATGTTGGTTCTGCTGAACAGACAGCTTTCGGCAAAGGGAATGACCACCTCCGGCAGATACTCCAGTCTGGCCCCGGCCTCGACGCGGATAGTCGTAAACTGCCGGGAAAATTTGCGCCGGGGGGAGCGAAAAACCTTGGTGGCGCCCTGCCCCAGGACGACAGCCTGCGCCCCGGCTTTAACACATAGATAAATACGATGCTGGTCTCCCTGGAGAAGACCGGCCGCAGGATTCATAATAAAAAAACTTACCGTCCGGGGACTGACAGGATACAGCGGGCTGGAGACACGCAGCGGCATCCGCTGCCGCAGGGAACTAACCACGCTGCGCCCGTTTACCAAAGCTACCTCGGCCTGAATAACGCCCTGTTTTAACCTGGCCAGCATCAGGCAATATCCGCCATAATGACATTATGACGAAGCCAGGCCAACACCTCAGCCAGGCCTTCCTCGGTCTTTAGGTTTGTAAACAAAAACGGTCTCTCGCCGCGCATGCGGCGGGAATCGGCAGCCATAACTTCCAGACTGGCACCAACATGCGGGGCCAAATCAATTTTATTAATAACCAGCAGGTCCGAGCGGGTAATGCCCGGGCCGCCTTTGCGGGGAATCTTCTCCCCCTGCGCTACATCAATAATGTAGATGGCCACATCAACCAGCTCCGGACTAAAGGTTGCCGCCAGATTGTCACCGCCGCTTTCCACAAAAATAAGCTCCAGGTCGGGATGGCGCTCCAGTAAAGCTTCGATGGCCTCCAGATTCATGGACGCATCCTCCCGTATGGCCGTGTGGGGACAGCCGCCGGTCTCGACACCAATAATCCGGTCAGGGGGCAAAATGCCGTTGCGGCAGAGAAACAGAGCATCTTCCTTGGTGAAAATATCGTTGGTGATAACCGCTAAGCTGAACTCCGCCGCCAGGTACCGGGTTAACTTTTCCACCAGAGCCGTTTTTCCCGAACCTACCGGTCCGCCTACGCCAATGCGAATGGGCTTCATTCCCTCGCCTCCTATGACATAAAGATTCGTGAATATAAGCCTTCATGCGCCATACCGGCCCAGTCCAAGGCCGGGGCGCTGCCGCCCCATTCCTGTTCGGTCGCCGTTAAAGCCCAGTTAATACACACCTCGGCCAGCGGCTGGAGCCGGGCAATGACTTGCTGGCCGTCAGTCTGCCCCAGCGGAATGGCCCGTACGCCATTGGCAACCAACGACACAACGGCAGCATGGGCATAGGCTGCCAGCAGCGGCTCCAGCTCGCTGGCCAGCGCCCCATAATGACCAAAGACAATGGCATGATGGCACCAGGGCAACCGGCCGGCCGGCTGATACGCCGGGTCGATTTCACCTAAAATCCGTCTTAGGCGCTTACCCATTTTCACACTGCCCTCCCGGCTTTCATAAGGCAGCTTCATGGCATGCAGCCGTTTGTCCAGCACCATCAGCTTATTCATGTTCAGCGCCCGGGCGGCCTGCCAGGCAAGCCTGACCGCCAACAAATCAGTAACGCGCCAGGTATAGTAGAGATAGGTTGCCATATAGCCGGCCAAGTGGCGGCTGTTGTTAATATCGCCCCGTTGAATAAACGTTTCCAGCCCAAACGACTGCGTAAAACTACCTGACGGAAAAGCCGAATCGGCAAGCTGCATCAGCCTTAGGCTTGCCTGTAATGACGGCCGGCTGCTCATGGGGCGAACGGCCGATTTTCCACCTGGGTTGCCAACCCCAATTTCTGCAGTTGAGCCGCTAACACAGAATTATACGGTGTAATAATTGTGTCTGCCGTTATCTCGACCGGCGCATGCATGTTGCCGATGGCATGCGCCGCCAGGCCCATATTGCGCATAGTGTCGACAGACACAACCAAAACAGCTTCGGCTTTGACTGCCACAATGATTATATGCTGACCCTCGCGATGCAGAATATCGCCGGGATGTAAATGTCCGTGCTCAAGCTGGATACCGATTTCCCGGCCGCCATCGGTAGTTTTGCGCAAAATCCGTTTAGGCAGCTCATCCCAGGACAGCAGCACTCTTTCGATGGTAAAGTCCGCATTGCCCTGCTGGTGGTCCAAATTCAACTCGGCCAGCTTGCCCACAACCTGATGAACAATCATAGCGATTTACTCCTTGTTTCCATTAGCTTCAGTTTAAAACAGGAAATACCGCTGCGCCAAAGGCAATTCGGCCAGTGGTTCACAGACCAGCGCCTCGCCGTCAGCGGTAACCTGATAGGTTTCCGGATCAACGGCAATAGCCGGGGTGGCAAAGTTATGCTTCATATCCTGTTTGCCAATATTGCGGCAGTTGCTGACAGGCACCAGCTGTTTCTCCAGTCCGAGCCGGTCTGCCAGCCTGGCGGCAGCCGCGGCCTGCGAAATAAAAGTAACTGCACAACTGGCAATAGCCTGGCCAAAAGCAGCAAACATCGGGCGCTGGATGACCGGCTGGGGGGTGGGAATCGAAGCATTGGCATCACCCATTGCCGCATTCATAATCAAGCCGCCCTTAATAACCAGGGCCGGCTTCACCCCAAAGAACTTCGGCTGCCACAATACCAGGTCTGCCAGTTTTCCGGGCTCTACCGACCCGACCAGCTGACTGATGCCGTGGGTTATGGCCGGATTAACGGTATATTTGCTGATATACCGTTTAATACGGTTGTTATCCTTATGCAAACCGTCGCCTGCTAACGCCCCCCGCTGCAGCTTCATCTTATGGGCTGTCTGCCAGGTCCGGATGATAACCTCACCGACCCGCCCCATGGCCTGGGAATCGGAAGACATCATGGCAATCACCCCCAGGTCGTGCAGGATATCCTCGGCAGCAATGGTTTCCGGGCGAATGCGAGAATCAGCGAAAGCCACGTCTTCCGGAACATTGCGGTCCAGATGGTGGCAGACCATCAGCATATCCAGGTGTTCTTCCAGGGTATTCACGGTAAACGGCCGGGTAGGATTGGTGGAGGACGGCAGGACGTTCGGCAGTGCAGCTACCTTAATAATGTCCGGCGCATGGCCGCCGCCGGCGCCCTCGGTATGGAAGGTATGGATCGTCCGGCCGGCAATGGCGGCAATGGTATCTTCGACAAAGCCGGCTTCATTGAGCGTGTCGGTATGAATGGCAACCTGCACATCAAACTCATCAGCCACTTTAAGACAACAGTCGATGGCAGCCGGGGTAGACCCCCAGTCTTCGTGCAATTTGAGCCCGATGGCCCCGGCTTTAACCTGGGCGGCTAAGGCCTCAGGCCACGAATTGTTGCCTTTGCCAAAAAAGCCAATATTGACGGGAAAAGCTTCTGCCGCCTGCAGCATGCGGTACATATTCCATTCACCGGGTGTACAGGTGGTGGCATTGGTGCCTGCGGCCGGACCGGTACCGCCGCCCAGCATAGTTGTAATGCCGGCGGCAATGGCGGCTTCGATTTGCTGGGGGCAAATGAAGTGAATGTGCGAGTCGATGCCGCCGGCGGTAACAATGTAATTCTCCCCGGCAATCACCTCGGTGCCGGCGCCGATGGGCAGGTTGACACCAGCCATGGTCTTTGGATTGCCGGCTTGACCGAGCCCGCAAATGCGGCCGTCTTTAATGCCGATATCGGCCTTAATAATCCCCCAGTGATCAATAATCACCGCGTTGGTGATCACCAGGTCCATGGCGGCGGCAAGCGCCTCCGGGTCCTGGCCCATACCGTCGCGGATAACCTTGCCGCCGCCAAATTTGGCTTCATCGCCCGGTTTTGTCAGGTCTTGTTCAATTTCAGCCCATAGCTCCGTATCAGCCAGCCTGATTTTATCGCCGGTGGTCGGTCCGTACATATCGGCATGCTGCCGTCTTGTCATGGTTAAACTCACGCTAGTCCCCCCTCAGCTCTTGGTCCAAGCTATTTTATAAAGCCCTTTTCTCTGGCCCGGTCAATGCATTGCTGCCTGTCGGTCGAGCCGGCGGTTAAGTTATTGGCCCCATGCCAGGGGCCGGTACCGGAAAACCTGACAAGCGCAACGGTACGGCTCTCGCCCGGCTCGAAGCGTACAGCCGTTCCCGCCGGAATATTAAGGCGCATCCCCCAGGCCCTGGTCCGGTCAAAGGCCAGGTATCGGTTGACCTCAAAAAAATGAAAGTGCGAGCCGACCTGGATGGGCCGGTCACCGGTGTTTTCCACTGCGATTCTAAGTACTGCCAGATTGCAGTTGGCGCTAATATCCTCAGTGGCCAATATCAGTTCACCCGGTATCATAATGCAGTCCCCCTGGCCAGACGTATCGGCTGATGTACGGTAACCAGCTTGGTGCCATCGGGAAAAGTTCCCTCGACCTGAAGCTCAGCAATCATTGCCGGCACACCTTCCATAACCTGCTCATACCCCAAAATGGCCGTTCCCCTTGTCATCAGCTCGGCCACACTATAACCATCGCGAATGCGCTCCAGCAATTCGGCCGTTATCAAGGCTACCGCCTCAGGATAATTGAGCTTCAGGCCCCGGTTCAGCCGTTCCCGCGCCACCTGCCCGGCAACATATATGAATAGCTTGTCTTTTTCCATCGGACTCAGATGCATTGTCTAACCCCCTGCCAGCAAATTCACCTAAACAGCCATGCGCTTTTGAATCTCTTCCGGATTGATCTCCTTGGTCAACCCCTCGGCAACAATCTGCCCTTTCTCCATGACATAATAGTAGTCGGCAACCGTCATGATAAATTCAAGATACTGTTCAACAATCAGAATAGTAATATTGCCCTCTTGCCTTAACTGCTTGATTACGCTGCCAATATCCTTGATTACCGACGGCTGAATCCCTTCTGTAGGCTCATCTAAAATAAGCAGTTTGGGCTTGGACACCAGGGCTCTGGCAATGGCTAGCTGCTGCTGTTGGCCGCCGCTTAAGTCGCCGCCTTTGCGGGCGAGCATGGTTTTTAATACGGGAAACAGGCTGAATATTTTATCGCTGATTGCCCCTTTGCCGCCGGCCATGCCCAAGCCCAGCTGCAAATTTTCCGCTACCGTCAACTGGGGGAAAATATCCCGTCCCTGCGGTACATAGCCAATGCCCCGCCGGGCGCGCCGGTAAGTAGGGTCACCAATCATTTCCCGGCCGTCAAAAACAATACTGCCTTGCGGAGTATTCACCAGACCCATTAGGCTTTTAAGAAAGGTTGACTTGCCAACCCCGTTCCGGCCAAGGAGACAAACGACCTGCCCCGGCGCCACCGCCAAATTTACTTGGTCTAAAATAGTACTTTCCCCATAACACGCCGTTAAATTTTTTACACTAAGCATCCTGCTCGCCACCTCGCCCCAGATAAACGTCAATGACTTTGGGATTGTTTTGTACATCGAAGACACTGCCTTCATCCAGCACGGCGCCTTCATGCAATACCGTGACCCTGGTGGCAAAGTCTCTGACAAACTGCATATCATGCTCAACAACAACCACCGTACAGTCCTGACAAATCTTTTTCAGCAATTCTCCCGTTTTCTCGGTCTCGCTGCGGCCCATGCCGGCAACAGGTTCATCCAGCAGCATCAGCTTGGGCTGCTGGGCCAGCAGCATGCCGATTTCCAGCCACTGCTTTTCACCATGGGACAGGGCTGCCGCCCCCCGGCGGCGCTTTTCATACAGCCCGATGGTATTCAGGATATCGTCATTACACGCTTGCTGGGCTTTACTCATACCGGCGAACAGCGACGCATACAGCGAACGGTCTTTGACTACAGCCAGTTCCATATTTTCCTCTACGGTGAGACTGGTAAACACCGACGGAACCTGAAACTTGCGGCCAATACCAATGTTAACAATCTCATGTTCGGCATATCTTGTCACATCAAGCTTGCCGTTGAATAAAACCTGGCCGTCTACCGGCTTGACCCGCCCGCAGATGGCATCAAGCAAGGTCGTTTTACCGGCCCCGTTAGGGCCAATGAAAAATCGTATTTCCCCTTGCGCAATCTCGGTATTTACACTATTGACGGCCTTGAAGCCATCAAAACTGACCGTCAGATTATCAATTTGTAAAATTGCCTCCATTTGACCTGCCTCCTTCCCTGTTACGCAGCCTCACCGGCTTTAACATCCTTACTGCCGGGCAGCCTTAACCGGCGGGCAAGCTTCCTGGCCAGACCCACAATGCCTGCCGGCATAAACAAAACGACGGCCACAAAAGCCAGGCCAATAAAGTACGACCACACAGCCGGGAAACTTTCACTGACCCCGCTCTTCAGGGCATTGACCAGGATGGCGCCGATTACCGCCCCGACTAATGTCCCCCGGCCGCCGATTGCCACCCAGATAATCATTTCGATAGAAGGAACGATCCCCATTTCCGCCGGTGAAATAATGCCCACCTGGGGTACAAAGACGGCGCCGGCCACACCGGCAATCGCAGCGGACAGACAATACACAAAAATTTTATAGGCCGCCGGATTATACCCGGAAAATCTGACCCTATTTTCACCGTCGCGAATGGCTATCAATATTTTGCCGATCCGGCGGTTCACCAGCACCCGGCACAGATAGTAGGTCAAACCCAGCAAACCTACCGCCACATAATAAAGCACCAGCTTGGTAGTATCATTCGCTAACGGCAAGCCCATTATGCTTTTGTAGTTGGTTAAGCCGTTTGTACCGCCGGTATAGGCTTGCTGACCAACAAACAGTACGACAAAGATAAGAGCCAGCGCTTGTGACAGTATGGAAAAATACACGCCCTGAATCCGGTTTTTAAAGGTCAAATAGCCGATTACCAGGGCGATTCCTGTGGGAATCAGGATTGCCAAGACCATCGCTGCCGCCCCGTTGGCAAAAGGCTGCCAAAACCAGGGCAACACCTCCAGGCCGCTCCAGGACATAAAGTCGGGCAGTTTCCCGTTTGCGGCTTCCAGTTTTAAATACATGGCCATCGCATAGCCCCCCAGGCCGAAATAGACCCCGTGGCCGAGACTTAAGATCCCGGTATAACCCCAGATTAAATCCAGCCCAATAGCCAAAATAGCGTAAGCAACAAACTTGCCCAGCAGATTGGTTCTGAACTCTGACAAAAATAAGGGCGCCAGCGCCAGGCCGATAAGGATCGCAATAAAAACCATTTCTTCTTTGGCTTTCATCTTATGTAAAAGGTGCAAAGGTAACCCTCCTTCCTTTGTTTGCTTAATCCAATGAGCGGCTGTTAATCGTAAACAGCCCTTTGGGCCGCCACTGTAAGAATAAAATAACCAGGGTAAAAACCAACACTTTTCCTAATGAGGTATTAGTAAAAAATTCAAAAGTGGTATTAGCGGTGCCAATGACCAGACCCCCGGCAATCGTACCCAGCAAAGTGCCGACGCCGCCCAGCACAACCACCATAAAAGTATCCACAATATAATAGGTGCCGACCGTAGAGCCAATCGACCCCAGTAAGGTTAAGGCACAGCCGGCAATACCGGCAATACCGGAGCCGACAGCAAACGTATACGCGTCAACCAGCCGGGTATTAATACCAAGGCTTGCCGCCATTGCCCGGTTTTGCATAACCGCTCTGATCTGGATACCATATTTACTTTTATACAAAAAAACAAACACCCCAATAATACAGGCAATAACCAGGACAATAATAAACAGCCGTTTATAGGGAAACTGCAGGCCCTGGGAGATTACTAAAGCCCCCTCTAACCAGCCCGGGCTCTGTACATCAACATTGGGCGCGCCAAAAATACTTCTGGCTAATTGCTGGAGAACCAGGCTGATCCCCCAGG
Organism: Sporomusa termitida; assembly: GCF_007641255.1. Lineage (NCBI taxonomy): Bacteria > Bacillati > Bacillota > Negativicutes > Selenomonadales > Sporomusaceae > Sporomusa > Sporomusa termitida. The sequence goes on from NZ_CP036259.1 coordinate 3,274,798, forward strand.
TGGCTAATATACTGTCTAACGGCCGGCCGTAAAGATGCTTAATCACCGCACCTTCGAGCAGGAAACCCATCGCCCCGGCCACAAGAAAAGCCACGGGGATGGCGGCAACAAAATAGTAGCCAAAGAGACTTTTATCAACATAGTGCAGAAAAATATTCTGCATAACATAGGTTGCATAGGCGCCAATCATAATGAATTCACCATGGGCCATATTAATGACTTTCATTAAACCGAAGGTAATGGCCAGCCCCAGGGCGGCCAGTATATAGATTGAACTGACGCTAATGCCGTTAAAAAGCTGCAAGATATATGTTTCCATCTGCCCACCACCTTATTTTAGCCGTCAGGCGATGCCGGCCGGTCAGCCGCTGCATCGCCCCTGACTCATAACATGCTAATTGCTTAGCCCTTTGGCCCAGTCGTAGGTCTTGAGATAGGGGTCAGGCCTTACGGTCTGGCCCGTACTCCAGATTTCTTTAATCAGGCCATCGGCGGTAACTTCACCGATTCTAACCGGTTTCCAGATATGCTGATTCTCACCCTCGATTTTTACAAGGCCTTCCGGCGCTTTAAACTCGATGCCCTTGGCTGCCTCTTTTACTTGTTCAATATCGGTTGTCCCTGCTTTTTTAACCGCTTCGGCCCATAAATATACGGCAATATAAGCGGCTTCGATCGGATCATCGGTTACCCGGTCGGCCCCGTACTTGGCCTTGTAATTTTTCACAAACTCCTTGTTTTCCGGAGTATCAGTGGTTTGATAATAGTTCCAGGACACCAGATGGCCTTCCATATTGGCGGCCCCAATCCCGCGCACTTCTTCTTCAGCCACGCTTACCGAACAGGTTGTCAGGTCTTTAGCCGTAATGCCGGCATCTTTAAGCTGTTTAAAGAAAGCCACATTGCTGTCGCCATTGAGCGTATTGAAAACAACATCCGGCTTCGAAGCCTTTATTTTGTTGATAATTGTGCTGTAATCCGTATGGCCCAGCGGCGTGTATTCCTCGGCAATTAATTCGCCGCCCATGGCTTTTAGCTGTTCCTTGATGATTTTGTTGGCGGTGCGGGGAAATACATAGTCAGAACCTAATAAGAACATCTTTTTGCCTTTGTTTTGCAGCAGCCATTCTACCGCCGGGACGATTTGCTGATTGGGAGCAGCCCCGGTGTAAAAGATATTCGGCGATGACTCCATGCCCTCATATTGGACCGGATACCAAAGCAGCCCTTTATTCTCCTCGAATACCGGCAGTACAGCCTTCCGGCTGGCCGAGGTCCAGCAGCCAAACACCGTCGCCACCTTATCTTGCTGCAGCAGTTTTTTCGCTTTTTCGGCGAACGTAGTCCAGTTAGATGCACCGTCTTCAATTACCGGTTCAATTTTTTTACCTAATAAACCGCCGGCGGCATTAATTTCTTCGATCGCCATCAGTTCGGCATCCTTAACCGATACTTCGCTAATCGCCATTGTCCCGCTGAGGGAATGCAGAATCCCTACCTTAATCGTCTCGCTGGCCGGGGACGCCGCCTGGTTGGCCGGCTGGCTGGAAGAGCAGCCGGTAAGTACTACGCTGGCCGTTAGCGTCACCGCTAAGGCAGCGGCAAGACGCTTCTTCAACATTTGCCAAACACTGTTTGTCATGGATTTTCCACCTTTCATTCCTTGTTCATTACTGCAACACCGCCGCGGCCGCTAACGGTGCTGACAAAGTGCCATAGCGCTACAGTCCAAACAGAAAAGCGCTGTAAGCAGGGACATATCCTTAAGGATACGGTCTGCTCACAGCGCCGGTGCTGGTTGGATTACTTTTCTATTGATGCTATTTTACAATGTTTACGCACCAAGGAGAACAGTAAAATCCCGCTATTTTCCCTCAAAAAACTGAAAAGAAAACTTTTCTATATTCCAGCGGCGTATGGCCTGTGTAGTTTTTAAACAGCCGGCAAAAATAGTCCGGACTGCTATAACCAAGCTTTTCGCTGATTTCATAGTTTTTATACTTGCCGGTGCCGAGCAGTTGTTTGGCATGCTCCATTTTGGCTCTGGTCACATAATTAATAAAATGAAGTCCGGTTTTTTGCTTAAACATTTTGCTTAAATAATCTTTATGCAGCTGCACCTCCTGGGCAACAACCTCCAGGGTGTTATTCTCTTCAATATGCTCCATAACATACTGGCAGGTTCTTCTGATAACACTGTCGGTGTGATGGAGCTCATATTTCCTTATTATCTTGATCCGCAGCGAAATACAGGTGAGAAAACTGTCTTTAATGCTCGCCAGCGCGTCATTTCGTCCTATCTGATCCTGACACAGCATACTTTCAAAGCTGGGCAGCCACGGGAACTGTTTGACCAGCTCCGCATTGACATTGGCAAGAATGATCTCCAGTAATTGCCCCACTTTTAAGCTGTCCCGACCCAGCATGGCGGCTAAGTCGTTAAAGGCAGCTTCCGCCGACACCAGGGCGGCCGCATTGCCGGCCAGGATATAGGCTATAATTTCTTTTTCCTGATTTACCGGATAATGGATGGCGAGGCTTTCTTCGATCAGTCTTTGCTCCGCCTGTATTTTTCTCCGGGTGTTTTCTTTTTCTTGCAGACAGTGTTTAACCCGTTCCAGTACCTCGCCCAGGACTGCATCATCAACGGGCTTGGTTACATAGTCAAACACCCCCAGCCTTATGGCTTGTTTAGCATACTTAAAGTCGCTGTGGGTGCTGAGAAAAATCATACAAATATCGATATGCGCCCATTTGAGCTCGTTCAAAAACTCAATGCCATCCATTCCCGGCATCTTAATGTCGGTAATGACCAGATCAAAGCTCTCATTAGCGAGCATTTTCAGCGCTTCTTTGCCATCACCGGCCTCACCGGCAATAGCAAACCCATAGGTTTTCCATTTGCCGAACCGCTTGAGAATATAGCGGGCTGTTTTATCATCGTCGACGAGCAGAACCTTATACATGTTTTCTTCCTCCGGGCGGACTGAATTTTTACTGGTGGCCGCGAATGGCCTTAAGCTGGTTATACGCTTCAGCGAAATCATAAGCCTGGATCGTCTTGTAAATTTGCCAATAGGCATCACTGCCCATCCCGGTCTGCAGAATCGCCTGCGATTGCGCAAACAGGCTGCAGGCCTCGGCATCGCCGGCTTCCAGCAGCTGCGCTATTTTATCGAGAATATCGTCCAGGTCGGTCCCTTGACCAGCCGGCATTGTATTTGCTGCCGGTTCAGTAATGGCAGTCGCATATTCAATGGCACCCAGACAGGTTTCCGCCAGGACAATGGCCAGATTTTCTGTTGCCAGTCGCAGCGCCTGGTCATTTTCCTGGCTTAAGGCCTGTTCTACCTGGCAGCAAACCTGGGTTAACCTGGTGGCGCCAATGTTGGCAGCCGTGCCTTTAAGCGTATGCACCAACAGCTTAGCGCCGGCAAAGTCGCCTGTGGCTATTTGGGTTGCCAGTGTGTCTGCATCCCCGCCATGACCTACAAAACGCTTCAGCAACTGTTTATAGGCGGCTTTTTTGCCGCCTAACCGCGCAACCGCACTGGCAGCGTCCAGGCACGCAGCGTTGTTAGACTGCTCGCCGGCGGTTGCTGCTCCAGACCCGGATGCCGGCGGCAAAGCAAGATGCGTTTGGAGGACCTCAATCAACCTGGCAACCTCCAGGGGCTTGGTTAAATAGCCGCTAAAGCCGGCCTGTCTGGCCTGCTCCTCTACGCCCTGGACAGCATCGGCAGATAAAGCCACCAGCGGCGGACATTTTTCCCCGGTGGCGGCGATAATCCGGCGGGCCGTTTCATAGCCATCCATTTCCGGCATCCGTATATCCAGCAAAATGGCGTCATATGTTGCCTGGCCCAGCCATGCCAGCGCCATTCGCCCGCTCGGAGCGGTGTCGACAGTAAAACCAAAAGTTTCCAGAATTTCCTTGGTCATCTGCAGATTAATCAGATTATCTTCGACCAGCAAAATTCGTTTTTCGATCATGATCTTCTTATTGCCGGCAGCAGCGGTCCGGTGACAGGAAAGCTGCGCTACCGCGGCCAGCGGCACAGCAAAACTAAAACACGAGCCCTGGCCAACAGCACTGTGAACAGTAATGCTGCCGGACATAAGCTCAACCATTTTCCGGGCAATAGCCAACCCTAAGCCGGTGCCGCCATATTTTCTGGAGGTCGAGGCATCGCCTTGCGTAAAAGCATTAAACAGCCGCTGCTGCTGCTCCGGGCTGATCCCAATCCCGGTATCGGTTACGCTGACGCCAAGGACAATATGCTCGCCCTCGTTTTCAATAAGTTCTAAAAAAATCCCAATACTGCCCTGCTGAGTAAATTTAACGCTGTTAGCAAGCAAATTCAGAATAACTTGCTTAAGCTTTACCATATCGCCCTTTACATACCTGGGTACAGCCGACTGAATTTCACGGTTAAACATCAGGCCCTTCTGCCTGGCCTCCACCTCGACCATACTGCAAAGCTCTTCCACCGTATCATAAAGATCAAACTCCACTGCTTCCAGGGTCATCCGCTGCGCCTCGATCTTGGAAAAATCAAGAATTTCGCTAATAATTGCCAGCAGCCCGGTTGCGGCCTTACTTATATTGCCGCTGTATTCCTGCTGCTTGGGCGTAAGTGTTGTACTGCCCAGCAAATAATTATAGCCGATAACCGTATGCAAAGGCGTACGGATTTCATGACTCATATGAGCAAGAAATTCGCTCTTGGCCTTGTTGGCCTGCTCGGCCTCTTCCTTGGCCGCTTTCATTGATGTAAACAGATTATTAAAAGTGTCGGCAAGCAGGCGTAATTCCCGGGAGCCGTCAGGAACAAGCCGAAAATGTTCGTCATCAAGCGAAAAGCCTGTTAAGACCTCATTATAATTTTGAATCGGGCGATTCACCTGCGTAAAAAACAGTCTTAACAGCGCCGCAACAGCACCGATAATAATGACGGCCAGGACGACCTGCAATAACGCGGCCTTCTCGGTTCGGTCACGGGCCGCCGATAATTCGGCTTCCAGCCGGGCATTCATAATATCCTGAAACTGAGCAATGGGCTGCATGATACTTTGCTTGTCTAAGTCATATTTATTGTCAAACATGATATCCCGGGCCCTGGCTAGTTTTTCAGCGGCATTTAATTTTTTATCCTCCGCAGTGAGTTGAAAGTGGGCAACCGCCGGCGGCATCTCGCTTTCAGCCGCCCCTTGTGCTTCCAGAACCAGCCGCATCGACTCCTTTTCCGTTTCTACAAGCGCATCGGAATTTTTCTTGGCTTCGGCCAGCAATTCCATTTCGGCGTTGGGTGAATCAAGCTCCCCCAACCGGGCGATAACATAATCCCTGGTTTTGGTCTGGTTAATTTCCTCCCAGTATTTATACATATGAATAGCGTCTGTCGTGACAGCATACTTGCGGGCCTCATCGGTTAAATAGTCGGAAGCGGCCGCCAGGTTAATGCCTAACTGCTTAAATTCGGTTCGCCTTTTTTCTGCGGTCTGCTCATCTTGAATACTAATGTTCATATAGATAACACTGCCGCCAAGCAGCAGGGCGATAAACAGAAAAATCACCAGCAGCAGGGCACTAAGCGTGGACTGCCTGATAATAAATTTTGCCGGCATGAATTCACCTCCCCCGCCAAAAATAGCAAAAAGGCATAGTCGCAAGTTTGATTGCTCAAACGGCCACTATGCCATACTTACTTTTTTCTTTTATTGTAATGCAAATAAATGCCGTTGACAAATATTTTTTTGCCAGACCGGCAAGCAGCATCGCTTTATCTTTTTTATCAACAGCATATCTTGAGATTATGTTATCACTACTTTAAAATAAATAGTAACATACGACTTTACGGAGGATGACCGGAAATGGAATTTAATCAGCCTGCCAATCAGCCAACCATACTTATCATTGATGATACCCCGGAACACATTGAAACTGCGGTAGTTGTCCTCCGCGCCAATAATTTTAATGTCCGCGTGGCTACCAAAGGCAGTATAGCTTTAAAATTGCTGGAACAGCATATCCCGGACTTAATTCTCCTTGATATCTATATGCCGGAAATGGATGGTTTTGAAATCTGTCAGCTGATCAAAAGCGATCCTAAATTCAGCTCGCTGCCCATCATATTTTTGACCTCCCTTACGGATGAAGCAAGTATCAGCAAAGGCTTTACCCTGGGCGCCCAGGACTATGTGGCCAAACCCTTTAATACTTCGGAACTGCTCGCCCGCGTCGACACCCACATCAAACTAAAAAAACAGGCTGAATCCCTGCAGCATGCGAATAAAGAACTGGATAGTTTCTGCTACTCTGTCGCCCATGATCTTAAATCACCTTTACTATCCATAAATAAACTTACCGAATATCTTGCTGCTGATTATGCCGCTAACATGGATGCCGAAGGCCGGGAACTCATCAGCAATATCCGGGAAAAATCGCAGGAAGTCGTCCAAATCATTGATCATCTGCTTGATTTATCCCGGATGTCGGAAATAAAGATGAGCCTGACGGCGATTAACCTGAACCGGTTGTTTGCCGAAACCTATACTGAACTGGTTGCCCTGGAACCCAGGCGGGATATTGAATTTACCCTGGCCCCGCTCCCCACCCTCCAGGGCGATGTTCTCATGCTTAAACTGCTTGTACAAAACATCCTGGCTAACGCCTTGAAGTATACGCGCCATCAGGCCAAAGCCACGATTAACGTTACAGCTACGCAGACTGACACGGAACATATTGTTGCCGTCCAGGACAATGGCGTGGGTTTTGACATGAGATATGCCGCCCGACTGTTTAACATCTTCCAGCGGCTTCATGCCAATAATGAATTTGAAGGCTCCGGCGTAGGCTTGGCCATCTGCCAAAAAATCCTCAAAAGGCATCAGGGCACAGCCTGGATGACCGGCAAAGTCAATGAAGGGGCCACCTTTTATTTTAGCTTAAAAAGAGATGATCTAACCTAATTCTCGACAACTCGTAGGCAATGTTGCCCGATATGACTGTCACCGAACAAGGCACAATGATCATGCCGTCCCATTTCTGTGAGCCGCTGGCTACAGGCGCAAACAGGTCAAGTACTGCTCCCTTCCCCTATATCAACTGCTTCATCACCTTATATACGTATCTTTTCCAGGAACTCTGTCTGAGTTTCTTCCACGAGCTTTTTTATACGCTGCACTGCTTCTGCCGATATTTGATCATAATGAATGCCACAACTGACAACCACTGACTGATTCAGTTCTTTAGCAAAAAACAGAGCAGCCGGTCTGGCAATTTCGTCATCCATATGCCCGGTGACACTTAATACCGATGCAGATGCGCTGATTTTTCCTGAACCGGATAAGCTAAGACGGGGAATAGCCAGGGCGACAGCTCCCAAATGGGCTGCACCTCCGGTAATAACTATGTTCCATTGACTGCCCATCGCGATTGCCTGCAAGCTTATATTTATGTCGCCCTGCGTTTTATTGATTTCAATCATGGACCGCCTCGCCTCATTCTCAAAACATTAGTCTTTAACAGCATCTATACCATTAATTAAATAATGACCTTCCTCGTTGCGTTGCAAAATATTCTTCTCACGAATGATTGCCCAGGCTAACAGTATATTTCTATAAGGATTAGTCTTAAATTTTCTGAGAACATCGGCAAAAAAGCGCGGTTCTGCTGTAATATAAGTTTCAATTTCCCTGGATAATGCTGTGATTTCCATCTCTACTCCCCCTTAGTCCAGATAATCTGACAGATGCACATTGTCAGGATTGAAATATTGAAGACGCTCATAAGCCTTGCGCGGAATACCGACCGGAATGGTAGCATCAATTCCCATTTTACTGGTAGTCGGCATTTGCCCTTTGGGCAATTCGGAAGAGCGAACTGAAGGATCGACATGCTTTGCCTGCAAATTGCTTACAATTAAAACATCTTTATCGGCTTGCATTCTTAATGCCACAGCCCAGCGAACCTGTTCATCGTCATAAATATCAATGTCATCATCCACTACGGTAATTAGTTTAACCCCCATCATGGCCATGAGAGCCGTGATGGCCGCTTTGCCTTCACCCGGTTTGGGGTTGTCAAGAGCTACAATGAGTTCAAAGAAGTTGCAGGAACCTACCGTCGTACGAATAGCTTTAGGGCGCAGTCGCACTGCCTTTAAAATATTATAGGCCTGCAATTCACGGTTTGGCGCCCCGAGGCCGTATACCTCCCAGGGCATAATTAAGGAGTGAAAGATGGCGTCTTTACGCCGGGTAATAGTTTTTACTTTCACAACCGGATTCTTTTTAACATCACCGGAAATTCCATGAAATTCTCCATAACGCCCTTCATCGGTTGTCCAACCGGTCGGCAGAACCTCGCACTCCAGCACGATTTCGGCATTAGCCGGCACTTCCACATCAATCGTTTCGCAAGGAATCATTTCTACCGGCTCTTTTCTTAAACCACCGGCAATAGTCATTTCGTACAGACCGGTAGCCGCGCTGCAATCAGCCGCCAAAAGTTCAATGGGATGCAAACCAATAGCCACAGCCATTTCCAAAGGTTTTCCCTTTTCATAGGCATCAGAGTAAAACAAACGGATATCATTGGGAGAATTAAAATCCACCCCCATAGTATTTTGGGTACGGAACATGTGCCGGTAAATGCCGGCATCTTTTCCCCATGTTTCATGAACAGCAAATTGCACACCCGAACCGATATAAGGACCGCCATCTTTTTCATGCTGCATAATTTGTGGCAGTAACGTCAAATCAATATCTTTTTCACCAATAATAATTTCCTTGAGCGGAGCATCTTTTACGATCACTGTTTCCACCGGATTTTGTATGGCATTCGATAAACGTTGTGCAATTTCATCATGACGGCACTCCAGGCCTAAGGCTATTTTGCGTGTATCGCGGACCAGGCCGCCGACGATCGGCATATCATATCCGTCCACATCCCGAAGCAAAACAGCTTTATTCGAATCGCTGATTAAGGCCGATACATGCAGCGGATTAACTTTTTTATTGACTACAACCAATTCCTCATTTTGTTCAAGAATCCTGAGAAAATCTCTTACACCTTTTTGCATAATCTTTCCCTCCAAAAACCGATTATTGATAGATTTATCCCTGTAGGCCCGCTGCCGCAAAGGTGCAGGCCCTGCTGTGATTATTTACGGAAGGTATGAAAGATCTACCCCTTGTTCAAAGCTGATTTCTTTGGAAATAACCTTGGCAGCTATCTGCGCTTGCAGGACTTGATTGGTACCTGCCTTTGTTACCTCTAGATTGGCAGGCACTCTTTTGAAAATATTTACGACCGCACTGGTAAGCACTTTATCATCCAGATCCGGATACCAGGCTTTTAACGCTTTGGTGGCATAGGAAGGGTCGGCAATAGATTTTTCCGCCGCTTTTTTCGTCACAGACAAAAACAACTTTAAGGTTTCCGTATTGTTTTTCGCCCATTCCGGTTTACCGATCAGCACCAGCCCGGCCGTATCAAAAGTCGGATCCACAAACACTTTATAGTTGCCGGTAGCCGTCATAGCGGAGGCGGTAGGTTCTGAGACCATGCCTGCAGCTATTTTCCCTGATTCCAGCGCCGCCGACATGGTGGCACCGGTACCGGCATTGACGATTTGCACATCTTTAACAGTGTCAATCTTGTTTTCTCTTAATATTTCTTTGAGGGTGGTATCAGATAGGCTGCCGGCCTTGGTTACCCCTAACACCTTGCCTTTTACATCAGCCACTTGTTGTAGTGGTGAATCCCTGTGAACCAATAACTGATAACTGGATCCATTGTTTAAGAGCGCAAAGGCTTTGACATCCAAGCCGTTATTGATCTGATTGAGCACATGCTCATAGCCGCCCTGGAATACATCCAGGCTGCCGCCTACCAACGCCTGTACGGCATCGGCCCCGGAGTTAAAGGATACAAATTCCACATCAATCCCGGCTGCTTTGTAGGAACCATCATTAATGGCTACTCCTACCGGTCCGATTGTCTGACCCACCATGCCGATTTTAATTGTTTTGCGCGGTGTACCGGCGTTTTCCTGATTGGAAGGCTTTTCGCTGCCGCACGCCGCCACCATCAGGGTCAGCAGAGCCGCAAGTATTATGGTAATTATTTTGTTTAGGTTTTTCATAGTTTCTCTCACCTTTCAGCATTTGTATTATTCATTCGGTATGCGATACTTAAAGATACTTTTTTCAATCAAGACAATAATCTGATCCAGTATAACCGCCACGATCATAATAACAAACAACCCGGCAAAAATGCCCGTGGTATCAATCAAGGCCGAGGCATAGTTGATATAGTAGCCGACACCACGATTGGCCCCTACCATTTCGGCAATCACTGCCCCGATAGCCGAAGTACCGATACCCAGTCTCAAGCTGTTCATAACCCACGGAGCGATAGACGGCAAAATCAGCCACCGGAGTTTTTGCATTCTGGTTGCTTTATAAGAATTCATCATTTGGATAAGATCGTTATCAATATTACGTATACCCTCATAGGCATTATAGTAGGCAACAAACACTACCATCATAACTACCATGAGAATTTTTGAATACAGACCAATCCCAAACCAAACCACAAATAACGGTGCCAGCGCCGCCCGCGGCAAACTGGATAAGGCCATAATATACGGCGAAAAATAATGCTGTACTTTGCCACTGTTTGCCATTACTATTCCCAAAGCAGTCCCCACTGCCATGCCGACAATCAAACCAATCAGCATTTCTTCCAGCGTGATACTAAGATGAAACCACAAACTGCCATCCATGGTCATTTTAATTAGCCGCTTAATAATCAAAGACGGCTGACTGATCCAAGTCTCTTTAATAACACTGCCGGAAAGTCCCTGCCACAGGCTTAAAACAATCACCCCGGTTAAAATTCTCCCCAGAATAATTTGCTGTTGAGCTGAAACTTTGGTTTTTTTCACTGTTTTTGTTTTTTGTTGTTCTGACAATACCTCTTCCATAAACATCACCACCTTACTTATGTCACTCTTCCGTCGCAATCTGGTCCCAGATTTCCTTCTGCAGTTCCTTAAAACGTGCATCAAACCGCGCATCATAATAGGGACGCGGCCGTTCAATGTCTATGGTAAACTCAGCTTTTATTCTGCCGGGCCGCTTGCTCATTACAATAACCCGGTCGGAAAGCACAATAGCTTCCTCGATATCATGAGTTACAAACAGCACACTCTTGCCTACCTTTTCCCACATTTTTAAAAAGGCACTGCCAATTTTAACTCTGGTCTGCGCATCCAAGGGGCCAAACGGTTCATCCATAAGATAAAGATCAGGATCATAGGCAAAGGAACGCGCCAAGGCTACCCTTTTTCTCATTCCGCCTGAAAGCTGCTGAGGATAATACTGTTCAAAGTTTTTTAGCCCTACCGAGTCAAGCAAACTTACCGCTTGGGCCGTTTGCTCCTTTATATTCAGCCCCTTTACCTCCAGCGGTAACCTCACATTATCTACAACGGTTTTCCACGGCAGCAAGGCATCATTTTGAAAGACAAACCCCACTGAGTCAGGCACACCCTGCACGTCCCTGCCATCCAGCAATATTTCGCCACTCTCCGCCTTTAACAAACCTGAAACTGCTTTGAGCAAAGTGGATTTACCGCAGCCACTTGGACCGACGATGGAGACAAATTCGCCATCCTGTACCGTCAAACTAATATTATCAATGGCCAGAGTGCTGTGTTCCTTGGTAATATAGCGTATCTTTAGATTATTAATAGTCAGTTTAGGTGCCTCATTGCCCATATTTTCACTCCCATTTAAAATTCCGCCTATATTCCCTTGCTCATACCGTCTCTTATAATTCGGTCAATAGCGCCTCCTCAACAGAAATTCGCTGTGGCGGATAGGGCGTCTGATCTGGCCAGCCGACATCGACATACGTAACCACACTGAGGTATGCGGGCAAATCAAAATGGTTTCTTACACGTTCTTTCATTGCCTCAGTAAAGGTAAGCCATACCCCGCCCAGGCCATAAGCATGAGCTGCCAGCACAATATTCTGCGCTGCCGCGCCGCAATCCAAGAGACGATTGCGCACCGGATTTAATGGGTTAGCGGCATAGACCCGTTCATCCTGTAACAGTACAAGATGTACCGGACCCCCGGGTATATCCGCTCCTACAAATAAGCCGGGCGTTTTTTCTTCCCGCACAACCAGATAGCGGATGGATTGCAGATTGCAGGAATGAGCCGCCCACAGCCCGGTTTCCAGCACCTTTCGTACTACCTCTTCCGGCACGCGTTTCGCTGCCCAATGGCGAACCGAACGTCTTCCATAAATGACCTGATCAAACAGCGTTTGTTCTCCCGGGGTGAGGATATGCCACTGCCAGTCTGATAAATTGAGCTCCTGTCCTGCAAGGAGAATTTTGGCAAAACCGAGAAGCTTTTGTGCATAAACATAATCGGGTAATTCATGAGACAAACCTCTTTTATCCCATAAGGCAAGCAAACGCAGCGCGGTCTCTGTCTGCTTGTCATTTAACGTTTTTTTGTAATAGGCAGCATGATAAACCTGGATTTCCATAGTATGATGCAGGCGTTCCCGAAAGCGGGCCCGAAATTCAGTTTCCGCCAGAGAGAGGTATTCAGCATCCGAAAGATTAAACTTTTTTTGAATTTCTTCAATATTTTCTTTAGTAGACATTGCCGCTTCACTCCTTTGTGCTTCACTCATCCTTATAGTTCTTGTTTTCCGTACGAATCAGGTCTTCCATAAAGTCAATATACTGTTCCCGGGTATATTTAGGCCGGTATTGCCCGGTAAGTTCCCTGGCCTTGGCGGCATTATCCCGGAGCAGTTTATAGGCTGCCAGCGCAAAAATCTTGGCGGTGATGATATACGCGGCTTCCTCATCCACTATGGCAAATTTATCGGTATGAGCCCCGCCGGCAACCCCGCCGGTGTAAAAGCCCAGTACAGGCAAAACATGTTCTAAATCTCCGACATCGGTTGAACTGGTTTTATGAGAGGCCGGATCGGCTTCATGAATAACAGCCTGCGGCGCTGCCTCTCGTGCTGCTTCTATGAGGATCGTACTGGCCGGCTGCGGCAACCGTGGCAAATATCCCGGCATGGTGGCAATCTCAATGGCTGCCCCAATGGCTTGGGCACCGGCTTTAAACGCGCGGTCAGTCTTTTTTTCGGCATCAAGAATGGCTTCGACATTCCTGGCCCTGACAAGGGTTTCGATCACCACTTCATTGGGCACCACATTCACCAGATTTCCTCCTTTAGTCACAATAGGGTGTACCCTAACCGCATCCTGATCCCGAAAGGTTTCCCGCTGAAACGCCAGGGCCGCCAGACCAAGGGAAGCCGCATTTAAGGCATTAATACCCTTCTCGGGTGCTGCGGCAGCATGTGCTTCTCTCCCTGAATAACGGACGACTTTAGAAACAAAACCGTTTGATGAACCGCTGCCGATCGAAATGCCGTCCTCCCCGGAGTGATTGACAATCGCCAGATCCACATCATCAAATGCGCCAAGCCTGATAAGCTCGCATTTGCCACCGCCATACCTGATCTTGCCTTCTTCCTTAAGCTGATTCTTAAATTCAATTTCACCGTATTCCTCAGCTGGTACGGCAAAGAAGATGACCTCACCGCCGAGAGCGGCGGCTATCTCCGGATTGCTTAAGGCTAAAGCCGCTCCGACAACTCCGGTCAGCTGGACATTGTGACCGCAGCAATGAGCTGCCCCGGTTTCAGAATTAGCAAAAGGATGGGAAGGTATTTTCAGAGCATCCAGTTCACCAATCAACGCCAGTGATACTTCCTGACGGCCTCCTTTCAAATATCCCTTGACGCCGGTAATGGCTAACCCTTCCTCGGTCTGTAAATTGAGTTCCTTGAGAACTCCCGCGAATTTGGCTGCAGTACGGAACTCCTTATATCCCAGCTCGGCATGAGTATAAATATCCCGGCCAAAAGAAATTATTTTTTCCTTGTTCTGATCAATAATTGCAATAATCCGTTGCTCTATCCTATCCATAACATATCCTCCTGTTGTGATAGTCTTTAAATGACAAAAAGGCTCACTTCTCCGCCTGAGAAATGCAGCCTTTGGTTATTTCCAATCAGCTATGCACGCTGTCCTTTTTGTATCAAATCAATCGTTTTTCTCAGGCCTCTGCTTTTTGTCAGTCAGCCTCTAAAATCAACGGGCAATTGTAAAAACGTTGCCTGTTGCCGGTGCCTTCCGTTGAGCCCCAAAGTCAACCACTAAATCGCGGATAACCGGATACTTTCTGGCTGGTTCCACTAAATATTCCCGGCCCGGCTCCAAAACAACATGGCACGATTTTTTGACCACCCCATCCACAGTCATCAGGCAACTGCCACACAAACCGCGTCCGCAAAAGTAGTCACGAAAGCCCAGTGTAGGATCAATGGTCTTGTAAACCTTTTTTACTGCCATCAGCAGTGTCAGCCCCTCAGCCCCTGGCAATACATAGGTCGTATAGTAAGGCAGAGAATCGGTTTCCGGATTAAAGCGAAATATTCTTAAGCGAATGTCCATAATATACCTCCAATTAAAGCTTGGTTACGGGAATAGCGGTGACTTTGGGCTCACCTTGCTGTAGCGAAATTAAAGTATGCTGCCCCTCGGCTTCGGTTTGGGGATAATCGGTCCGGAAATGATGCCCGCGCGTTTCTTGCCGCGCGAGAGCCGATAAAATGACGATTTCCGCCAGCGCCAGCATGCCCCGCACTTCATAAGCTTCCTGGACCTCATAACAGTAACGCTTGTGGGGAACAACCTTAAGAAAAGATAAAGTTTTCCGCAAATCACGGACTTTTCTTAGCCCGGTGTTTAGGCTTTCTTCATTTCGTTCCAGGCCCACATATTGATCCATAATCGTTTTGAGCCGGGATTTTAAAGCAATCGGCCGGACCGCATACTCTTTGTCCTGCTTCCATTCGTCAATCTGACGATACTCTGTCAGCACTTCCTGCTCAGCCGCAACCACTGCAAAATCAACCTTTGCCGCGAACTGACAAGCACTCAGGGCTGCCCTGCGGCCGAATACCTGGGTTTCAGACAATGCATTGCCGGATATGCGGTTGGCACCATGTACATTACCGGTAATTTCCCCGGCCGCAAATAAGCCCGGCACATTAGTCCGGCCATGTTCATCAATTTTTATCCCGCCCAGGCAATAATGGGCCGCAGGCGCCATTTCCAGCTTGTCTGTTCTAAGATCGATACCGACATTAAGCAGATTACCAAATTGATGCAGCCAAGCTGTAATTCTTTCGGTGAGCACCGCCGGCGGATATTTAGAATGCGTCAAATCGACAAAGAAACCGCCATGAGGGCTGGCTGTACCCTTTTTCACCTCTTGGCGTATGGCTTTTATAAACTCATCCCTGGCGGGAAAACCCTCAACAAATACTTCTTCCTTGCCGTTCAGTACCCGGCCGTCCAAAATATCCGGGTTCAATATGTATTCATACTGTACCAGCCAGCCGCGGGCCGCCGGCGGATATACAACCACCCCGGGATAATAAAGTACCATTTCCAGATCGACAAGCTGTGCACCCACTTGATAAACCATAACCAACGTTTCACCAGTTGCATCAGGCGGAGTGTCCGTAAAGGGCCACAGCTCCTCATAGCCTCCCGTCGCCAAAAGCGTGGCCTTAGCCTGAATCACTCGGATTTCTCCACTGTTTGTATTTAAATACACCACGCCGATCACCCGGTCATCCCGGACCAGAAAACGCGTAACAACAGCACTGTCGATGATAAATACATTGGGTAGTTGAGCTACCTTTTTATGGAGACTGGCAGCCAGCCCCCAGCCCCCTCCCATAATAAACAAATTGCGGGAGTGGCTTTGCCCCGGACGTACGGAGGTTGCAAAAGTCCCATCCTCCTTCTTCTTGAATTTAGCACCATAGGCCTCCAGTTCTTTGATCCGCTCCACCGAATCTTCGGCCAAAGCTTTGGCCAGGTCCTGATCTGCCAGACCCCGCCCCGCCGTGACAGTATCCTTAAAATGCATTTCTACCGAATCACCGGCATTAACGGCCCCTTCGATCCCTTCGCCTGCAACCGGGGTAATCCCGGTTTTGGCTAAAGGCCCTTTACTGAGAAGGACAACCTGCCGCCCCTGTTCGGCTGCCGCAATCGCAGCCTTAATGCCGGCACCGCCACCGCCAATGACTAAAATATCGGTTTTCTTCGTCTCAAACATGACCGTCCTCCGCTATCTGTTTATCATTTTTCTGCCATTGCACGACCGTATGACAATGGGCGTCTCCGTTTAAAACATTGGTGAATTGCTGCAAATCAAAGCCCTTATTGTATCCCTTACGCATACACAGATCCTGCTCGCAATAGATAAGCCCCAGTTTTTCACCGCCCATTTCTTTCCATTGCTCTGCAAAAGGGCAATAAACCACCTGTTTCTCCAGATAATTCTCCTCCACCTTGATTTTTTTCGAAACCCAGGCTAAAGGTAACGGCAGGTCGTAATACCGGGACAGGTTCTCGACCGTCAAAGGGAGTCCCGTACCCGTAACCTCTTTATGAATCTTGCGCCCCCGGGCCTCCCCATATTTATGAATCGCCCGCCGCACAGCCGCTTCACCTTCAACACCGAATTGAGCTGTCACTTCACTGCCCATATAATAGTACAGCATGGCCAAGGTACGTGCCATTTTATCGACAATGTCCCTGACCTCAGACTGCGTAAATGTTTTTTCTGCCGGCATTACCTCACAACACCTTTCTCTATCCGATTCCGAAACAACGGTAACGATAACAATAATAGCAAAAACCTGAGCCGTATTATAAAGTTGGGTGGCTTTCACCAGAATACTGTTAACAGCATGGCTTGGCCGAAAATAAGCTTTCAGGCGGAAATGCCTTTACTCATATCTATCCTCCTTTACCGGCAGCTTTATTTCACTGCCGCCTATTTCTTTGTCCTTTATGTTACCGGTAACACAAGGGACAAAGTTTAACTCCCGGCGGCCACGGTCGATGCCCTGACAAGCATTTCTCCTTTTAAACTGATTTCACTAAAGGAGCTTCCTGGCGAACAGTCATTAATACGCAGGAATAAAAGTTCGGCAGCTTTATGCCCCAGGTCAAAAGCCGGAATAATATTACAGGTAAGCTGGGGCACAATCAGGTAATCTACTTCAGCAAAGGAATCAAAGGAGACCAGTGCCAGTTGCCGGGGGATCTCCACGTGTTTATGCCGGCAGTACAATAAAGTGCCGCCCGCAAATTTGTTCACCGTAGTAAAAATGGCGGTCGGGGGCTGCGGCTGCTCCAGTAAATTCCTGGCACAGTCATAACCGACAAGTTCATCAACAACTGTGCTGGTTTGCAGCAAACTTTCCTCATAGGGGATGTGCGCTTCAGCCACTGCCTTTTGGTAGCCGTCCAGGCGCTGATTGTTAAGGTCAACCTGGCGGCAAATAACACCGATGCGTCTGTGGCCAAGCTCAGTCAAATGCTTAATCAACTGATAGCTGCCATAAAAATCATCAAACGTTACACAATCGGCCGCGATTCCTTCAGCCTTCCGGGCCACAAATACTAATGGTATATTTTTGCTCTTAACTTCCTTTAGATGTTCAGTCCCCAAACAACTCGGCGCAATAATAATGCCATCAACCAATTTGTCCACCAGGGTGTACACGTACTCCTGTTCGCGTTCCAGCGAATAACCTGTATTGCAAACAATTAAGTTATAGCCATGCTCAAAGGCCAGCGTTTCTACCCCTTTGATAATCAGAGTATACAGAGGGTTCGAAATATCGCTCAGAATAAGGGCGATATTCTTCGTAGTTCCTGTTGTAAGACTGCGGGCGATACGATTGGGACGATACTGGAGTTGATTAATAGCCTCTTGAATTTTCAATCTGATTTGTTCGCTTACATAACCGGAACCATTGATATAGCGTGATACCGTCATGCGCGACACCCCAGCCAAAGCAGCTACTTCGTGCAAGGTAGGAATAAAATCACCTCTTAGGAAAATATATGTGAACGGTAACATACAATAAAACAAAAAGGCTAAGTTTCTCCTCTAAGAAAAACTTAGCCTTCATTTAGTATGATCAGCTAAAGTATCATCTGTTTATTCTATTGCTCCATCTAAAATATGTACTTATATTAACAGAGTTTTTATGAATTGTAAAGACCTTCTCATATTTTTGTTGAAGAATCCCGAATATCAGGGCCAGGTCCATTGTCCCTTATTCTATTCGGTCGATTACACAGTTCGGCGGCCAGTTATACTGCCAATATATGAGCTAATTCATGGCGTAAATGGCATAAACTATCGAAGTTTCGCCCGTTTACAAATTCGGTTTTAAAGATCTTAAATCTGGCTTCTGCCACGGCATTGCCCTAGGGCCACTCTGGCTTTGTGCGTTCCAGTAACCATCGCTTTCGTGGCGCACGACAGGCCAATTATCCCAAACAAATATATTAAAATAGCTTTATACCGGGACAAGGAACCTGTCCCCCTGTCCCGGCACAGGCGGGTTGCTTCCTTGGTTTATGGACATAATACTGCTGAGGAATGCATACCGCTTACCTGTCGAAAGGAATACACACCGATGGAAATTATAGCAGATTTACTCAAAATACTGGGGCGAATTATAACCATTTTGCCGCTGATGCTATTGGTAGCCCTCTTTATGGGCCGGCGCTCAATCGGAGAACTGCCGGTATTTGACTTCTTACTTGTTTTAACCTTAGGCGCTGTTGTGGGCGCAGACATCGCTGAACCGGAGATCAATCATCTCTACACGGCGTTTGCCATTGTGGCAATCGGAATCCTGCAGAAGATATTCTCTGAGCTATCAATACGGAATGACAAATTTAAAAAGTTAACTACCTTTGCGCCTGTAGTTGTTGTCAAGGATGGACTCTTCCTTGTAAACAATCTCAAAAAAATCAACTATTCCCTGGAAAATATTTTAGAATTTTTACGGGAAGACGGGATTTTTAACATCACCGAGGTTGGCTTAGCCCTCATAGAAGCCAATGGAAAACTATCGGTTTACAGGAAGCCGGAAAAAGCTCCGGCTGTAGGAATAGCCAAACCAAGTACCGGAATTGCTTATCCGGTAATCCTCGAGGGTAAGGTATCCCACCAGACATTAAGTGACCTTAACTTAAATGAAGATTGGCTCCATGCCCAGCTAAAAAGCCAGGGCTTTACTAACAGCAAAGCCGTCTTCTTTGCTGCTGTGGACGCTGATAGACAAGTCCATATCTCACCCTATAGCGATGGCCGGGCCTAGTGGTCTGACTACATTATCTTTTTAGTTTGGATGACAATATCCTGGCGATACAGATCAAGATACGCTTCGTTTTGGGCATAATTGCAGGGAACCGGCATACCTATTGATTGGTGTTATCTGATACGGCCGCGCTAGTTCTGCCTGCTGCCGGACCTGGGCCGCCACCCGGTGGGCCAGGCCTCATCGTGCCGCCCAGGATAATGACATGCGATGGCAAGCGGTCGATAACATCAATATGTAACCGAAAAAAGGTTAATCAAAGCAGAAGCAGGAAAATAGTACTAAGTACCGAATAATGAATAAACTAAAATATCTAAGGTACTAGGGGATAGTATGTCAGAAAAATTTTTGCAGTCAGTTGACAACGCGTTAAGGATTTTAGAGTTATTTGCAGAGACCGATGGTGAGCTTGGGGTAACCGAAATCAGCCGCCGGTTAGAGGTCGGCCGAAGCACAGCCCACAGGTTGTTAACCACCCTGGAGAAACGCAATTTCGTTGAGCAGAATCAAACTACAGGTAAGTATAAGTTAGGAATTAAAATCGTAAATCTCGGGGCACATATCCTTGGCAGTCTTAATGTTATTAAAGAATGCCGGCCATTTCTCGAACAGGTCAGCAAAGCGACGGGCGAGACCTGTCATTTGGCGTTTTTAAGTAATGGGGAAGACATTACCTTTGTCGATAAAGTGGCTGGCAAGAATCCGGCCGTAATGTCTTCCCTGGTAGGCTTAAAAATGCCGGCCCATGTCACCGGTACCGGTAAATCGATCCTGGCGTTTCTCCCGGAGAATGAACTTGCGCGGTATTTCAGCAAAGCGCAGCTCAAACGCTATACGCCGAATACCATCACAGACCCCGGGGAATTGCGCAATTATCTGGAAATAGTAAGAAAACAAGGCTACAGTGAAGATCAGCAGGAATCCGATGAGGGCCTCACCTGCTTTGCCGCGCCGGTACGTGATTTTACAGGCAAAGTCATTGCTGCCATGAGTGTATCCGGGGCCTCCAGCAGGGTAAATCAACATAGGGATGAACTAATACATGAAATTAAAAAAGCGGCCGAACAAGCATCACGGTCCTGTGGCTGGTCTTTCAATTATGAATGGAAGTAAACTCCATTCTCTTTTTTTTTGCATTTCCAGCCTCAATATAGCGAGCAATTCAGCAAGCAGTTCATTGCTCATGGCCATAATCTCCTCAATTGCGTCAGGTGTGATACCGTCAAGACGTTACAAGCAAGCAGGCGTCTGTTCCCGGCCACGTGAATTAAAACTGCAAATAAAGACGCCCCTTATGCCTTTCGATCAGTTCTAGAGCACATTACCACCTTATTCTTTACTATCTCCGAATAGTGATGGCGCGAAACGCCGCACGTCGACTTCTTTAAATTTTGCCCGCTGGAAATCTCTTTTCAGACTATAAGGCACGGTACAATCAAAAATAACCTTGCAGGAAATTCCGGTATCACGAATGGAGGCACTAAACGCCGGAACCTGGGAAGGGTCCAGGGGGTGGCAGCGAACGCCGGGAATAAAGACGGTGCTGACATCGCCCTGATAGCGGGTATTCAGGGCCCACAACACATCATTGCTGTCAAACAAATCAACATCCTCATCCACCAGGATTACATGTTTAAGTTCAGAAAACGCGGCAAATGCAAGCAATGCTGCCTGCCGTTGCCGGCCCTCATCACTGGGTTCACTTTTTTTAAACTGCAGGACTGCCATGTATTTCCCCCCGCCGGCGGCATGAGCATACACATTCAAGAGTCGTCCCGGCATGGCCCGTTCAACCATTTGCAGGATACTGGCTTCGGTGGGAATACCAGCCAGGTTGACATGTTCTTCACTGGGCCCAATCACCGTTTGCAGGATTGGGTGCCGCCGGTGCGTCACCGCCTTAACCTTAATCAGCGGTACGGACGGGTTAGCTGCACCTGTGTAACCGGGAAACTCCGGCATGGCTTTGCCGGTATTGGTATGCTGATCTTCTCTGACCCGGACATTAGGCAATAATTCACCCTCAATAACGAACTCGGCATTGGCAATGGCCTTAGCCTTCACCGTCAGGCAATCCACCAGTTCAACCGGTCGTTTACGAATACTGCCGGCAATTGACAACTCATCGCAGCCCAGTGGTGTAGTAGGCGGTTCAAAACAGGCACCAATTTCAACCGCCGGATCAACACCAATATTAATTGTTATCGGCAGCGGTTTTCCCGCCGCTTCCGCTTTTTGCCGGAAAACATCCAGATGGCGTCCTGGGGCGAAATACATGGAAACCTCATCGGCGCTTTGGACACACAACCGATGGATAGTAACATCGGCTTCGCCGGTTTCCGGATCAGCTGCATAGGCCATGCCGATGGTAATGTACGGGCCGGCATCCTCTTCCGTATTTGTTGGCGCAGGCACTATGTTGCGAATATCGAAACCGGGTTCATCAGCGCGGTGGACAACTTCCTGACAAACGGCGTTCTCCCGGGCAATTGTTATCGGGGCGATGGGCGCCGCTACCGCTTCTGTAAGAAGGAATGCCAGCCGCTCCGGCTCCGCCCCCAGCATTGTTGCCACACGGTTGCGGCTGCCAAGCAGGCCAATGACGATCTGAACATTTTCATAGCCTTTCACATGCTTAAAAATCATGGCCGGTCCCAGACGGGTTGGCCGTGCTACCGTACCACCGGCGCCGACATAGCGGTATACTCCCGCCAGCTCCGCCTGCGGATCAACCGGCTCATCTGTATAAAGCAGTTCTCCCGGCTTAGACTTTAAAACCGCAATTGCCGAACGCAGGTCATTCACGGGCAGCATATCTTTCCTATCCATCAATTACGCCCCTCTTTTGTATGAATTAAGCTCTAAAAATCTGTACGAAAAAACAAGACCCACCGTAGTATTAGAATAAATTTTATTAAGGAAACGGCCCGCCATACTGCCGAGCCGTTTCGTTGGCTCTTAACTGAATGGTCAGGACACTAGTCCTGAATAGGTTCCTCAACAGTCAGTACCATTAAGAAACTCAGGAATGCGCATACCCCCAGGAAGATGAACACAACATCAAATGTTTTATACACATCCAGCAGGTAACCGCCTACCATCGGTGAAAAAAAGCCGCCCATATTGCCAACAGAAGTCACGATTGATATTGCGGTGGGATAAGTTTTGCCTGTTGTCAAACCCATTGGGTAGGCAAAATAGCAAGGCCAGGCCAAATTGAGCAAACCACCGGTTAAAAACAGTACAATAAAAAGTATCACGCTATTATTGGGCACATTGATTAAAGCTGCCAGCATGACGATTAAACTCAACGGCCCAAACATCATATTCGGCTTCCGGCGTTTGAGCAGCAGCTTATCGGAAATCCAGCCGCCCAGCAACTGGCCGCACAGGGCGCCAATCCAGGGCGCCGAGGCGATCCAGCCCATTTTTACGAAGGAGTATCCTTTGGCATTAACAAGATAGGAAGGAATCCAGGTCATCAGGCCATAGGTGACAAAACCGATGAAGAAATAGGTTATGGCAATCCCCCATACATTCCAGGATTTGAAGACTTCGGCATTAGTCTCCAGGCAGCTCAGCCGCTTGGCGCGAATGATTTTGTCCAGCCACCCGAGCGACTGGCTTGGTCTTTCAGAACAGGCATCACCTGTGTTTGCGGCGGTCGAAACGCTGCGAATATAGTCAACCTCAGCCTTGTTGCAATAAGGACTGTCTTCCGGACGGCTGTGAACAAAAAAATACCAGATGGCCGAAAGAATGATCCCAGGAACAGCAAACCAGTAAAAAACAGACCGCCAGCCGTAATTGACCATAATCCATACTGCTAACGGCGGTACCGCCATAAGCGCCAGCGACGTAGCACCCATGAATATGCCGGCGGCCGTTCCCTGCTCCTGCGGCGGATACCAGTTCTTGATCGTCGCCGACCCGCCAACAGGGCTTGGACCTTCACACAAACCGAGCCCCAAGCGGAACCATTTCATCATGGCGGCGCTGGTGGACGTACCAATGAGATAGGTAAAGACAGAGAAGCCAAGTATTGAGAGCGAAACCATCCCCCGGGTACCAAACTTGCTCATAAACAAGCCTGCCGGTATTTGCGTGATGGCATAGCCGAGAAAGAAGAAGCTCATCAAAGAACCAGCCTCGAAGTTGCTGAGGTTGAATTCGGATTTGATCATCGGTAAAACAACCCCGATATTGGTACGATCGGCAAAATTGATCATGTAAAACAGGAAAATAATCGCTAATACAATCCAGCGGTACTGGGTCTTTCGCTCAACAACAGGTTTAACAGTGACATTAATGGAAGTATTTGTCATTTGTTTTTCCCCCTTACTATTGATTCAGTAAATGGTCGATGATCTTCAGAACCCCCCGGCCTATTACAGCGATTGCAGTACAGACATAATAATTGAGTTAAGCTTGTTTTCCGCCGAATCACTTCTGGAAGTCATGATGAGTGGCACCCTGGCCCCGGCCACTACCCCGGCTGTCTTGTAGCCGGCCATATACCGCAGTGACTTGTCCAAAATATTACCGGCAGTTAGGTCAGGCATAATTAAAATATCAGCATAGCCGGCCACCTGGCTCTTAATCCCTTTATGCTGTGCGGCCGCCAGCGAGACCGCATTATCAAACCCCAGCGGCCCATCCACATCACAACCTTTTATTTGCCCCCGCATATTAGCCAGGGTCAGCATGGCCGCATCAGTGGTCGCCTGAATCTCGGGATTAATCTGTTCCAGCGGCGCGATGACCGCGACTTTTGGGTGTTCAATGCCCAGCTTCCGGCACAAACCAACGCAATTTTGAATGATCTTCAGTTTTTTGCCATAATCAGGAGTAACGTTAATGGCGCAGTCACTGACCACCATCAGCCGATTCTCTTGCGCATAGTGAAAAATTGTCGCCTGGCTGATAAGCGCATGCTCGGCAAGCAGACCAAATTTTTTGTCCAGCATCGCCTTTAAGAAGGTACCTGTTGGCAGTAAGCCTTTCATCGGCATGTCTACTTTTTTCCCGGCAACTAAGCCGGCGGTGATAGAGGCCGCCTGGGCATCATTTTTTTCATCGATGATTTCCCAGTCAACTGCTTTTTCCTGTAATTCTCCCAGTAAACTTTTTATTTTATCACCATCGCCGACCAGGACGGACTCCAGAATCCCTTCCCGCCGGGCAACAACAACAGAGGTCAGTGCATCTAAATCATGTGCTGCCGCCACAGCCGCCTTTTTTCTGATATTGTTATTTTTAAGCCACAACAAAGCTGCATTAAAATTATTAAACATTTGGCCCTCCCTCCTATAGTGATTTAAGCGGCTCGTTGCCCCGCAAAGCTTCCAATGCCCCCAGGGCCAAAGCATCCATTTCATTTTCACCAGGATATAATGCAACCGGTGCAATAAACCCAAGCTGATCTTTCATTCTGGCGGTAATCATTTTTGAATGGGCAATGCCGCCGGTAATAATAATGGCATCAACCTTACCTGCAAGAACAGCGCCCATAGCTGCGATTTCCTTACAAGTCTGGTAGTTCATGCCTTCTAAGCACAACCTGGCATAATCATCGCTAGCTGCCTTTGCCACTATTGTCCGCACATCATTTTCCTTAAGATAAGCCGTTAAACCGCCTTCCCCGTTAAGCATCTTTTTAATTTCCTTATGGCCGTAACGACCGGAAAAACACAAATCAACCAAAGCCCCTACCGGCAGCCCGCCAGTCCGGTTGGTAGAGAAGGGGCCATCGCCATCAATACCGTTGGTGGCATCAATCATTTTCCCGCAGCGATGCGCGGCAACGGTAATACCGCCGCCCATATGCGCAATAATCAGGTTCAAGTCCTCATATTTTTTCCCCTTGTCCCGGGCATACCGCTTGCCTGTCGCCCGGTGGTTTAAAGCATGAAACCGGCTCTGGCGCGGCAGCCCGGGATGCCCGGACAAGCGGGCCACATCAATAAACTCATCCGTCACCGGCGGATCAACCACCACGGCCAGCAGCCTGGTTCCTGCCGCCATGTTATAAGCAATTTTACTGCCTACATCGCAGGCATGCCTTCCATACAAACCGGAAGCCTGCTGTTCAAGCATTGTCTCATTAATCTGATAAACGCCGCCTGCCAGTGGTTTTGTATGACCGCCACGGCTGGCGATGGCATCCAATTCACCGACACTGATGCCGTTGTCCCCGAGAAACTTTTCAATAGCCGCCCGGCGATAACCGTCTTGTTCCATCAAATCAGTAAATGCCGACAGATCTTGCACCGAATGCTCCAAGGCAGTTTTTATCTTACATGCATCCTCTTCATAATAAGCCAGTTTGGTTGAGGTTGAGCCAAGGTTAATAGCCAGAATTTTGTATGGTTTCATATAAATCCACCTCTTGCTAATATTCTGATAATTAATTCGATAACAGTGTATTCCCATGCTTATAAACCCCGGCCGCAAGGGAATACACCTTCTAGGTTAGTAAGAATCCCGCACCGGAGGCAGCCTATTTATTAGTGAGGCGGGTATAATCCTGCCCGACCGCTGTTTGCATTGTTGATAACTCTTCTGGCGCAACCCCGTTAAAGCGCTTCTGCAGCTTCAGATACTCAGCGACCGGCTTCGGTTTGGCCACAGGCACGGTTACTTGGTAATTCACACCGTCGGTGATCTCATACAGCGGCCAGCACTGACTTTGTACCGCCAGCCTGGCGACTTCGATGGTATGTTCCGGTTTTGAACCCCAGCCTGTCGGGCAGGGAGTATGAATATGAATATAAGCAGGTCCTGTTGCGGTGGCAGCCTGGGCTTTTGCTACTTTTTTCCTTAGATCATCCACATAACCTACCGAGGCGGTAGCGGCATACGGGATTTTGTGGGCAGCCACAATACCGACCATATCTTTGCGGTAGACACTCTTGCCGCCGGGGGTTGTTGTGGTCCAGGCATTCAGCGGCGTTGAGCCGCTGCCCTGAATCCCGGTGTTCATATAGGCTTCATTGTCATAGCAGATATAGAGAATCTTATCGCCCCGCTCCAAAGCGCCTGATAAAGCCTGCAGGCCGATATCCACCGTTGCGCCGTCGCCGGCAAAGCCCAGGACCTGGATATCGCCGCGCCCCTGCACTTCAAAACCGGCTTTGATGCCGGCCGCATAGGCGGCGGTACTCTCGAGGTTGCCCTGAAAACCGGGAATTTTGGTAACTGTCTCATTGCCATAACCGGAAAACAGCGCCGCACAGCCGGGAGGAATAACAATAACGGTATTAGCGCCCAGAACGTCTAAAATAACCCGCGCCGCCAGTTCCAGTCCGCAACCGGCGCACGCGCTCACGCCATGCGCAATCAGGCCCCTTGCTTCAGATTTCATGGTTAACATCGTTACTTCACCTCCCGGATTGTCAGTGCATTTTCTTTTACGTCCACCCAGTCCACATCGGCGGTAATCTCGCCTGTTAGGAGCTTTGCAAAGGCTTTGACAAAAGTTGCCGGCGAGATGTCGCGGCCACCGAGGCCGGCGATGAAACCCTGTACCGGCTTACCGCTGAGAACCGCCCGCACCTCGGTGGCTACAGGCGCTACCTGAGCACCATAGCCCGGACTGCGGTCCATTACCCCGACAACGGCAACAGGGGCCAGCGCCTGTTTAACCTGCTCAGCCGGGAACGGCCGGTAGGACGTGAGCTTTAATACGCCGACTTTTTTCCCCTGACCGCGCAGTTGATCGACAGTGTATTTTGCCGTACCGGACATTGAGCCTAAGGTCACAATAACCGCTTCAGCGTCATCGCATTGGTATGCTTCCAGCAGAGAATAGTCACGTCCAAACACCCTTTTAAAGTCAGCCATGGCCGCCAGCAGAACCGCCGGTGCCTGGTTAAAGCCTACAGCCTGTTGGTATCTCATTTCGGTGTATTCGGCCGTAGGGGTAAGGTTGTTGATAAACATCGGATCATTGGGGTCAAGATGAAAGTTGTGGCATACATAGGGCGGCAGATAGGCATCAACAGCAGCCTGATCAGGCACATACACGGCATCACTCATATGCGAAAGGAAGAAACCGTCCAGGCAGACCATGGCCGGCAGTTGAATGCGGGCATCCTCCGCGGTCCGGTAGGCAATAAGAATCAGGTCAAGCACTTCCTGGGCACTTTCCGCATAAAGCTGCAGCCAGCCGCCATCTCTTTCCGCCATAGCGTCCTGATGGTCGCACCACAGGCTCCAGGGGCTGACCAGCGACCGGTTGACAACAGGCATAACGATGGGAACCCGGCAGCCGGCGGCTACCCCCAGTACTTCATGCATGAGTGCCAGACCAACCGAAGAAGTGGCCGTACCGGCCCGGACACCGGTAAGCTGGGCGCCAATCGCGCAGCACATGGCACTGTGTTCTGACTCCACCCTGATATATTTGGCATCAAGTTTTCCCTGAACAACAAAATCAGCCAGTTTCTCCGAGATCGGGCTCTGGGGGGTAATCGGGTAAGCCGAAACCACCCTCACCTTCGCCAGCCGCAGACCCTCGGAGGCAGCTCCGTTGCCGTCAATCATTACTCTGGTACTCATAGCTTGCAAACACCTTCTTCCGGTATCATGGCAATACATTGTTTCGGGCAGATATTCGCGCAAATACCGCACCCTTTACAATAATCCCAGTCAAAATAGACACCGCTATTAGGGTCTTCCTTAGCCACAGTAACCACATCGGCAGGACAATGCTTACGGCAAGTGCCGCAAAAAATACAATCTTCAATGGTAACATCCGGCCGGACTACCCGCCACACACCGGTTTTAGCCGCCACAAATTCTGTAGCCACCGGCCCGACAAAATACTTTTTAGTTTTTTCGCAGTCCGTCATAGGCTTTTTTTGCTGCCTCTGCATTGGCGTCACCCGCCTTTCCAAAAATTTTCCGAATGGCATTCATAGCCGCCTCAATACCAACCAGCCCGGCGCCGGCCATTGCTCCCAGCATCGCTGAATTAGGGATATCCCGCCCCAGGGTATCAAGAGCAATCTGTTTAGCACCGCTGTAATAAACCAGATGGCTGGCGAAAGGGTATTCCGGCAATACACATTCGTTGTTAATGATGAAGACTGTGTCCGGCTTGGTTCCCGCCATCACATCGACGCCTTTATCCATCACTGACAGATCGAAGATAACAACATAGTCCGGTTCATAGACGAAGGACTTGACCCTAATCGGGCCGTCGCTGACAATCAAGTCGGAGTACACCGGTGCGCCGCGCCGCTCATGCCCGTACGCCGGAATGGACTGGGCGTATTTACCTTCGCCAATAGCTGCTGCTTCGGCAAATATCTTGGCGGCAGTAACAACACCCTGGCCGCCAAGGCCGAAGAGTTTGATTTGTTTCAAGATACTTCTCCTCCTGCATAATTTATTGATGTGAGTTTGACCGGTAAAAACCTTCACCTCCTTTTGCTTCTTGCTAAACACAACACCGGTAATTCAAACTCTTGTCTGAAGTTAAAACCAAAATCTTCTTATTATACTGCTTGTTCCTTTATGCGGGATTATATCCCGATATTTAAGCATTATTATCTTCTGAGCAAACAGTACCGGCTGATTCTGGTGTACTACTGCCCCCATCTTTTAGTAAGACCGCTAGCCAAGCCAAAATGATCCAGTATTCGCGCTACCGTGTGATTGATAATATCCTCAATGGTTTGCGGGCGATGGTAAAAAGCAGGCATGGGCGGCATAATGATTGCTCCCGCCTGATCAGCAAGCAACATATTGGTTAAATGGATCCTGCTTAGTGGCGTCTCTCTGGGAACCAGCACCAGCTTCCGCTTCTCTTTAAGCATTACGTCCGCCGCCCGGACAATCAGACTATCGCTGTAGCCATGAGCAATGGCGGCTAACGATTTCATGCTGCAGGGAACTATCATCATGCCGTCAGTAAGAAACGAGCCGCTGGCAATGGCAGCATCAAGCTCTTTATTACCATAGGTAACACAAGCCAGCCCCTGTAACTCTTCCAGACTCTTATCAGTCTCGCAGGCTAGATTATATACCGCCCAGTCACTTAAAACCAGATGGACCTCGACCTGAGCCTGTTTTAATACTTCCAGAAGTCTGATTGCATAAACAATTCCGGTGGCGCCTGATACACCGACAATTAATTTCATGTCCGCTCCCTTGCCCAACCCGCATGCCTTACTGGCTGCGATCAAAGCATTATCCAAATTTGCCGCCGTCTATATTCCTCTATATGGAATATCGTTCCTGTATGGCAGCATGAAAATATAACGGCAATTCGCCAAGCTTCCTGTATCAATTATACCGCCCATATTTTTCAACAGCGTCAAAAAATGCCTTGACGTTTTCATGCTTCGCATTCATCGGCAGCGAACACCCTGAAGAATAAAGCAGGCCTTCTCCATTACGGAAGGTAGTAAGTAATTTTTTGGCGTATTCCTCCACCTCGACGGGAGAAGCCACCGTAAATAAGGCAGCCTGCACATCGCCCTTAATTGCGCAATGCCCCTTCAGGATTGCATGTGTTTTAAAAATATCGGTAGCACCATCCAGCTCCAATACAAACTTGCCCTTCGGCAAATCAAGAAAGTATTCCAGATTATTTGTCCAGTCAGCATCAAAATGCAGGATCGGAATAATATTTCTTTCAGCCAGCTTCTCAACCATCACTTGCAAATAAGGCCATACATACTTCTCAAACTGTTTGAGTGAAATAAACTGGCCGGCCCCTCTGACGCCACCAATAAATACCCGGTTAACACCTGTCGCCGCTACATTTTTTTCTGCAGCCTCAACAATTGCATCATTGGCAAGCCGCAGAGGCTCTGCCAGTTGATCACGCAACTGAAACATATCTTTGAAAAACTTCTCAATCGAACGCATCATGGAAAAGCAGTCAAAAGGCAATACCGGGCAAAAAGCCCCCCAGGTCGGACTTTGTCCGCGGCGGTATGTGGCCTCAAGCTCCAATTGGCGATATTTTGCCAACTCCTGAAAGCCCGCAAGCACCTCCTCACGGCTTTTTTGATGGGCCCTTTCCAGAAAAGTCAATCGGTATTCCATAAACCCTTTTTCTTTTATCAGTGCATATTCATCACGGGTCATTGCTTCAAACTCCAGCATCTGGTACTGGGCATTATCCTTCAGCTCCACGCCTGGATATTTACAGCGCATCGAGCCAACAACCTTTCCTACCTGGCCGCAGCGGGTATGCTGCATAAATGCATTGCTGTCCCAGATCGGATAAGCCTCCTGCAATTTATCAATAGCCCTGATGCCTTTATCCCAGTCCCAGAGAAACTCTTTGTTGGTAATACCGGCGAATTGCCCCGCATATTGATCAATAAGCGGCGCACAAACAACCCTGTCTACCGGCTGCAGATTAATCGCGGCAACAAGCCGTTCCTCGGCTGTCATTACATCCTGCCCCATCCGCACTCCCCCTTTCTACTAGTTCTAGTGCCTGTTGAAGCCGTCACACCTCCATTCGATTTCATAGAACGCAGTCTTAACTATGTAATAACTTTAAATTTTGTTCCTTTATGCGGAATAGCGTTCTTTTATAATAGCACTATTCAACTTCCATCAGAAAATTCCTGCTAATAGTTTGAATTTTTTATATAATGCCGCAACTATTTTTTTGCCGTGTTTTACCTAACCTCTATTCTTATAGTAAAACAAACAGCAAGGGGCTGGCGGCACTATACTGGCCATCGCCTGTATTATTTCGCCCCAGAATTGCCCCGCGACAATAAATATGCAGCCACTGCGGAAGCCAGCTATATCGAAGGGACGTTCGGCGGATAACGGAGGCTAACGGAAGAGTACAGAAAAAATGTGGTTATTAGGTGCTGGAAATACCAAAAGCGCCCTATATTTAAGGACGCTTCCTCAGACCGTCTCTGTGCAACCGGAGGCGGTCTTGTAGTTCCGCTTCACATTAGCATGCTGTTTATAACCGGCGCCGCCGCCGCCGCCATCACCCGGTAGCCGGCTGCATTGGGGTGAAGCACATCGGCATACAGCGTACGCCAAGCCGCAGAGGCTTTGAAGGCCGCATAAAAATCAATCACGGTCAGCTTGCAGGCCAGCGCATAGTCCCGCATATCCTGGCGGTACAGGTCAAGATACGCTTCGTCCGGTGGATAATTGCCGGGAACCGGCAGCCCGATAAGGGGTGTGATCTGATACTGCAGCGCTAGTTCTGCCATCTGCCGGACCTGGGCCGCCACTGCCTCGGCCGCCACCCGGGCACAGGCATCATTCGTGCCGCCCAGGATAATGACATGCGACGGCGAGTGAGCGATAACATCCCGCTTAAACCGCGCCAGCATCCCGGCCGTGCTGTCACCGTTGACGCCTTTATTAAGCAGCGTAAGACCCAGTTCGGCGCCGGTCAGCCTGACCCAGGACATATCCGGCGTATACGGATAGCCATAGGTAATGGAATCGCCAAGGGCAACGATCGTATTCATGCAGCAGTCCTCCCCTGTTGCGTTTTTTCGGGCCACGTTGCAGCCATGCTGCCAGCCCGGTGTCAAACCCGGAACTCAAAGTTTTGTTTGACTTTGGGCGCTGTTGTCTGCGGCGACACCACGATATCCAGACCATCCTGGTTCATTACGGCGGTGGTGTGCTGCGAATAGTCGACAACGGTACGTTGTTGTTCTTTTTTATGTTTAAACAACCGCAGTCCGCATAAGATGACAGCAATGACGACCACAACGGCTACAAAGGGAACATAGCTGTACCCTGCCGGCTTGCGCTCCGGCAGCGGCGGCTGCGCGGGGACGGTCGTCCGGGCAGCAACGCCGGCCTCAGCGGCCAAGGGCCTGGCAGGAGTTGTTATATTCCTGGCGTCGGCTTTTGGCGGGGTCGAATTGCCCGGCAAGGCCTTGCCCAGTCCTTCAAGCTCCCTGGCCGTACCGGTCGCAGCCGGGCTTACCGTCTTCCCCGGCTGGGGGGATGAATCGGCGGCAGTCGTCGGCGGCTTGCCGGCGGTATTGGCATTGGGCAGCGTAACAGCCGGGGCTACAGGCGGCGAGGGTTTTGTTGGCGGGGTGGGAGCTACCGGCATAGGGAAACCACCTTCATTCATCCTAGAATTAGCTAATGACTATATTCCGCACACTATGCAATCATCCCTTTTTTTTCGCCTGTGGTTATTAGCCTGCCCTCCCCATAGGTCTTTTTGACAATGGAAAAAAGGTTATCGACATTCTCCGTTTTGCACTTGGCGGCGGATATCTGGTTAAAGATAATACTAAAGGCCTTTTAAAACTAAAAGGCCTTTAGTATTTTGTTACGTATTCCTATTCAGCTTTTGCCATCGAGAGCAGTTTTTGGGCAACACACTTTAATGTCATAACCCTTTCCGTAATCGACTCAGTCGCTTTGGCTTGTTCTTTAGTAATGCCGGCTGTTTGCTGAGTATGATTAATAACCGTTACCATCGACGACTTTAAATCCTGTAAGGTAGCCTTAATGTCTTTGGCCGAATGCTGACTCTGGTCGGAGAGTTTGCGAACCTCTTCGGCTACGACAGCAAAGCCCCGGCCGTGCTCGCCAACTCTAGCGGCCTCAATAGCGGCATTAAGACCGAGCAGATTTGTCTGACTGGCTATTTGATGAATGGTTGATAATACAGTATCGGTATTATTAACATTAACCGACACACGCTCAGATAAATTAGCGACATCCTGCATTGTAGCGGTTAGGTCCTCCTGAGAAGCGTTCAGCTCCTCAATAGTGGCGGCAATGTTTGTAATCGAATCGTTAACCTGCTGTGCTTGGTCAAGCAGCACTTCCTTATTTTCCGCAGACTGCAACTCCCAGCGAATAATACCTGTGGCAATCTTGGCGATAGGTTTTGAGTAAATAGGGTCTCCGCTTATACCGAAGCTGCCAATCCATTCGTTTTTATACACGATAGGCAGATGCACACCCATTTTAACAGTCCCACCCGAACGTTGCTCATCTTCAGCGGTGACAATTCGATGCTCGATTTTCTCCGTAAGCACCTTTTGCGAGCCACTGTGAGCTTTGCCCACTCTGGCAACATCCCGGGCGGCAACAATTATCCCCTCACGGTCACAGATAACCGCACTTAATCCTGTTTCCTGAAAAATAAAATCCATAGTTTTGTTA
Source organism: Sporomusa termitida (assembly GCF_007641255.1). Classification (NCBI taxonomy): domain Bacteria; kingdom Bacillati; phylum Bacillota; class Negativicutes; order Selenomonadales; family Sporomusaceae; genus Sporomusa; species Sporomusa termitida. Next base: position 3,308,264 of record NZ_CP036259.1, read on the forward strand.
GCAATACCTTGGTCCAATTGTATCATCCTCAGCTAGAGCCTCCAGTTTAATACCTTGGGTTATAAAATCATTCTTAGCATGCTAGGTAAGCAATAGCTTCAATTTCAACAGCAACGTCTTTAGGCAGCCTGGCGACCTGAACACAGCCCCTGGCTGGAGCGTCCTGGGAAAAAAATTCTCCATACACTTGGTTTACTGTTTGAAAATCATTCATGTCTGCAAGGAACACGGTAGTCTTCACAACATTCGCCAAACTTAGATTTTCGCTGTTCAGAATTGCTGTTATATTATCTAAAACTCTTTTTGTCTGGGCCGCAACATCACCGGCCACTACCGTGCCAGTGACAGGATCAACAGGTATTTGACCGGAGATAAACAGGAAGCTGCCCGCTTTTATGGCCTGAGAGTAAGGTCCTATCGCTGCCGGGGCTTGATCGGTATTAACAACACTTTTCATAGAGTAATTCCTCCTATATACTATCTTGATATTTTCCAATAAATTAAATCTTACCGCGAAGCTCTGGTACAACCTACAAATCACTATTTTTTGCTGCCGCCTCTTGGTTCACTCTACCTTATTGGTTAGCCAACAGCCTATACTTTGCCAATCTTTCTTTGGCGTCTTGCTCGGTTTTTTCAAATAACGCCTCTGCCAGGTCGGGAAATTGTTGTTGCAAGGCCGAATAACGCACTTCGCCCATTAAAAACTCTCTGAAGGCCATTGTTGGCGCTTTAGAATCGAGTTTGAAAGGATTTTCCCCGCTGGCCTCGAGTTGGGGATTATAACGATACATAGCCCAATAGCCACTGTCAACCGCTCGTTTTGCCTCCAGCTGGCTGCACCCCATGCCCACTTTCATCCCGTGATTGATGCAGGGAGCATAGGCGATAATCAACGACGGGCCCGGATACGCTTCCGCCTCGGCAATGGCTTTGAGTGTTTGGTTTTTATCTGCCCCCATGGCAATTTGCGCCACATAGATATAGCCATAACTCATGGCTATCAGGCCAAGATCTTTCTTCTTGGTCTTTTTGCCGCTAGCCGCAAATTTAGCAACGGCAGCGGCTGGCGTAGCCTTGGAGGACTGACCGCCCGTATTGGAATATACTTCAGTATCAAATACCAGTACATTTACATCTTCACCAGAAGCCAGAACATGATCCAAGCCGCCAAAACCAATATCATAGGCCCAGCCGTCACCGCCGAAAATCCATTGCGAGCGTTTAACTAAGAAGTCTTTGTTGTTATAGATTTCATTAAGCAGCCCATCACTGCCCTTTACTTGTTCCAACAGTGTAATAAGCTGATCCGCACGTTCTCTTGTGCCTTCACTCTTATCTTTATTCGCCAGCCAGGTTTCACAAGCCGCTCTGAATTCTTTTCCCAAATCCAGTTGAGCGGCCTTTTCTATCGCTAAAGCTACTTGTTTTCTAAGCTGCTTAACCGCCATCTGCATACCTAAGCCATATTCTGCATTGTCCTCAAACAAGGAGTTTCCCCACGCCGGTCCATGCCCGCGATGATTAGTGGTATACGGCATAGAGGGGACGCTGTCAGCCCACACCGAGGAGCAGCCGGTGGCATTGGCCACCATCATCCGGTCACCAAACAGCTGTGTCACCAGCTTGGCATACGGCGTTTCGCCACAACCCGCGCAGGCGCCGGAGAATTCTAACAGCGGCTGTTCAAACTGGCTGCCTTTTACGGTGAAAGGATTCAGCGGATTGGCCTTCGGGGCCATTGTCATCGCATATTCCCACAGCGGCGCTTGGTGCAATTGCGTCGTCAATGGTTTCATTGTCAATGCTTTTTCTTTCGCCGGACAAATTTGGACACAGTTGCCGCAGCCGGTGCAATCATAAGGTGAAACTGCCATTGCAAAATACAACGCTTTCTGCCCATTGCAAGGTCTTGTAATAAAGCCGGCCGGGGCCTGTTGCTTTTCTTGTTCAGTAAGTAATACCGGCCTGATCGCAGCGTGCGGGCAGACATAGGCGCATTGATTACATTGAATGCATTGCTCGGCTTGCCACTGTGGCACATCAACAGCAATGCCCCGTTTTTCATAGGCGGCTGTTCCCATCGGGTACGAACCGTCTTCCAGGCCGATAAAGGCGCTAACCGGTAATTTGTCGCCTTCTTGCCGATTCATCGGCATTAAGATATTTTTAATAAATGCCGGCACCTCTTTACTAACCGCTGCCGTTTCCGCTGCCGCCTGCCAGGCTGCCGGAACAGCGACCTTCACAATGGCGTTTATCCCCTGGTCTACAGCGGCATTGTTCATGGCAACCACTTTTTCACCTTTTTTGCCGTAGGATTTTTGAATAGCTTCTTTTAGGTACTTTATAGCTTCTGCTTCCGGAATAATGCCGGCAATTTTGAAAAACGCCGCCTGCATAATCATGTTGATCCTGCCGCCAAGACCAATTTCCTGAGCAATCTTTACGGCATCAATAATATACATTTGAATATTGTTGATGGCGAGATAGCGTTTCATCGCCGCCGGCAGCTTTTGCTCCAGTTCGGTTTCATTCCACTGGCAATTCAGCAAGAAACTGCCACCTTGCTTCAGTCCTTCCAAAACATTGTAGTTATGCACATAGGACTGATTGTGGCAAGCAATAAAATCAGCTTTATTAATGAGATAAGGAGATTTTATCGCTTTTTTGCCGAACCGCAAATGGGAAATGGTAACACCGCCGGACTTTTTGGCATCATAAGCAAAATAAGCCTGCGCATACATAGCGGTGTGATCGCCAATAATCTTGATTGCATTCTTATTGGCTCCTACTGTTCCATCGGAGCCAATCCCCCAAAATTTACAGGCTTTTGTGCCGGCGGCAGTAGTATCAATATCGTCACCATATGGCAGGGAAGTATGATTAACATCATCAATAATACCGACAGTAAAGTTGTCTTTCGGCTTTTCAGCTTTAAGGTTTTCAAAAACACCATGAATATGACTGGGGATTACATCTTTGCCGCCAACCCCGCACCGTCCGCCAACAATAGCCGGCTGCCAGGATTGCCCATAGAATGCGTGTTTGACATCTAGGTAGAGCGGTTCTGCCAATGAACCCATTTCCTTGGTTCTGTCCAGTACAGCAATTTTTCGCACAGTAGCAGGAATGTATTTAAAGAAATGTTCCAGCGAAAACGGCCGGTAGAGATGTACTGTCAGCAGGCCTACTTTTTCGCCCTTAGCATTAAGATAATCCACCACTTCTTCAATGGCTTCACACATAGAGCCCATGGCAATAATCATTCGCTCGGCATCAGGAGCGCCATAATAGTTGAATAAATGGTATTCCCTGCCGGTCAGTTTACTAATTTCGGCCATATAGCCCTCTACGATTGCCGGGATGTCCTCGTAAAACCGGTTCGATACTTCTCTTTGCTGGAAATGGATATCAATGCCCTGCACGGTACCTTTGGTCAGTGGATGGTCAGGATTAAGCGCCCGTTTTCTAAAAGCGGCGACAGCCTCCCGGTCTATCAGTTTATCTAATTCCTCGTATTCAAGAATTTCAATTTTTTGCACTTCGTGAGAAGTTCTGAACCCATCAAAAAAGTTGAGAAACGGCACTCGGCCTTTAATCGCCGCCAGATGCGCCACAGCTGCTAAATCCATGACTTGCTGGACACTGCTTTCTGCCAGCAAAGCAAACCCGGTTTGTCTTGTCGCCATAACGTCAGAATGATCGCCAAAAATACTGATGGCATTGGCGCCAACGACTCTGGCGCTGACATGGAATACGCCAGGTAATAGTTCACCGGCAATTTTATACATGTTGGGAATCATCAGTAAAAGTCCCTGTGAGGCTGTATAGGTAGTAGTCAATGCGCCGGCATGCAGCGAACCGTGAACAGCGCCGGCGGCGCCGCCCTCTGACTGCATTTCTACAACTTCAACCGTCTGCCCAAAAAGATTTTTTTGGCCTTGGGATGCCCATTCATCCACACTTTCCGCCATATTTGATGACGGTGTGATGGGAAAAATCGCTGCAACATCGGTAAATGCGTAAGATATGTAGGCCGCGGCTGTGTTTCCGTCCATTGTTTTCATTTTTCTATTCATATTCCTCGTCAATCCTCTCGTCTCGCATCACATATATCTTTGTTTGTCACTCATAACAGCAAAGCAAAAGGGGTAGGCTGATTGGCTTTAGCAACACCTTCTACCCCTTGTTTTTTTTAAAAAGTTATCCGTTTAAGCCCATAACACTCAAAACGGCTCTGGTCAATATCATAACAACTGCAGCGTCTACAAGGGGAACGCATATCAGCAGCGAATGCCATTTTTTATTGACATTTGATACAATTACAATACGCACAAAGTGGCCAATCAGCGTGCCCATGGTTACACACGCGGGAAACAGGATTGTCGCCTGGGCGGCAGTTATAACGCCTTTAGAATATAGGGTGGCCGCGGTAGCACAGCCTGCAGCCTTGGCAAAGAAGGCGGCTACCAGAGCAAAGATAGCCTCACCCGGCAGGCCAAATACGGTCATCACCGGCTCCAGTATTTTACCTACACCCTTCATCAACCCGGTAATTTCTAAAAACAGAATGAGCACATACGCCAAAACCATGGCCGGTGCAATCATTTCCGCACCAATATAAAACCCCTTTTTGGCACCCGTCACAAATTCTTCAACCACACTTGGCTTAACTTTCTGCAAATCTATGCCGGCGGCAGTATGATCAGCCATTCGCTGCGCCCCCTTCTCCTCTGTTTCCGGACAGCCGGCTTAGATACAAGCGGACCAAATTAGCGCCCAGGACTTTAACAATAAAGATCAGCCCGATAATAACACCTACTGGCAAAACGCTGATAGGCAGCAAGGCGGCGCCGGTACCGAAGGTATTGGTAACCGGGGCGGACCCGGCATACTGGTAGGCAACAAATACTGTTCGTTCTTCTTCAGTCATCATTTTGTCTTCCACTAGCCCTTTAGTCATGACTGCCGCCACATCAGAACTGGTAAAGCTGCTGACGAAAGCCAGCCCGCTTGCCCCCGGAATCCCCATGAGGGGCTTAAGAATAGGCCGAAATAATACTTCAGCCGCCCGCAAAGCACCAAGTGACTCGGCAACTTGGATGCATCCTAACGCAAACATCAGGGTCGGGAAAAGAGTCAAAGCAAACATGAAACCATCACGCGCCCCGGTACCCCCTTTCCCAGTAAAGATTATCCCCTCGGACACTCGCCCGAATTCTCCGGTAAGCACTTGAAAATCCAGCGCCCTTAACGGCCCGTCAATCTTTGCAAACACCCCGGAGAAAGAAATAATCAAGATGATTAATGCCAGCCATCCCTTCCAGGTAACCTTGTACTTTTCCTGACTTTGCTCTGCCATGTGCTCTCCTCCTGATAATGTTAAAATTCAAATACTAGGATCACCAGACCCACCCCCGCGCAACTAGTTGTTGTCTAACTTAAGCACACAGGCGATCATGAGTTTAGCTCTTTCAAACAGGCTTTCGACAATGGCATATTCCTCCGGACTGTGATTGCGTCCTCCTTTTACCCCCATAGCACATACTGTCGGCACCCCGGCCAAAACAGTATAGGCCGAATCAGAGCCGCCGCCCACCCATTTCGCATAAGGCGTACCAAAACCGTTCTCTTCATAGGCTTTTTTCACTAGCTCAAACAACTGCTCAACCCCATCCGTTGTTTTCATCGGCTTTATACCATCCATAAAAGCAACCGTAGTGGTCGTGCCGGCAACATAAATTTTGGCTGCAACTTCTTCGATCTGCTTAATAATCGCCGGTAAGTCGTCCGGGTTCTTATAGCGAACATCAATAAAAATACTTGCATAATCGGGAACCGCAGTCGATGTTGTCCCGCCTTGCATTACCCCGACATTAAAACTGATGCCCTTTTCCCAGTCAGTTAAATTTTGCACGGCAATAATCTTGTGTGCGATTTCTAAAATTGCGCTCCGGCCGTTTTCCGGATCGTTGCCCGCATGAGCGGCAATGCCTTTCACTTCCATCATAATCCGGGCTACACCCTTACGCCCAACAACAATTCCATCGTCTACAAAGCCTGTCTCCATATTAAATGCCGCGGCATAGCCTTTTGCCTCGGCAATAAATATATCAGGTGCATTAGACCTGGCATGCAAAACCTCTTCGTCCCCGGCCAAAAGAACTTTAAGTGAACGCGAATTATAGCCGGCAGCTTTCAATGCTTTGATCGCATAAAGAGCAGCCACAATACCGCCTTTCATGTCCAGAACGCCTGGTCCGTAAGCAATGCCGTCTTTTATGGTAAAAGGTCGCTCAGCGATTGCACCCGCAGGACAAGCAGTATCCATATGCCCCATAAAAATCACACCTGGCTTAGACTGGTTTTTGCCAATCTCTGCAATCAACATACTGCCGGCTTTTTCAAACTCGACCAGGCGGGAGCTTGCGCCTTCCTCATCAAGTATCTGTTTAAAGCGGGCAGCGACTTTGTTAATTCCTTCTTTTTCGTGGGGGCCGCTCTCTATGGAAACAACCTCTTGCCATAGCGATACCATTTCGTCACGATGCTCGTCCACAAACTGAAATGCTTTCTGTTTTTTGTCATTCATTATTAACTTCCTCCCCATTATTTATTAAATACATTGGCACTCTTTTGAGCGCCAATATAGAAACCGAGAGTTGATTTGCAATATTTAAACTAATAATTTATTCAGTTAATTGAGTAGTTGTAAAAAGGTGCAGTAAATGAAGACCTTGGTCCATCTTCCTCATTTAAAGCACCTTTGCTTTATAAATAGCCCTATTTTTTTATCTTAGAAACCACGGATAGCTAGCATTACGCTACTTAAAATCTACAATACCGATACCATAGTTAGATATTATTCTGTTTGCGTCTGCAATTTCAGTAGCAGCAGGAGTAGTGAAGGTCTGACCACGAACGCCAATGGCACTATACTTCGACTGGCCGAAATCATGATAAGGCAAAAGTTCGACCCCCGCCACGCGTGTATTATTCTTAAGATAGTCACACATTTTTTTGATGTTTTGCTCATTGGCATTAACTTCGGCAATAAAAGGCACGCGAACGATGGTATGCGGATGCAGCTTCGATATCTGAGCGATATTTGCTAAAATCTTACGGTTGCTGACTCCGGTCATCTGCATATGAACCGCATCGTCCATATGCTTGATATCTACAAAAACACAATCCAAATAGGCAAAGATGTCTTTAACTTGTTCAAAATCAAAATAACCGCTGGTTTCGACAGCAGTATCAATACCCAGTTGGCTGCAGGCTGCTGCAAGCTGCTGCAGAAATCCAGGCTGGGCAAAGGGTTCGCCCCCGGAAAAGGTGACCCCGCCGCCAGACTCCCGATAGAAGACAGTATCTCTTTTTACCACTTTTAGAACATCTTCAACCGTCACCGCAGCACCTATCAGCTTACGGGCGCCGGTCGGGCATACCTCACAGCAGCCAGCGCAGCCGGAACATTTTTCACGCGCAAAACGGATTATATTCCCCGCCGGGGAAATGGCCCCTTGGCTGCAAACCGGCAAACAGCGCTTACAAGCAATACATTTCTCATGAAAAAACAACACTTCCGGCTTTCCCTGCCACGACTCCGGATTCGAACACCATTTGCATCTTAGCGGGCAGCCTTTAAAGAAAACAGTACTTCTGATCCCTTCCCCGTCATTAATCGACCAGCGCTGTATTTGAAATATATTGCCCTTACATTGCTGCATAGGTAGTTCTTGCAATAATTGCATCCTGAGCTTCCCGGGATAGGTTGACAAACTGTGTACTATAACCGGCAACCCTGACCAGCAAATCTTTATAATCCTCCGGCTGGGCCTGTGCTTTTCTCAATACTGCGGTGGAAATCACGTTAAACTGAACATGAAAAGCGCCCAGTGCAAAATACGCTCTGATAATAGCCGCCAGGTTTCTCAGGTCTCTATCTGATTTCAATAAGTCAGGGGATAATTTTACATTCATCAGTGTCCCGCCGGAATGCACGTCATGATTGAGTTTGGCAACAGAACGCATCGCCGCGGTAGGACTGGTCAAATCAGTACCGGCATGTGGTGAAACGCCTTCTGTCAAAGGTGTCCTTGCTTTTCTGCCGTCCGGTGTCGCCCCGATTACACTCCCCGCCGGAATATAGTTGGAAATCCCCATGAACGCCGAATTGAAAGGTGAGCCAAAGTAATCTTTATAGGCCCGTACTTCTCTGTAGAAAAAATCGCTTATTTCGGCAGCGATAAAATCAACATAGTCATCATCATTGCCATACTTCGGACAAGCAAGCGCGGCTTGCCTCATTTGTTCATAACCTTCCCAGTCGGCAGCCAAAGCCTTATCGATTTCTGCTAATGTATATTTTTTATCCTCAAATACCAGTTTCCTGATCATCGCTAAAGAGTTGGCCGCGTCAGCGATCCCGATGCCGGTAAGAACCGGTCCCAGATTATATTTAGCTCCGCCCCTGCTAAGATCTTTTCCTTGCTCCATACAGCCTTCCACAAGCATAGAAAGGTAGGGCCGCGGTACCATTTCCGAATGAATCTGCTGGGCGGTAATTGAGCCGATAACAGCATGCTTTACCAGATAAGCAAGTTGTTTATAAAAGGCTGCTTTTACTTCTTCATAGCCCATAAATTCAGAAATAGGGATTTCGGCCAGACCCATATCTCTTCCCGAGATCCGGCTTTTCCCGCTATTTAAGGCAAATTCAAGGGCGGCGGCCAGATTAATATTAACTGCCGACGTCCACTTGCCAATTTTCCTAAAGTGCGGCACCACACAGCCGCAATTACTCCAATCACGTGCATCTTCGGGCGAGAGTCCTTCCGCGAGCAGCATGGCCGCCCCAACCCCGTCGTTGTGTACGGCAGGAAATCCGGTCCCGGCACGAATCAGTTTACATACAGCTAAGAGAAATTCAGCCGGACTATCAGGATGAATCCGCACACTTAAGCCTGGCTGGTGTGTTTTTACGTTCTCAGTGGCTGTAAGACACATATAGGAAAGTTCATTGGTTGCATCCCGGCCGTCTCTGGTTCTGCCCCCCAGAGTCATATTCTGGAATGAGTTATAGCCGGCAAAAAATTTGGCGGTATTACTCGAAATAGCCCATACCCATTCAGACAGCTTAAGCCAAAGCGCCTCAATCAATTCTTGCGCTTTTTCCGCAGTAACAGTGCCTGTTTTTATATCACCGGCATAATATGGATACATATATTGATCAAATCTGCCCAGATTCAAGGCCAGGGAATTCTCGGACAGTATCGAGCCCAGCTGGGTAAACCATACAGCCTGTGCCGCTTCATAAAAAGTTGCCGGGGGCTGCTCCGGTACCTTACGGCAAATCCTGGCAATTGCAAGCAGTTCTTCTTTACGCAGACTATCCTGCTCGGCTTGCGCCAGCTGCATAGCTTTATCCGCATAGCGGTTAGCCAGAGTGACAATCCCTTCGCATACCAACACGGCAGCGTGGTAAAAGTCGATTTTTTCCAAGGCCTCGGCGCTAACCGGTTCCAAGCTTTGCAGCTGCCTGAGCGCCTCGGCCTTAAGCCCGCCAAAACCTTTTTTAAAGATGATATCCTGATAATCGGCCGTAATTTCGCCAACTGCATTTCTCCATTTGGAATCATTGTCGATAATGCCTGTATCAATTAAAATTTTGGCTGTTTCCGGATTGATGCGTGACAGAAAATTTTCCTCCAGCGATTTGCCTTGCCAGTAAGGAAAAATCTCTTTGCGCAATATATCCTTTGCTTCTTGATCAATACAATAGGGGTCCTGGTCCCGGCTTTCAAAGAAGTCCATTTCCTCCTCGACCCATTTCCAGGAATATTCGGGACAAATAACCCCCGTCTTCAGGAATTCGCCGACAGAGCCAACAATAAGCTCATTGTCAAAAATGGTGACAGGAATACGCTTGCACACTTCCTGAAATGCTTTGGCCCGCCGTCTAATCACTGATTCACCTTCAGTTTGTTGGTGTGATGCCGTAAAAGCCATCGCCCGGTGAATACTAATAGATGGCTTAGCATCGATGTAAAACTTTTTAAAATCCTCAATGCGTTTACTAGACATGATTACCCCTCCTTCGGATTTTGCTAGCTTTAGCTAATTTTCGATTTTCGAAAGTATACAATAGCGAAAACATTATTAATGTAATCACTCAGCTTAAGTATTCGATCAGATTCTTGCTCGCATCAACCATATGTTTGCGCAATTGTTTTTGCGCACCTTTGATATTTCCCTGAGCACAGGCATTGAGTAACGCGCGATGTTCTGCCTGTGATTTTGTCTGATAATGCATCGTTGTCAAATATAAACGCATATAACGTTCCACATTGTTATGCATATTTTGAATCAGCGCCAGCAGCTTTGGCCTATTTGCCGACCGGTACAGTGTTTCGTGAAACTGCCAATTCAGTTCACTCCAATGCTTACGCAGGGTTTCTTCATCTGCTTTTTTCAGAATTTCATCCGCCTCTGCCAAATCTGCCTGAGTCAAATTAGGAATAGCCAACTCTAGTGCCCCTAATTCTAAAAAAAGTCTTATATCAAATATCTCCTGCGCTTCCACTGCCGATAATTCACTAACCATAGCCCCACGATTAGGATAAAACCTCACCAAGCCCTCTGCTTCCAGGTTTTTCAACGCTTCCCGTAAAGCACTCATGCTTACGCTAAATTTCGCCGCCAATTCCTCCTGTTTGAGTTGGACGCCCCCGCTAAGTTCGCCCGCCAGAATGGATTCGCGCAAAATATTGGTAATCATGCCAGGCAAGGTACGATATGAGGTTTTTATCTGACCTGTGACATTATTATTCATCATAGTGTAACTATATAACTTTTTCTTAGTATTGTAAATATTATTTTCGAATGTACACAGTATACATTCGAAAATCAATCTACTCGAAGACCCGGTTCCTGCCCCTGTCCGGAAGCAACCTGCTCCCCAGAGGGGGGTTGCTTCCGGGCTCCATACAGAAACTGAACATTAAGTTACTCCTTTAACTGGGAAGAGCCGGAACGCTTGTTTCTAACCTTTTCGGTGATAGCTTCGACCACAACAAACAGCACCGGGATTAAAAATATTCCCAGCACGGTCGCGGTAAACATACCACCCACGACGGCTGTGCCCATAGAATTCCTGGCGCCGGCCCCGGCCCCTGTCGCCACGGCTAGCGGGAAGCAGCCAATAATAAAGGCCAGTGAGGTCATAAGAATCGGCCGCAGCCGGGTTTGGGCCGCTTCAATCGCCGCCTTAACCGGATTCATGCCTTTGTCAACCCGGACTTTGGCAAACTCAACAATCAATATCGCATTTTTCGCAGCCAAACCAATCAGCATAACTAAACCGATCTGCATGTATACGCTGTTTTCCAGATTGCGCACATACTGAAACAGGAAGGCGCCAAAGACGCCGGTTGGCACGGAAAGCAGCACGGCAAAGGGAACACTCCAGCTCTCATACAGAGCCGCCAAACATAAAAAGACAAAAACGATTGCCATACCAAACACAATCGGCGCCTGGGAACCGGAGAGCTTTTCCTCCCGGCTTTGCCCGGACCATTCATAGGTATAGCCACTGGTTAAGGTTTGCTCGGCCACCGCTTCCAGGGCCGTCATGGCTTGGCCGGAGCTGTACCCGGCAGCCTGCGTGCCGCTGATTTGCACGGCTTTCACACCATTAAACCGGGTAATGACAGTTGGCGCGTTAATCTTTTTCGGTGTAAGGAGGGTATTTAGCGGCACCATCGTATCATTAGAGCTTTTTACATAAAGATAGCGCGTTGCATTCGCATCACTGCGAAATGACGGTTCGGCCTGCACCGTAACCTTGTAGGAACGGCCAAATTTATTAAAATCATTGACCTGGGTGCCGCCCAGGAATACCTGCAAGGCCGTAAATACATCATCAACGGCCACCCCCAGTTGTTCAGCCTTTTCCCGGTCTACCTCAAATTCATAGCTTGGGGTATTGGCTTTGAAGGTAGAGGTAATCGAGCCGATCTCCGGCCGCTCCTGGGCCGCCGCCACGAATTTTTGGGCCATGCTGTCAAGATCAGCTAAAGAACCGCCGCTCCGGTCTTGCAGCATCAGGGTAAAGCCACCGACCATGCCCAGCCCCGGCAGACCGGAGGGAGCAAAGGAAACGACCGAGCCTTCCGGAAATTGGGCTCCACTCAGCAAGGTCTGGCTTATTTCGGCTTTTACCTGTAATTCAGGCTTTTGCCGCTCGCTCCAGGCATCCAGGGAGATAAACATAGCCCCGGCATTCGTCTTGGTGCCGCCCCCCAATATATCCATACCTGATAACGACATAATATTAAGCACCCCAGGCTGGGCACTTACCTTGTCGGTAAATTGCCGCATCACATCAATCGTCCGGTTCAAACTGGACGCTTCCGGCAGCGTGATGGCCGTTATATAGAAGCCCTGATCTTCATCAGGCACAAAGGAAGACGGCACCGCTTTATACAACCCGCCGGTCAGGATGAGTAAGACGGCCAGCAGCACCAGGCACAGGCGGGCTTTGGGAATAAGCCGGCCGAGCCTGTTCCCATACTGCGCAATGCCGCGTTCAAACCAACTATTAAAAGCACTAAAAAATCTGGCCAATGCCCCGCTGTGCGCCTGGGGATCATGGGGTTTAAGCAGCAGCACGCACAGGGCCGGCGTCAGTGACAAGGCAACAATGGCCGACAAAGCCATTGATACCACAATGGTTAACGCGAATTGTTTGTATAAGATCCCTGTAGTGCCGCCGAAAAAAGCCACCGGAATAAATACGGACGCCAATACGAACGCAATCGCGACAACCGGGCCGGATACCTCGCTCATGGCCCGCTTGGTGGCGTCCAGCGGGGACAGTCCGGAATAGCGCATATGATACTCGACAGCCTCAATAACAACAATCGCATCATCCACAACCAGCCCGATAGCCAGCACCATCGCAAATAACGTAAGCGTGTTGATGGTAAAGCCTAGTGCACTAAAGGCGGCAAAGGTGCCCAGCAAGGATACCGGAATGGCCAGCAAAGGAATCAGCGTGGCCCGCCAGCTCTGCAGGAAAACAAACACCACAATTAAAACCAACAGCAATGCTTCGGCAAAGGTTTTAATTACCTCCTGCATGGATTCGCGCACAAACTCGGTATTATCAACAACAATTTTATATTCCATGTCGCCGGGGAAATTCTTCGCGGCCTGGGCCAGCACAGCTTTTACCTTACTGATGGTCTCTAAGGCATTGGCATCACTGGTTAGCTTAACAGCAAACCCGGCTGCCACCTTACCGTTCACCAGGCTGTTAAAATCATATTCCTTGCTGCCCAGCTCCACCCGGGCAATATCCTTAATCCGGACGAAGGAACCGTCTGACTGGGAACGAACGATAATATTTTCAAACTCGGTCTGATCCGTGAGACGGCCTTTCACCTTGGCTGTATACTGGAATTGCTGCGCAGACGCCGTCGGCATTTTACCAAAGGCGCCGGCGGCCGCCTGCACATTTTGCGTTTCAATCGCGGCCGTCACCTCACTGGCGGCAATCCCCAGCTGCGCCATTTTTTCCGGCTGCAGCCATATCCGCATACTGTAATCCGAGCCAAAGGCCGATACCTCGCCGACACCCTTGACCCGTTTGATATCATCAATCAGATAAATACTGCCATAATTTTTCAGGAAATTGGCATCAAAATTGTCATTGGGCGACCAGAGGGTAAAAATAAGCGACATATCCTGCGAGGCTTTGCGCGTTGTAACCCCGGTGGTCTGCACCGTACCGGGCAACGAGGCATTGGCTTGCGCTACCCGGTTCTGTGCTTGTACCGCGGCCGTATCCGAGTCTTTCTCGGTCTCAAACTGGATGCTCAGGGAATAAGCACCGGAATCGGTGCTGGTGGAGGACATATACACCATATCCTCAACACCATTGATCTGTTCTTCAATGACCTGGGCCACAGTTTGATCAACAACATCGGCATTAGCCCCCTGGTAGGAAGTGCTTACCGAGATTGTCGGCGGCGAAATCTGCGGGTACTGCGCTACCGGCAGGGTAAAGGCGGCCGTTGTGCCCAGCAAGGTAATAATGATCGACAACACAATGGCGAAAATCGGGCGCTTAATAAAGAAGTCAGCCATATATCAACGCCCCCTATTGCTGAGCCGGAGTCTGTGCATCCGGCTGTATCATTGTTACTTGTAAAGCATTGCCTTGTTTTACCTTGTCGATACCGTCCACAACCACCCGGTCGGTGCCGCTAAGGCCTTCTTCCACCAGCCACATATCGCCAATCCTGTCGCCAAGCTTTACTTGCCGGCTTTCGGCCTTGTTATCCTCGGTCACGACGGTAACAAAGGTAGTATCCAGCACTTCCTTAACCGCTTTTTGGGGAATCAGCAACGCCCCCTGCCGCACCGTTTCCTGCGCAACCACCCGGGCAAACATCCCTGGCAGCAAGTAGTTTTGCGGATTATCAAAGCTGGCTTTGAGCGTAATCGTGCCTGTTGTATTGTCGATTCCCCGGTCGATTTGCTCCACCCGGCCAATGAGCGAATATTCCGTGCCGTCGCTTAATACCAGCTGCAGATGCTCCTTAAAGCTGGCCGGCAGGGAACCGTTGCCGGTCCGGAGATAATTCAGGTATTCCGTTTCGCTCATGCTGAACTGCACCCAAACCGGATTGATGGAGGAAACGGTAGCCATTGTTGTCGAACCGGCGGCCACATAATAACCGAGACTTACATCATTCACATCAATGCGGCCGTCAACCGGCGAAACAATCAAGGTATCCTGCTCATCCTCAAGGGCCTGCTGCAGGACGGCCCGGTTGACCTCCACCGTAGCAGCTTCTTCTTCCGCCTGGGCTACATAGGCATCTACCGTTTGTTGGGCAACCCCTTTGACCGCGGCCAGTTTCTGATAGCGCTCTACGTCTTTCCGGGTATTATTAAGGGTGGCCTGCGATTTTAGCAACGTAGCCCTGGCCGAATTAATCGCCGACCGGTACTGCTTATTATCGATTTGGAACAAAGGCTGGCCCTTATAGACCGTATCGCCGCCGTTCACCATCTTCGCCACAACATTCCCGGCTACTTTGGACATGATTTTTACTTCACTCTTGGCCTTTACCTGGCCCACAAATTCACGGTTGACAGGTGTGTCCCGCGTTACTACCTGCATCGCCTTTACTACTACCGCCGGCGGGGCTGTATTCAGCTGTGTTTTGGACAATATCCCGCTGCGTACAACCACAACGCCAAGCAAAACAACGGCAGCAAGCAAGCCAATGTACAGTTTTTTTGAACCCTTGATACTCAATTGTCATTCCTCCCACTCCCCCGGTTACTGCACCGGTAAGCCCATGGCCTGTTCCAGTTTAACTTTGTTGAGATTGTAATCATACAAGGCCTGGATATAATCCTTTTGCGCCGAGTCCAGCGATAATACCGCATCGCGCAAATCAAGGTTGGTGCCAATCCCGGCCTCATACCGGGCTTTCTGGATCATTAGACTTTCGGCGGCATAGTTGACAGATACCTTATTGGAATCAATCCGCTTCTCGGCTTCCTGCATACTCAAGTAATACTCACGGACATTCAAAAGGATAGTATCACGCTGCTGCTCAGCCTTATCCAGCACCATATCCACATTATGGCGGGCTTGCTTAACGTTGGCACTGGTTAAACCGGTGTCAAACACATTGATCGATGTGGTTAATTTCAATAGCCAGTTGCTATTTTTCGCGCCGACGAAATGGCTGTCATACCAGCCCTGCTCGGCCGTCAGATTAACCGCCGGCCGCCGGCCGCTTTTGGCGATATCCACATCATAATTGGCACTGGCGATTTTGGCCTCATATTGAACCAGCTCGGGCCGGTGCTCCCCGGCATACTGCAGGCATTCCGCCAGCGTTTTAGGATATTTTTCATAAGTAAACTCATCTTTTAGCGTAACCTCGGCCGCATGGGGCAACCCCATCGCATTGTTCAGGGCCGCTACGGCATTGGTATAATTATTTTGGGCTTTTACCAGATTATCCTGAGCACTGGCCAGATCCACCTGGCTTGACAACACATCGGTCTTTGCTACCAGGCCCAGGCCAAATTTATCATTAACCAGCTGCAGGTGTTCCTCATAGTTCCTGACCGTCTCCTGATTCACTTGGACTTCATTACGGTATTCCAGCACGGTAAGGTAATTGGACACCACGGTCAGCTTCAGCTGTTGTTTGGCTGCCTCCACCTCCAGATCGGCCACCGTAAGCTCAAGCTTAGCCTGTTTTATTTGATTCTCCAGCTTTCCGCCGGAATACAGCGGCAAGGTGAGCGCGACCTGGTTCGCAAAATCTGACGTATATTCATATGTAGAGGTTCCGGTCGCCGCCGGCGGCGTGTTGTAGCGCTGGTCGGTATGGGTAAAATCGAGGGAGAGTCCTTTATTGCTCCGGGCTGCTTTCATGGCCCAATACGCTTTTTCCCTGGCCGATTTTGCATATTTGAGATCATGGTTATTCTGTAAGGCCAGGGCGATACTGTCTGCTACCGATAACTCCACCGCCGTGGCCAACACCGGCGGGGTTACTGTCATTAGCATGACGACAGGGATAATTGCCAGGAAATACCGCTGGTATTTCTTCATACTAAAACCTCCTGAAAAAATTATTCTGTTTGTGAATGCTGGGGATTCGCCTCAGAGCAAGCGCAGTGTTGAATGCTGGCTTGGATTGTAGTAGTACTCATGATATAATATAAATATTAATATACTATTAACATCCAAATATATTCAATATATGCGTATAGTAAAGTTTTATTTACTATATTATATATTAATCCTATTATGATATCCTGTCAATAAAAAATAAGGAGTGCTTGTTTTGGATCGCGTAAAAACCGCTGAAATGATGTTTCATTTAATTCCGCTCCTTGATAAGGAGTTTGTGAGGCCGGTTGAACAACAATTTAAAACGATTCTTACTACGGCGCAAGTGCATGTACTGGCGATGCTAAGAGAAAAAAAGGCCACGATGACGGAACTTTCCCAGGCAATGCTTATGTCCAAGCAGCAGATGACACCGATTATTGATAAACTGGTGGCAGCAGGTTTTGTCCGGAGAGAATACGATAACATTGACCGGCGAATTATCCGCATAGGCATAACCGCGTCCGGCTTGAACATTTGTGAGAGCATAAAAGCAAAAGCAATGCTGCTATTAGAGCAGAAAATTGAACGTCTAGAGGAACAGGATGTGCTGCGGCTAAATAAGGCGATCAGTGAATTGCAGCAAGCCATAACGAAAATGGCTTACTGATAAGCCGCAATAAAGACAAGGCAAGAGACCGGTGGTATGCAACCACCGGTCTCTTGCCTTGTCTTTTACCGCTGCGGGGACATAGCTTTTGCCCCGCCCCGATCAGCCCTTATGACTAATTTTACTGCCATTAAACAAAAACCGCATCAGCGTCAGCACCGCGGCCGGATTCATCTGCTCGTCATAGCCCAACTCTTTAAACTCAGCTCTGACGCTCGCTTTGCCGGCCTGGGAAAGCACTGCCAGGCTGCGAATTTCAGCAACAACCGCTTTAATCTCATCGTTATCCATCAAGGCAATGATGCGTTGGCCCTTTTCCCTGCCCATAAGCATCAGAAAAATGGCCACCTTGTGTAGTGGCGTCACTACGAACTGCCTCCTCTTAGCCCCTGCGAACCGGCCCCGCCGGCAGCCAAGCCTCGCTTTTATCCCCGTTAATTCTACCACTTAGCTTATATTACGTAAAGCCGGCGTTTTAGCCGGACTCGCCTGGCAAGCGGAGGCATCCTGAGGCTTGTTAACCTGATTTTCTAATATCATCCAGTATTTCCAATATTTCTTTTTCATTGTCCTTGGTGCCAAATAGCGCGCCCCAACCAAAATTTCTTTGAAAAAGACCGTCATAGGCACTGTCATGAAAAGATTTCAGATAATATTTTGATCTGACGCTCTGCTAAAATTGCGGCCAGTAATTGGGCCTCAAATTCGTCCTCTATTGTTGCTATCTTAATATATTCCATGAAAGCACCTCGCAATTTTGGTCTGGTTAAGCAGCTTACAGTTAAAAATCCTTGCACCATGAGGCACAAGGATAGAATAACCCATACTTAGAAACACAAACGGAAAATAATCTGCCCCGGCCCGAGTTGGATAGTGCACCTTTTATTTAATTTGCTCACGCCAATGCAACCGGGTTTCACCCGCGGCCTCAGCAATCGTCAGAAACTTGCCGTTTAATAACGGATTGGTGAACGTATAGTCCGAACGCTTGTGCAAGCCCCTTGTTTCCTTTCTTTCTCTGGCAGTGATGCAAAGCAAACGGCCAATTTGCAGAAGATCAAAACATTCTAAGGCGCGCATCAGTTCATGGGCTGTTTGTACGCCAATGGCTGCTTTCGCTTTTTGCTCTAACTGGTCTAGGTAAAGCAGCGCGGTGGTGAGAAGGTTTTCCGAACGCACAAAGGTCACGCCGGCATAGTCGTTCATAATTTGCTGAATGGCCGCATTGAGGTCCTGCCAGGGCTCGCCGTCCGCCCGCGATAACAAAACATTGCAAAAAGCGGTTTTTTCAACAACAGTACAGTGATCCACCAAATTATCATTAGTCAATGTACTGTCCTGGGCATAGCGGGCAGCATTTTCCCCGGCAATTCGTCCCATAACTGCCGCCCCGGAAATATCGGCCCGAAAGTTTCCGACTTCATCACCCGCTGCATACAAGCCGCTAACATTGGTGGCAGCCTGTTCGTCAATTTCGATGCCCCGGCCAATCAGAATGGGCTCATATCTGGTAAATTCGACCTTATGCCTGGTAAGGTCGATTCCCTCGTGTTCCATAGCATCCAGCAGCGAGGTATCGCCTTCGCACTCTAAGCCCCACCGCATATATTCCAGATCCGCGGGCGAGGTCTCTGAACAGTCCATGTACACAGGGCCGGTGCCATTTTGCATTTTGTCGGTAAATACAGAATGCCAGACGTCGGCAGTAATATCGCCTAGCTCCCGGGTGGGCTTGGTTACAAATGGCCCTACCGGTTTTCCCTCCGGGTCATTCAGGATCCCGATCCATGTTGCTTTGCCGCACCGTTCGAAATACTTAGGACCGGCATGGGTATTAGGAATTTCAAGATTGATCAACCGGGCGCCGGCTCTGTAGGCGGCGGCCCGCCCCCCGCCGGCGTTAGCCGGGCAATGGGCTGTATTAAATAATTTAGTAGGCGTGATTGACGGATATAACCGGCTGGTATTGCCGGTAGCGGCAATGATCGTTTTGGTGCGGAACAGTACTAATGACGGTTCTGCCGCCGCAATGTCCAAGCCAACTGCACCGATGATTTTATGGGAACTATCGGTTATAAACTCAATAACCGGGGTTTTGTTGACAATTCGCACGCCCCGTTTGCGGGCTTCGTCGGTAAGCACCTGTTTCTGGTTATACCCATTATATTTCAAAAATATTCTTCTTCGGCCCGGATAGGCATGGCCATTGAATTCCCACTCGCCATGCGGCTGCATATCAATACCCCATGTATGCCAGTCCTTTACCACCTCAAACGATCTTGCGGCAAATATGGCCTGGATTTTCGGATCGGCATTACCGCCCACCAGGGACATGTTGTGTTCGACCAGATATTCTTCCACTGTACATTGATGATACTCGGGGATATAACAGGTAAAATGATCATTGCCTGTCGCCCCTGATCCGCTTCTTCTGGTATCGCCTTTATCGGCAAGAACAACTTGGGCGCCACTGTCAGCCGCGGCAATCGCCGCCATTAAACCGGCGATACCGCCGCCCACCACCAGGACATCGCTCTCTATTGCTTCCTGCTTTATCTTAATCATGATTCCGGCCCCCGGCACCAACTGCTTCTCTATATAATAACGACATCGGCAACGGCAATTTCAGCCTGATCGCTTGCGCCGGGCAATCCAGGACACAGGCGTTGCAATGCCAGCAGTCGTCTTTATAGATGGGGCTAGGCACCGCCTTCTTTTTGGCCGGGCCATAGACATCAAGCCCGCAAATCTCGGCACACTTTCCGCACCTTATACATTTACCCGCATCAACAATTGGCGGCATATTCTCACATTCTTTCTGCTTATTTCTTTATGGCTTTGCTGGCCTCCTGGTAATAGCTGCTGTCAATCCATTGATCCAGATCAGGTTTGTCCCTGATTAATTCGTTGGCAAATAAGAAGTTGGCAACGCCGGCAAAGGCCTTTTTGGCCGCATCGCCGGCCACCACGTTGAAATCAATTTTTTGATCAGGGAATAACAGGGCCAGGGCCTCCAGCGGGTAACCTGATTTCTCAAGAATAGTAATTGCTTCCTGACTATTGGCTTTTGCATACTCACCGGCTTGAATCAATGCACTGACCACTGCGGTAACTGCTTCTTTATTGGCTTGTGCGTAGGCGCTGCGGGCGATAATGCCGTGACTGCCCTTCCACTCGGGGTTGTCAGCGCCAGACAGCAAAATTACACCGTGCCCGGATTTAACGATTTGCGCTTCCTGCACTGCGGAAAGCACTGCGGCGTCAACCGTTTTACTGATGATCGCTGCCGCCGCATCCTGGGAGGTCATATTGACAAATTCAATATCGTTGATTGTTAAATTATTGGCAGTAAGCATATCGGCCAGCGATTTATGCATATACGAACCCTTGAGGGTGGCGACCTTTTTCCCTTTTAAAGCCTGGATAGACGTTACGCCTGCATCCTTGGGCACCACCAGGGCGGCATCGTTAAAGCCCACTTCGGCGGCGACTAAAACCGTATCGACGCCGTTGCTTTTGGCAATGGTAACAGGTACGTCACCTGACGATGCCATATCAATACTGCTGCCGGCGATCGCCTCATTAATGGCCGGACCGGCACCGGTAAACGGTATGGCCTCTAACTGATAGCCGGCTTTATCCAGCTCTGCTTTTAGAAAACCTTTGTCTATCGCGATCGCCAGGGCATCATTGGGAAAGGATTTACCACTATCGACATAACCAATTCTCACAACTTTTGCCGCTTCGCCGGCGCCCGTTGGACTTGATTTACCGGCGCAGCCGGCAACAAATACCCCCAATACCAGTAAGGCAGCCAAAAACGTTTTCAATCTCATACAATTCCCTCCAATTTTTTTTAAAGATAATACTCAGGATCACGTTTTTTCGAGTCAAAAAACTCTTGCATTATCTGGGCCTTAAGCAAGCTAAAGTAATGGCCTGTTCTTTCCCGGGGCCGCGCCAGATCGACCGTAAATATTTTTTTGATTGATGCCGGCCGGTTGGTATTAATGACAACGCGATCACCCAGATAGATTGCTTCATCAATATCATGAGTAACAAGAATCATCGTCGTTTTTTGTTGTTCCCAAATCTTTAGTACCTCATCTTGCATTTGAATTCTTGTTAATGCATCTAACGCGCCAAATGGCTCATCCAAAAGTAAAATATCCGGTTTGTGTACAAACGCGCGGGCAATTGCCGTCCGCTGGGCCATACCGCCGGACAGCTGATGCGGATACGCCTTTTCGAACCCCTTTAAGCCCACAAGCTCAATATGTTCGCGTATTCTGCCCTGCTTTTCCTGTTCAGCCAGGCCATATAAACCAAAACCAATGTTCTCCGCCACCGTCAGCCACGGCAGCAGCCTGTGGTCCTGAAAAATCATGCCTCTGTGTACGTCCGATTCCCGCAGGTCCTGACCGCCGCAAAGTACTGTTCCGGCCGAATATTCAACAAGGCCGGCAATAATTTTCAGCAACGTACTTTTGCCGCAGCCGCTGTGGCCAACGATACTGACAAATTCCCCTTCTTTAATATCGAGAGTAATATTATCCAATACTGGTATCGACT
The DNA here is from genome assembly GCF_007641255.1 of Sporomusa termitida. NCBI lineage: Bacteria > Bacillati > Bacillota > Negativicutes > Selenomonadales > Sporomusaceae > Sporomusa > Sporomusa termitida. The sequence continues at coordinate 3,330,160 of NZ_CP036259.1, forward strand.
CAGACCCAACCCAAAAGCTTTTACTCAAAGCATTAATATGTAAGTCAAATCCCATTGCCTGCCCCTCCCTATGCTCGTTGCCATTTGAGCACATACCTGGCTATTGCTTTAATAACGAAATCCATTATGCCGCCGATACAACCAATTAAAATCATATATACAATTACCACATCAGATTGCATTAGGTTGCGGGCGTCATTAATCCTGTACCCGACGCCGGCGGTGGCGGCAATCATTTCGGCCGCCACAATGGACATCCAGGCCGTGCTGGCTCCGAGCCGCAGCCCAACGAAGATGGACGATAAGGCCCCGGGCAGATAAATGCGCAGGAGAATATCTCTTTTCTTGATTTTATACAGCTTGGCAAATTCTAACAGACCTTGGGGCACACCGGTAATCCCGTTCACCGTATTTAATAAAACCGGGAAGAAGGAACCGGTAATAATTAAAATTACTTTTGATGCATCGCCAATGCCAAACCATAATATCAACAGCGGAATCCAGGCTAAGGGCGGAATTTGCCTCAGCCCGTTAAGCACCGGATCAAACAATCGCTTGACCCGGGGAAAAATCCCCATTAAAATCCCGGCTGTCAACCCTAACAGACTGCCGCCAATGTAGCCCTGCAAAACGATGGATAAGGAGGAAATTAAGTCTTTTGCCAGCAGCCCGTTTGTTAAGTTCTTGGTAAAGGCACTCCATATCTTGGTTAGCGGCGGCATTAAAATCGGCGGAAAGATTTCGCTGCTGCTTAAATACCACCAGCAGAAAATCAAAGTTAGAGGAACAATGCCGTTATTAGCGAGGTTAACCAGGCCGGTAAGTGATATTCTCCGGGAGATTTGTTTTTCTTTCCCTGTTTCTAACGCCACATCATTCACTCCTACACTTCCTGGGGCTATCCGTCTCTGCATTGTAAAACGGTTAAGACAAACAAAAAAAGCTGCAAACCTAAACTGCCATGCTAATGGCGCGTGTTAGGTCTTCAGCTTTCTGATCAACCACAGAATGTTTAATTAGGTAGATTATAGCAATATTTTTGTCGAAATGTCAACCTACTTTTGCCAAAACAAGTCGAAAACACATATATTCCCGGGCTATTACCCTGTAGATTAAATATGTCAATATGTCCGATATGTGCGGCTCCTCCGCCTTGCATTGCGAAAAAATCTACGCAAACTATTCCATCGCTTTTAAGAAAGATGAAGTACTTGTAATTTTCTCTATATTCTACTTTAAATCCTTTGTTTTTTTGCTTTAATATACTCAATAGAGAGACAAAAAATGATTTTGTCCATATATATGCACGCAAACAGCATTCTGATCACCAGGAGGCAGTTTGAAGACACTACTCAATAAAGAAAACAATAACAGCGATATCTCAAAATAAATGAGACATCGCTGTTATCCAGCCGGTTCTATATCCCGGCAAGTTAGAGCAGATTCTTTCAGGAGACTGAAACGGAGCATGTATTACCTTGCCCTGACAAGCTCAAAAAATACCCCGCCCCCGGCCAGAATTAAAGTGTCATTATCTTTAATAAAGAAAATACAGCCATTGCCTTGTGCATCTGCCGCCTGGATTTGGCTAATAGCATCGCTCGTGATACCAAGTGCAGCAAGTGTAAGACGATAGGCGGTTACAAAATCACTTGCAGAAACAACCGTTTTCTTATATACAGGGTTAATCGCTATATCGTCTACATATTTTAATTGGTCACCAAAACAGCTTGCTTGTTCTTGGGAAAAGCTTAGCTTTCTCCCCGCTATACTTTTTATGTCATCCTGACTATAAGTTCCTACCGGACCATAGGCCAGTACTTTCTTAATAACCCACTGGCCATAAAATATCTCCTGATTTATTGTTGTCCCGGCCGAAGTAGTGGCGCCATTTTGTGGTGTTGCTATTATTTTGTCAGCTTGGGGCTGAATAGCTGCTGTGTTTTGCGTATCGCTTACCGACTTGGTTGGCGATTCATTGGCCGCTTGCTTTACACAGCCTGCTATAACAACACTTAAAGAAATAAGTGAAATTACCACTATGAGTTTAGTCATAAACTCCTCCATTAGTTATATTCTTGCTTCTTTTCCCAATATCATTATAAATCAAAGGAATTAAGGTTGCTATATTGAAGGAGCTGCCACTTTTATCCCTGCTAACTCCTTTCTGCTGTAGACAGAATGCATTCCCGGCATAACGCTTCCAGCATATGCTTTTCATTGCTGTTACTAAGATAAACCATCCGCTTATTGCGTTTGCCGGCGTACTGAACGGCCCTATATAACAAGCTATGACCCAAACACTTCCAGTTGATTACAATCACATCGGCGGTGTTCAGCACCGCTAGGTCAAATTTTACATCTTCCGCTGAAATATAGGTAAAACTCTGATATCTGTGCTTCAGCCGCTGCTGCCAATCTGCCCGCCCGCCGATAATTACGACTTTGAGCAGTGCTATTTTTTCAATTGTTTCTGGGCTAAGTTCCATTTCCGGCTCGTCTTCCTTTTGAGAGGCGAGCAGACTGGCCAGCAACTGATTGGCCTCGTCCAGTTTGGCCTGCCACTGCTCCCTTTCCTTTTGACGGGAGATCTCATTTTTATCTATTTTAAGCTGGAGTTCATTCAATACGTTTTGCTTAGCCGCCAGCTTTTCTTCCAACATCGCGTTCTTTTTCTGCTCCTGGGTCAGCTCTGCTTTCAGTTTCTTGGTCTGCAGACGCTTGACCGTTGTCTTATCTTCCTGTTTAATGCAGTTCAAAGCAAGGGTTCTTAGTTTATCATACGCCATAGCGCAGGCCCGGATCAGCAACGTTCGCGTGAAAAGATCCAGCGCGGCCTGTTTCAGTTGGCCGGTTGCCTGAACTGCTTCCGGCAGCGAAGCCGCCATTGCCTCGATGGCCCGCCTCAGCTCCCGGCGGCTCACCGGCACCCGTGCAATCTCGTCGAAGGGCAAGCCGCTGAAATTTTCCTGTCTAAATAGATATCCGCTGCCGTTACGGGTATATTCCAGAGTATGAAAATACTCGTCCAAGCTGGCCGGAATTCCTTTTAATTTTTGGTCGATGGAGTGCCACAGCTCATCGGCCAATTCTTTTTGCCTGTCCGTTAGAGCAAGTGGTTGTTGCCCCCTGGTCATTTTTTCCTGAGCTTGCAGATGGGCAGTAAAATTGGAATGAAACATTGTTCCCTGCTCGGTGAGAGTCTTGCCAAAAGCATTAGTCAAATGCCAGAAAATTGCAAAATCCCCGTCCAGCATGTCTTTTTTCTTGATGTACGGCTTAATTGGCCGCCCCCTTCCGGTTAACACCGGCAGCGGAGGAGCGGGTAAATTCCGCATTTCCTGAGCTGTTAACCGGATTGCTTTCTTCATTAAAAACTGCCAGAACGATTCAAACCGAACTTCTTTGCCATTAGTTTTTATATAGGTATAAATCTGTTTCCAGCATTTTTTCAGCAGTTGGTCCAATGCTGCAGCCGCTTTTTGGCCATCTTCGTCTTCTTGAAATGAAGTGATGATTAGGTCCGTGGCTTTTAAGCAATAAAGCTCCGTATATACATCACTATCCCGGAAATAGCTATTATAGGTCTGCCGCCTCGAAGCAACGGCGCTATCAATAAGGATGCCGCCGGCGGCGCAAATTTTGTCCAATTCGCGCCTGGCGGCTGCATTTTGCGCGATCCCTTTAGCCATAAATGGCACCAGGTCCAGGCGGATTTCTTGTTGCTGCATGATGCTTCCCCTCTCCGGCTCGCTGTTTTATGTCTTAACTAATACGAGCTGCGCCGGGTCCAGACCTTCTTTGACATACAGAAGCGGCGTATTTTGTTCGGGTATGCCGCTGAGCATCAGTGCCGCTTTCGCTTGTTCAAAGGCATTCTGCAGGGATTTGCCGAAGCCGAGGGCCGAATAAAACTGAGCGGCAAACACTCTGGCCGCCTCGTCGCTAATCTGGGTTTTCATGCCGATGGCCGCCTCCACATACTTGACGACCGCTGCCGCTTCATCGTCGGAAAAGCAGACATTAAAAAATGCCAAACGGATGGTGTCGGAGGCGCTCAGCATGACCTGCACAATCGCTTCCAGACGCACCAGTGTCGGTTTGCCGTCATCGCCCTGCAGCACCAGCTCATCTCTTTCTGAACCATGGCCACTGAAATGAACCACCTGCGGACTGGTCTCATTGATGGCCTGCAAAACGTCCAGGGGCTGTGCCGCCCAGCGGGTGACAAAGTTGATGGCGTCGCGGTATTCGGATTTGCGGATGTTTTCCTGGATGGCTCTGGCTTCGAAGTCGAGCTGCAAGGGAGCATCCTCCAGGGCATTGGCTGCCAGGAACAGGACAGTAACCTGTTCGGCCGCTTTTTTTACAATGGGTTTGGGCCGTTTCACCTTTTGCCGGGCTTTTTTCTTGGCCAGCTGGTCGGCGGCATAAAGCTGCTGCTCCATATGGGCAATTTCCTGCTCCAGCCCGGCAATGGCAGCGACCAGATCGATTGCTTTTTGCGCGTTCTGCCTGATCTGGTTTTTGGCAGCTTCAAACAGGTTATCCACGGTCGGCGCGGCCGACGCCGTCGTTGCCAGTCCATGCAGGCCCCCCGGCGAAATGGTTCTGACCATAATCCGATTATGCTCAGCTACTTTTTGCAGGGCCTGGGCCTTGTCGCTTTTTAGTTTAGTCAAATCCGCTTTTTTTTGCAGAATACTTTTTCTAAGGTCATCACTTTGTTCCATGCGTCCTCCCCCTAATTAAATCGTACTTTATAAACGGGCAATTAGCCATTGCCTTCGCGATAAAGGGTATTAAATCCAAGCATGATAAAAATAAGCAAAAAGACAGAAAACCGGTAGCAGCTTCTGCCCTTGCGCAAACCAACAAATTAATTTCAGGAGGCGTTGAAGGGGCGGCTTGACCCGGCACTTGCTAATTTTGCGCAGTTTTCAATTGCTCGCGCAGGAAAAATTGATCCGGGTTCAGATCAAGGCGAAAGCAAAGGATAAGCTTGCGGTCTTGTTCGGGCAATGCCTGCCAGAGCTTGGCAAAGGCTGGGCCTAACGGATTGCCGAAAGCCAGCGCAACGTAAAAGGGAATCACAAAGCGCCGGCTGAGATCATCGTCCGCTTTCTTTTGCATGCCTACGATTGCCGCTATTTTACCATTGCTTACGCCGATTTCTTTCGCGGTAATTTTTCCGTTGATATAAACTAGTTTTATTTCCGCCACTGCCGCACTGATTCTTTTCAAAAAAAAACTTTTGCCGCACCAATCGGCAACTTGTCCCTGATCATCAATAAAATGAAGACGGCCGTCGCTGGTGCATTCACCGTAGAAATGCACAATATCGGGAAGATTGGTTTGAACCGCCTTAACGACATCGTCACAGCTCAAAGCGCGGATCTTCAGCACGTCCACCGAGTGGGGGCAGACGTCACCGAGATGCTGCTCCAATACATGAATTTCGCTGTGGCCATCGGCCGGCTTAGCCGTGACCAGCAATAATTTTATTTTCGGTCTTATTGGTTCTTCCGGCATCTTTTCACCCGCTTTTTTAGTATTTTACTTTCACCGCACAAACGATTTGTACAGGGGAAGTAAAATACTGCCGTACCGTACAGCTTGCGCTTGCGCATGGCTACGATACGGCAGTAATGAAATAACCAATAAAAATCAAGCTATAGTACCCTTACCTGTTCTTATTTTCTTTTTTCCAGTTCTTCCGGACGGGCCAGACGTTTCGCCAGCTTCGTAACGGTGGCGCGAGCAACGCCCCTTGGTCTTACCAGCGCAGTTTTCTCGATGACGATACCGGCCGTATTGAGGACATAACCTGCTGTACCGCTGTTAGAAAAGTCACTTGCCGCAACAATTGGATTGATTGCTCCTGTAGCATCAATATCACCGCTAGTATTAATCTCATTGACATGAACCCCATCTACAAAGTACAAGCTATTATCTCCTCCAGGCAATAGCGCAAAGCAAGGCGATGCCGGGTTGACTGTAGCAATTACAAACTTATCATCATCAGGATCAAACGCTCCCCCCCGCAAACTATCTTCTGTGGTTTGAATGATAGCGTATTTGTACTGGCTGTAACTAGTATCATATTGAGCAAGCAAAACATAGGCCTTACCATTCACAAAAGCAACATCCGTATAGTCGCCTTGAGTATAGCCGATACCGGTAGTAAGTAAAGCATCCGACTCGGCAGTAGTCAAGGTTGCTACAATTGTAGGAGTTGCCGAAGTAATATCAACAACTTGCAATTGCGAAAGGTCACTGCCATTAGCAACTTGAGCGCCGCCAACAGAAGTTACATAAGCATACTCACCCTCTACAACAACCCCATTGGTGTTGCCATTGACAGCAACTGTGGTAGCCGCGCTTGTACTCAAATTGATTTTAACCAAATCGGAGGGTCCATAGGTATAAGTCCAATTTACATTGGTATAACGGTTAAAAGTAGCAATTAAATAATTGTTGCTTCCCTCAGTGTATAAATCCAACCCTGTACCGGCGCCCTTCCAGGTATTGCCGCCGCTGCTGCCCGGAACAAAACGGTAAAATTCTCCCAATTCTTCAAATGGCGTTGCACCGGATAAATCATACTTGTAAATACTTGCCGAATACTGCAGCGTAGGATCGGTGGAACCAGGAGGCAGCGTATCCACATTGTCATTATCGATCAAGTAAAAATCGTTGCCAAACACAACTGCGCCATAAGGATTGGTCACCGACCAGGTTTTGGCGGCTCCTTCGACAGTCTGGTTTGCCTGAGCGGTTGTTAGTTGCTGCCAGTTGGCAGGCGTCGGGTTATAAACCCCATACAAGGCTCTCCCTTGCTTGCCTAAACCGCTATCGTCTGGCGTGCCATAAGTATAATAATTGGCTACTGTAACGGGGCTGGCCTCTGCAGTAATCGGAATAACCCGGGGGTCAGACGACCGGTCCACCGTGGCTAAAATACGATCCACAGCAATATGGACTCTGGAAGCAGCCGTTTCTCCAACGCTGCCAAACCAGCCTGTGCCGTACCCGGCACCGACGAGACCTAAACCTACTTTGAAAGCCATAATTTTTCACACTCCTTGATTATTTTTTTGCGGTCTTTCCCGCTGCCACATTGCCTTAACCCGCTATCAGGCAATATCTATATGCAGCGCAACGGACAGGGACCCGGCCCGCCGCACGACATACCATTAGAAGCGATACTCCATGGTCGTATAATAGGTGCGCCCGGCCAAAGGATAGTAGGAAGGAGTCATATCGCGATTCATGTTTCTAGTAATATACACATCCTTGCCTTGATCAAAGACATCGTTAACGCCAGCGCTGAGACGCCAGTTTTTGTCGAATTTATATTTAATCCCTAAATCGACTAAGGAATAAGCATCCCTGACATCCGTGGGAACATTGGGATTATCCTCACCGCTTGAATCTTCGCCGCGGAGCACTTCTTTCGCGGTATAGCGGTATTCGCCGAAGACATTCAGCTTGTCGCCCGGGAATAAGTAATCAAGGCGGGCGCTGACGACCCATTCCGGCACAAAGGAGGCTCCGGATTGCGCCCAGTTGTATTTATAACCCAGGCCGCCGTCTAGCTCCTTGCTCTTTTGCCAGGTCGCGGCCACAGCCAGGTTCACGCGCTGCCACTTCATGTTATGGGAGAGCTCAAGGCCGTAGACGTCGATGATGCCGGTCGGGCAATACGCGCTCAGCCCGCTGCCGCCGCGCGGCGTCCAAAGCACCAGCTGGTTTTCCGCCCGCCGTTTATAGTAGGTAAGGATGGTATCGGTGTCGGCATTGGCCATCTCCCCCTGCCAGTTCAGGCTGAAGTCAAATTGCCTGCCCCGCTCCCAGAGGCCGGCATCAATGACCCCACCTTCACCGGCTAGAGAGAAGACATAGTTTTGGGCGATGAAGCCGCCGTCGCCGAAAATCTCATAGAAGTTCGGATGGCGGTTATAGGTGCCCCAGGTAGACTTGAAGCTCCACTGGTCATTGATTTGCTTTTGCAGCGCCACCCCGCCGGAATACCGCCAGCGGCTGTCGTCGGAACCCATCGGCCCCAAGCCTTCCATTTCCACCTTATCGGCCCGCAGGATCGGCGTCAATTTCAAATCGCCGGCGTCATTTAAGGTAACCGTATCCTGCAGGGTCAGGTGGTACTCACGGTTGTTGTATTTCGACAGCATTTTGCGGATGGTATAGTTTACACCGGTTTGCCGATCGATGGCTTCCTGGGACAAATCCCAGCGGTTGCCGTTGGTCCGCATGGTTTCGCGCGTAAGGTCGGCGTTAAATTCCAGGAGATGGTTCGCCATCTTCATCGCCATGTTCAAGTTGCCGTTCCATTTCTTGGAATGATAATTGCCCCACAGTTGACCGGGTAAATAGTCAGTTTCCGGCTTATTGAGCTCGGCGATTGCTCGATAGCCGCCGGTATTGGTGTAATGCTTGTCACTGTCGAGATAGGCCACATGCCAGCCGTAGTCCAGATTACCTATCGTATCCCGGCGGCCGATCAGCAGTTCTTGGTAATCGATTTTTAATCTGCCATCTGAATACGGGCTGTTGCTATAATTATGATAACTATCTACTATGGCTTTGGCCAAGCCTTCGTCCAGCTTTTTCCACGCAGCCTTGACTGTCCAATGCTCACCCTGCCATTTGAGCATGCCGTTATTGTTCTGATAATCGTTGCTGCGGCGGGTAAAGGTTTTATCAGCATAATAATTACTTGGATAAGTCCAGTCAAAATCCCCCTGCCAGATATCGCGGCTGAAGGTGGCCAGGAGGCTGCCGCTGCCGAGGGGCATGCTGTATTCGTAGTCGGCCGTATAGCCGCCGTGGGAGCGTACGCCCTGACGAATATGCCCCTGCCCTTCCTGCGGTTTCTTAGTCACGATATTAATGACGCCGCCCATCGGCGCGCCGGCAAAGCGGGCCGGCACATAGCCGCGGTAGACTTCGATGCGTTCGATATTTTCCGCCGGAATCGCGGACAGATTCACGGCCGCGTCGCCGGTCAGGTTCATCATCACGCCGTCGACAAAGACCGCGACCTGCGCCGCCGTGGAGCCGCGCATTCTGGCTACCGTATAGTGGCCGACGCCGTTGATGCGTTGGATAAAGAGACCCGGCACCCGGTCCAGCAGCTCCGGCAGGTTCTTCTGCTCGCCCTCAAAGGCTTGCGGGTAAATGACGCTGACCTGGCCGGGGCTGAGCTTCTTTTCCCAGCCGGGGCGGGAGGCTTCGACGGTAATCGGGGCTAAGGCATATTCGCCGCTGGCCGGCGTGTAATCAATAGCAGCCGGGCCGGCGTTATCCGCTGCGGTTGCAGCTTCCGTTGTGTACTCCGCAGCGTCCTCCGTACCGGATTGGCCTGCGGTTTGCTGGCTTGCCAGCTCGCTTTCGCTTACCGGCAAGCCAGCTTCAATACCAGGAATGGCAGACGCTGTCGCTGCCGGCGCTTCCGGTTCAGGCATTGGTTTCGGCTTGCCGATGACCACGGTCGTAGCAGTTGCTGCTGGCGGGGCATAGTCAAAGGCCTGCTCCGACTTATTACTGCCACTGCCGAAGCCGCTCCAACGCCAATTGAAGCCGCCGTTGATGCTCCAGTCATTGCCGACGTCGCTGCCGGTCGTTTTCAGGTAATCCAGGGTAAAAATGCCGGTCGGCGAGATCTTGACTCTGCCGCCCAGGCGCCATTCCCACCAGCTGTCATGGCCGCCGGCGGTATCGATGCGCCGGCTGGAAGTGCCGTACCGCTGGTAGATATCCTGACCGCTGGCAAAGTCATGCCCGTAATTGACGCCGGCGTAGACCTGGGCACCTTCGCCAAAGTCTCGGCCCGCTTTCAAGCCTGCTTTACCGATGGCGGTGTCGTAGCCTTTTTCCGTGATGTGCAGACCGTTGCCAAGGGCGTAACTGTTTTCGTCCACATGGCCGAGGAAGAAGGACAGCGAGGGTTCCCAGAACCAGGCGTCAGCCAGCAGATTGCGCTTGCCGTATTGCAGGCCCAGCCCGTAGCCCCAGGTATTGCTCTTGCCGTCGACCCGGCCGATGGTACCGTCGCCGGTATTGGCGGTAAAATAGTATTCGTTCTTGATTTTGGCGGCGTTGACCGCAACGTCCACATAGTGGCCTTTATCGCCTACCCAGCTGCCGTAAAGGCCAATGCCGTGGCTGTCCTGCTCGCCGCCGCCGGTGGCGGTATGGCTGTCGCCGTTAATTTTACTGATATAAAAGCCTGTATAGACGCTGCCGCCGCAGAATGGCTTGCTTAATAATTTGTCGTAACCGACCTGGATGCCGTCATAGCTTTGGTCGGCACGGCGGCCATAGCCGGCGGCGCTGTCATATTTGCCATGCCAGACAGCGGCCCACACGCTTTCACGCAGCTCGCCAGCCCGTTCCGCCGGCGCAAGCGGCGGATTCAGATTGGCCAGATGCAATTCGTCGGCGCGGCGGAACATATTGAGATTGTTGGCTTTAGCGACATTCCGCAACACCGCGCTGTTTTCGGAGGCTGATTTGCCGCTCTCGGCCATTTCGCCGGTATCCTCGTAGGTGTACTTGGAGACGAGCCAGGCCGTGCCTTGCGTATTGTCGTAGGTGTTGCTTAATGTAGTGGCACCTTGAGACTTAAGATAGTCCCATTCTTCCTGCGTCAGGTTTTCCGGGTCGGCAGCGCGGAAGGGCACGGTGCCGTCGGCATTCATAATAATAATAATGTGGTTGCCATCGTTTTTATAATAATTGCCGTTGCTATCCTGGGCGTATTTAAGCTTGCTGTTTTCTGTCTGGTAATAATTATCGTAACGGGTGATTTCCGGCGTAATCATATAATTGCTGAAAATGCCGTCGACGGTGGTTGCCCGGCCGATCACTTCAAAGTTTTCCGCGCCGTTATAGATGCCGATGCTGCCCGCGTCGCTGCCTTCACCGAAGGGACTGGTGCCAATCCCCGGCACCCAGCCTATTTCGTAATATAAGGTAGTTTTCGCGTTGGCGTCGATTTCCTTTTGTGCCTGATTCGCTTGCCCAATCAATACATTATCGCTGGAACCTGCGAAACTACCATCATCCTTTATAATTCCATATTTGCCTAATCGAAAAGCAGTACCGTTGCCCAAGATGGCTGTATCGGCCAGTAAGGTGCGGCCGGTAGGAACATAAGCATCAACAGTTTTACCGCCGCTTTCATATGTCAAGCCTGTTTTGAAACCACCGCCGTTATCATTGAAGGCTAAAGAATCCCTGCCGCCGACCGTATTCACATAGGTAAGATCGATCAGGCTGTTTTCACCGGTAATTAATTCTTGGGTTGAAATTACCGTTTTAGCCCCAGAACCATTCAGCGGGGTTTGCGTTCCGGCAGCGCCTACGGAGTTACTGACACCGGCATCCGATGTCACCTTTAAATTTCCTTCATAATCCAACGCATAGGACGCTCCATCCGGTCCTGTTATCCAATATGTATTAATTTTATAAGTCACAGCATCGGAGGGTTCTACGATAATCGCTCTATCATCCGGCCGCCAGGTGCCAGTTACGGTAACCTGGTCATAGGTATAAGCCTTATGACCGGTAGAGCCTGTAACAGTACCAGTTTTCGCCATTTGCAGCTTAACATTAAACCCTATAGCGTTCGAGTCATTCACCGAAAAATCATATAGACTATTTGCAATAGTAGTTTCATTAGCGCTGTTATCGCCTAAAGCATTGATTGCTTGCAGTTGTTCCTCATTCAGCACCACAAAATAAAATTCAGGCAGATATTTTTCCATGACAGCTTTAAGTTGAGCTTCATCACCGATTGCCGCATATATTTCTCTTTGAACTTCTATTGTTTGAAACAGCGAATTATTAAGATATTTAACTATATTTCCAGTAACAATAGTCTGAGTAGAGTTTGTTTGTACTACTTTATAACTATAGCTATCGGTTTCCTGATCATAAACGCGCATTGCAATAGCGTTTGCATTTTCACCGTTAATTTGAGGAGTTGTCGGAATGGAGGGAAAATTATTCAAATTATTTCCCGCGCTAGCTGGAGATCCATACTCAGACCAATCTGCTCTCAAAGTACCAGCCGAAAGGTTAAAGGGTCTCGTAATATTATCAAGCGTAGACGGCTTAGTCGATTGAACCGGATTTGAGACCGTATCATAATTTTTAAAGAAGGCGCTTCCGCCAACATTATTACCATATGTAATAATTCCATCGCCTGTCAGCGTCACGCCGTCAGCCGCCCATGCTGCTGTGGGTACGCATACTACTCCCAAGGTCGCCGCAATCGACGCGCAGATTACCTTTTTCCTGGCTTTTTTGCTCATATAGTTACGCGCATTGACTGCATAGCCGTCAGCAGCAGCAGGTTCCGCCGCACAACTTATTTGCGGCCACGACAGTACCTCCGTCCCCGGTGCTAAACTTTTAGCGCCACAGCGACGGCGGACCGATTTCGCCCGGCCATTATTTTTCGCCAATTCAGATACCACCTGCCAACAGGCGCGAGTGCGGTTCCAAATGACTTTATAAATATGATTTAAAATCGCAGATCATTCCTTTACGTTTTCTTACCGTCCTTGGTTGACTATTGCTTTACTTTTTTATCTTTAATAGGTTGCATACTGGTACAAACAGATCTTGTACACGAAAAATACCAAATAAAAAACTCCCATATCGGGAGTGCTTACGCCAACCAGCCGGTATCCGGCCCTGGTTTTTCGTAATCTCCTCCCTGTCACTCGCAGGTATAATGGCGATTGCTGGATAAGGCAGTTCTCCTGACTCCGGTTCATAACGATCCCGCGCCTTCCCAAAGCTTTCGCCTCAGTGGCATATATGCGAGATTGCTCCCCGTTACAGTGGCGGGACCGTGCCGGTATTTCACCGGTCTTCCCTTTTAAGCCCTTGCGGGCACCTATCCCAACGTTATGCTGTTGTCGTTTCCTCATTTAACTGTATGTGCTCTTTCAGGATAATATGACTGTTTTGTCCATATTTGCTACTAAACTCTATTCCTATATTCAACAATGGGTTCTGCTTGTCCGGCTCAATCCGTCATATTACTTATTTTCCACCTGCCGTACCGCAGGCTTTAGTCTTCTTTCCCTCCTTTTGCGATAACGATTTGTCTCATGCAAGGATAAAAGCTCACACAAGTCACATAATCTTCTCCCTGTTCCTCGCAGGTCAAACGAAGATTGTCGGTACAGGCAATTCTCCTGACTCCAGTTCATCATCAGTCCATCCTTCCCGGCATGTTTATCTCATCCCAGTGGCATTCGTTAGACTGACTCCCGATTACAGTGGCGGGACCGTGCCGGTATCTCACCGGTCTTCCCTATTAATCCTTTTAAAAAAGGCGCCTGTACCCGCATTGATTTCTCATTGCCCGTTCTATGTTTATAAGTCCGTTCCCCGTTGCGTCTATGCTATAATGGCTACTGAAGCTTGTACCTCGTAATCACGACATCCGCTTTCCCGTTGTTACTACCTAGTTAATCCTATATTCATTGCATTAACCTGATTCCATTCACGCTCCTTTCACTAAGCAACTGCAGGGCTCTTTAGCACAAATGCTCTTTTCATCAATTGCCAGTCATTACCCAATAGGTGAAAAGACCAATTCCCTGATGACCTTTATAATTTGATTGCAGAGGTGAAACTATTTTATGAAATCAACCAATGATGAACGGTATCGCCAAATTGCTAAGAAAATCGTCTATTATCGCATTCGCCGGGGACTTTCCCAGGATGAATTAGCAGATAAAGTTGGAATAAGCAAGAGTTATCTAAGCAAGATAGAAGCGCCAAACTCCGCCAAGGCTTTCTCTTTAGATGTTCTATTCGCTATCGCAGACGGACTAGAAGTTGATGTGATTCAGTTTTTTATGCCGGTTAACGACAATTAAAGTATGCGACTAGCTGTCTATTCCCGCCTGTTTGCCCACCATGGCAAAACAAAAGAAGCCTCCCTGTGATGTTAGCATCCAGAGAGGCTTCTTGCTATCCGACGAAGCTGTCGGTACAAAATCAAAAATTGCATCGCAATCCCCTCCCCGGTCCATCGCAGGTAAAACGGTGATTGTTATGCAGGCAGTTCTCCTGGCTCTGGATCATCACTCCACCAAACCTTCCCAAGACAGTTATGTCTCAGTGGCAAAAACATGGCTTTGCTCCCCATTACAGTGGCGGGACCGCGCCGGTCTTGAACCGGCTTTTCTGTTAGGCCCTTACGGGCACCTGCACCAAAATAATAAATATTTTTGTCACTGGATATTACAAAAGGCCAACGGGGGACAACCCCTTTTGTCACCTTCTAGCGCCTGTACCATTCAAAGGCAGGAACTATGCGCCCAATAGGGATAAAGTTTGACTCATAGAACCATCCTCATAAGTCGTTCTATTCCCCTATGTAAAATTATGGTTGAAAATGAAACATTTACCTAATTATAATACATGCCATCCAATTCGTAAATACCTTATGCAAGGTATTTTTTAATCCAGGATTAAGAGAATCCGCTTTCCCCCATTATCATCTTTACACGCGCCGCTCCCCTGGATATACAGTTGTTCTTTTTATTACCATGAAGCCTGGCCAAGGATTATTATATTTCTCTATCCCTCTCACTCTCCTATAGCAATAATAAATTCCCGCCTGTCTTTTTTTGAGGCTAAATCTGTAAATCTTTGCTACATTTTCTTCAGCACCTGCATTGAAGCTAGGCGCAGGCTGCGTTATAATGGAGACAATCGTATGTGGAACACACCCCTGTTTTCCGTTCGATTATCTCCACCCGCAGCAGTCGCTTACTGTGACGATAAGCGACAAGTGTCTTCGTGACACGTTTTTGAGCAGACTTTGCCTTTGTCTGGCAGCTTACATTGTGTAAGCCGGCCGTAATTTCGACTGTTCTTTTATCCACCTCCTTTTTTGGATCAGATAAGTGTTTTTTCTACCGACCTTATGGCAAAGAAGATCAGCAAAGAATACCGCGTTTATATTTAAGAAATTTAGACTGCCTCGGTTCTTGTGTCGATATACATATATAATTGATTTCCTCTTGTGGGTGTACTACCCTCCAATCTAATATTAGGAACAATTTGTTCCTCTTTATTGTATAGGAACATTCGGTTCCTGTCAATGTATTTTAGGAGCGTTTTGATGAATTTTTCGAATCGACTAAAAGAATTAAGACAAAAGCATAATGTATCGCAACAAGAATTAGCCGATTTACTGGGCATCTCCACTCGCGCCTGGAGGTTTTATGAATCAGGAGAGAGAGAACCCAATATTGCCAGACTTATCACCCTTGCTGACTATTTCAATGTTTCTCTGGATTATCTGGTCGGCAGGTCAGATAAAGCCCGAAGATAATAATAAATTTACGGTTTACCAAAAATAAGTTATACTGGAATTGCTATTAATAGAATGTTATGCGCCTTAATGCCGTAATGTGGTATATAAAACTAGTAACATCCAATGTTTGGAACTTTGCCATGCGGCTTATCTTTCTTGTACATTTTCCCCTCCTTTTCTTCATGCGCAGATCGTCTCCTTAACATATATTTTTTATTATTGTTTTGCAATACGAAAGAATTGTAGAAAAATGCTTTTAAATCACCAATACCGCTTTATCACCTATCTTAAATGTTTTCACCTTTTATCATAATCTTAAATCTTTCTATTGTAAATTATAAACAACAAAACCTCTATTGTCAAGCATAAACAACAATTATTTTTATTTTGTAAACAATACGGGGGGGGAGGGAGATAAAACATGTCTAACAAGTTAGGCAGTTATATTAAACAAAAACGCGGAGACGAATCATTACGAAAATTAGCTAAACGTTGTGGCGTGAGCCATACTTTAATTGATACGTTAGAAAAGGGTTATGACCCCAGAACCCAAAAGCCAGCAAAACCTACCGTAGATTCTTTGAAAAAAATTGCTTCGGGCCTAGGCATAAATGTAATAGAACTATTATTATTGGCTGTTGACGAAGAGTATACCGAGATATCGCCTTCTAATTCTCCTACATTATTACCTGATAATTTCTCATCTGAAGATCTTGAGCTTTTAGAAATTGCCCGTAAATTTAATAGCCTTCCTCCAGAAAAGAAGAAGGCTATTAAGGTATTGATTGAAATCGATAAAAAATTCTAAACATGCTTAGATATAGAAATCAAATTCATTTAATAAAGGTTTAAATACCCAGCAAAATTTTTATTTAATTTATGTTGATATAAAATACAATTTTGCTACTAATGGGGTGTAAAAGATTTGGCGAATATTAACTCCTGTTTAGTAATCGAGTTAAAAAAATTAATGGAATCTTCAAAAGAAGCCGTTGAAAACTTGGCTTCATTCAGCAATTTTAAAAAATATATACATGTTCAGCGACAAGTGGAACTCGAATTGTTATCGATTTTAGAAATTGCTGCAAACTCAAGCATACCTCAACTAATATTAGTTTGTGGTGGTGTTGGCGACGGTAAGTCTCATTTAATTTCGTATATGTTTCAGAAATATCCTGTATTATTGAATAATTTTCAAAAACATAATGATGCTACAGAAAGTTTTGAGCCTAATAAAACTTCTATAGATACATTAAATGATGTGCTCAATGCATTCTCAGATGAACATTTGGATGAAGGTAAACCAGAAAAACTTATACTGGCAATCAATTTAGGCGCTCTTAATAATTTCATTGATTCTGAAAAATATCGCGACCATTTCACTAAATTAAGAAGATATGTTAACGATAAAAAAATTCTAGAAACAACTATTCTAAACAACAGCTATGATAAGGATGAATTTTTTCAATTTATTAATTTTAGTGATTACCATATGTTTACACTCAATAATACAGGACCAAAATCATCCTATATCTACGAACTAATTTACAAAATTAGTAATCAAAATAATAATAATCCATTTTATAACACTTATGTGGAAAATTGCTGTTCTTGTATGATTCAAGACAAATGTCCAGTAAAAGCTAATTATGAATTTTTTATGGATCAAGATGTAATTGAACAAATTACTCAATTATTAATAGAAACGATGATTAAACAAAAATTAATTATTTCTACTAGATCTCTATTAAATTTTATATTCGAAGCTATTGTTTGCAATCAGTTGAAAAGTGTCCATATAACTGAATATAAAGAAATATTATCTAAATTCAGTTTTAGTGAATATATCAGGTCTTTAACTCCCAATATTTTATTTTAACAAAAAGACCTATCCAATATCTTTGATTCTTTAAAATTTTTAGATCCAATTTGTAATAGAAAAGAAGAAGTTGACCAGTTAATTATTCAATTAAATACTATATATAATATCTCTCAAGTATTTCAAAAGCATATTAAAAAAATTTATCCTAGTTATTTTCAAAAGATACTTGACAATCAAGAATTATTATTATTAGAGCTGGAAAACACACCTTCATTGAAAGAAATACTTACAAAAACTTTTTTAAGAATGTATTTGTTTAAACCAAAATCAACTTGGCTTAAATTAAACGACGATATTTACTTAGATTATATGCAAAATTTATATTGGTGGAATAAAGGCGACAAAACTAAATTAAAACCATTATTTGATCGTATAAAAGAAAGCATTTATAAATGGAATGGTAAAAGTGCACCTGAGACAATTAATTTATTTATAGGTAGAAATCAATTGCATTATAAAATTAGCCAACGTTTATCCTTATCTCCTGTTCTAAACAATTTACCTCAAATACCAAAAAATGAATTACATAAATTTATACCATACTTAATCTTAGAATATAAGGACTTTAGCAAAAATACATCTTACTCTATTTCAATTGATTTTTCACTATATAAATTACTGATGAGAATTCGAAAAGGATATCGGCCTAATAGAAAAGATAAGAATGACTTTATAAATTTTGTTGAGTTTATTGATAAAATCTTGAAACTAGGCAATCAAAATAAAGAGCTTTTTATCGAAGACCGACTAGAAAATAAACGCCAATTTAAATTAGTATTTGATTCAGAATTTGAACAGTACAGTTTTGAGGAGATGTCGTAAATGGCATATAAAATAGATTTCGAAGGAATTCATAATTCATATAACTTTAATGATGAAAAAAGGACTCTCCGCCATAACACTGGGAAAAAAATAACTTTGTTTCCTTATAATACAAAATTTGAAAAAAACAGGCACAAAGAAACTATTGAAAATTATATAAGTGTAGTCGGCGAATTTTCTAGAAACTTGAATAATCTAGCCTTTGAAGACTTATCCTTAAACGAACAATGGATTGATGATATTATCAGTCACGTTAATATTGACAGCCGTCACAAAATTATCTTAAAAGGCATTCTTAAAGAACTTTTTTTTAACGGCGATCAAATTGATCTGTTTCACCCTAAAATATTTAACTACATCAAAAAAGATAGCGCCCCTAATACAATTAACCCGAATCTTGCAAAATTCTTATTTGACACACTTTTAGAAAATTACGATACTAGCTTACAAAAAATAATTTACAATACCTATAATCATGAGCCTCAAAATATTTTAGCTACATTATTATTAAAGACCCTCCCCCCTATCCCTAAATTTCAAGAGAAAGAAAAAAAGAAAAAATATAAAAGTTGTATACCATTCATTAGTAACTTATTCTGTGAAGATTTAAACTTTATGTTAAATAACTCTCATTTCTTTTTAAATTCCTTTGATAAACTACTAAAATTCTACTATTTTATATATGTTGCTCAGCTAGCAATGAAGTTAAATCGTTTCTTAGCTACTGATATTGCAATCCCAGAGCCAATTTACTTTAATTTAGAGTGGGAAAGTTTAAGCAAGTCACGAACCAGCTATAATCGTGGATGGAAGCTCCTTGCACCCAATATACACAATATCTTTTCACATGCTAATTGTTTAGAGTTATTAAACCATAATTTTTCCAATCAATCTTATACCTATGCAGAACTCCGTAATAAAATATATTCTATGAGTCAAGACGAACAATCCGCTTTTTTAGATGATTTAAAGAAATTAAAAACTAAATATATTGAACACATATCAGATGTTAATCTTGAAGCTTTCAATGTAACTCAAAAATTTGAGGATGAAATACAAAACGAAATATTTGAATTATTTAATATTATAGACTATCAATTTAACGTAGTACGCAAAAGTCCATATCAGCGTTATGCTTTATGGTTTGAAGAATTTTGCAAAACACATTTTTTAAAACCACGTGGCAGTTTAGGAAATACCCTTAATATGTCAGAAGAAAATCTAATATTTATTACACGTTTATGTATTAAGGATAAAAGCCGTTTACGACTTAAACTATTGTTTGAGGAATACGAAAAAAGAGGTGTTTATTTTGACCGAGATTCTCAAAATAAAATTGTTCAATTATTTGAAAAGCTAAATTTAATTGATAAAAAAAGTGATAGCGGGGATGCTCAATATGTCAAAGCAATTTTATGATTATCTTTCTAATCTAATATTAAAATATTTTGATAGCCATGAAATAAAGCCTGGTGATAAATTCCATATACAATTTGAAAAGGAAGAGCAAGTTTCAGCTTTATACGCATCTTTAAGTCAAGCAAATAATGTTACTAATTTTATTTATTTATCCGCTAACAAAATACCACTATATAATTCATGTTGTTTAATTTATAAAGATGTTAGCATTATTATTGCTACAACAATAAATGACGTAAAACCAGATTTTTTAACTATGTTGCGTAATAAAGTTGGAATCGAATCAGAACCACAATTTAGAAATTCGGCCATTTTATTTATTCATGATACGACATTAGATAGTATTATTAAAGGCACAGCAAGTTTTCAAAAATCTGGTATGCCACTTCATGTAAAATCAATAATATCCGATATAAAAAGTAAACTCAAACTTCCTACGGGCATTTTGAAAAGGCATGATCGTTTTATTCTTCATTTTGCATTAGATCAAAAAAATAACAGCCTTATTGAAGACAATACATCCATATTCGAATACGAAACTATTTTAGATATTTTATATACCGGCAAAATTAAACAAGAGCAATATAAGGATTTTGGCCTGTTTTTTGATGCTGCATTAGTTCAAGCAACCGATGATGCAACTTATTCAAGAATGCAAGATAACTATAATCTATTTATGCAAATAGATACCATTCATAAATATGGTAATCCAGATATTGAGTTAGAAAAATTCTTTGACGAAAAAGGCGTTGATTTATTAAAAACTAATGAGTGGCATAATTTAGATTATAAAGAAGTAAAAAATTCTGCCACTCGAAAAAAAGAATTTATTCCGATTACTTATAAAGAAAGTAAAATCGCTGAAGCACTAACATATTGGGAACGTCCTGACGGTGAAAGTAAAGTTAAATCCCGCATAAGAAATATTATTATTTTTAACGAGGAAAAACAAATAGCTCTTAAATTAGAACTTTTTTTTAATGATTATATTAAAAGTTCTAATTTAAAATCTGATGGGGATATTTCAATAAGTAACTCGGGTAAACGTTTGTTGGTTAATTTAATTCACAAACCTCATACAACTACTTTTAGTAAAGTTATATATAAAGAAGATAATAATAATATAAAGCTTGAATTTAAAATTGCTATAGTAGAATGTTCAGCAAAAGTCTTGGAACAAATAAAAACAAAATTCTCTATTTATATGAAAGGGAAGGACAATTTCATTCATTTTCATTTTGATGAAAATGAATTTATCTTCAACCCCTCTGGTGTAATTGATAGCCATGATGCAATCGATTCTTTAGATTCAACTTTTGAGATAGATGATACGCAAAAACTTATTTTGAAGAAAGCCGGAAATTTTGATATTGTAAATGAAGATAGTGATTATATAAAAATAAACCTTATTATTAATAGTTGCATGATTCCTTTAGCAATTGAAGATAATGTGACCCTTCCCACTGTAATTACTGGAATAAGTATGTGGAAGAAAAAGAGAGAACTTCAACTCAATTTTGAATATCAGTCTAATAAATTAATTCAAAGAAACCATGAGTATTTTGCCAGAGATGACTTCAGAAAAAACCTTGAAAGAGAAAAGTTTATTATCGAAACTGGTGCTCTTCACTTTACGGAATTGGGAGAAGAACTATTCCCAGAAGATGTGGAAATAGCTCCCGAATTAAAGGGATCATACGAACGCTTAATACAATATTACCAAATAACTGGATTGACCCCCAGTTTAGCTCATTACGACGATTCCCTCGTCGCACTGACTCAAGATTATATTACAGAATATATTAAAGCTCTAAGTAGCATTGAAAACGGGACTTACATTACTTCTATCAAAAAAGACCTTACTAAAATTGGGGTAATTACAAAGCTTGATGGGGAACAAGAAATACTTCTAACCCCTTTACATCCCCTTATGGTAGCGTATCAGTTATTAATAAATAATAAGATCGGCAATGAAGAATTACCAGATGAATTACTAAAGAAATTGAATCCTGCGGCTCTATTACCATATATTCATGATTATAATGGAAAACTATATAAACCAATGGAGCAGACTCATTCCCCTGAATGGCTACTTTATGTTGATTCGGCTAAACAAAGATATAAAGGTTCTAGAAATTTTGTAGCAAAATTAGTGCAAGAGAAAATAGAAGAATTTATGGATCACTTCTCTTATTTATTTAACTTAACCAGCAGAGCTCCTATAAAAATCAGTTTGGTCAACTTAGGTGATTGCAAGGAAATATTGCAAGGTATTTTTTTCTACTACATTAGTGCACTTCGAAAAAACCCTTCAATTGAAAATTTAATTACCATTGAATTATATATTTATAGTGAACTTGATTCTATTAATGCATTTGAAGAAATATCCTTCTATGATGATATTTCAACTATAAAAGAAACTTTTAATTTAACATTTTCAGTTGGTAGTAGCAATAGTTTTTTTACTGAAGAAGATATCTTAAATATTTTTAGAGAAAAAGTGTATTTCTTTAAAAAGCACAAAAAAGAAGATATTTATGAATATGTCCATATAACCTTTTATGAAATGAATCAAGACACAAAAGGTACTAGCAGTAATATGGAAGATATATCTACTGGGGTAGCACTAGCCGGTATAGTCTCAGGTATCCCTTCAATTTATTTAGGTGATTCTTATCGTACTGGCTTCGGCACCAAGCATCTTGAAAAGATAAATGACACTCCTCTTTTGATCATTGCAACACTGTTAAATGCATTGGAAAGAGTTATCGCAAGTGGTGACCCCTTTGACAACAAAAAATGTATAACCACAGCAATATTTGAAGATAGAAAAAAATCACTAGATAAGGTTTATGACACCTCTCACTGGATAACTTTTATAGACCCCAAAGTTGATTTAAACTTTTTTAAAAGTGATTTCAAAACAAAAGATCTACTGATTATTCATTATAGTGACCAGTATACTTCATCCAGTGGTTATGATGCTATTACAGTAACAAGAAAGTCAAAACAATATCAAATGATAATAGAAGAATTCCTTCATACTAAACAGTTAAATCCTGTAGATACAGCATCAGCTAAAATAATTGATTTTTTTAATGCTATAAATGGTAAATGGCTTTTACGTTTAATCTCTAGCAAAAATCAAATGCCACGCGAAAAACTTAGTATTCTTTCCGCTATAAAAATATCTCTAGCATACTTTTATCATCCTGACATTATATGGGTTCCTATTTCACTTGAAGAAATATTACGCGTTTCCGGTGGGGCTGGTTTAAGTAAGAATGGTGGTTTATTCTCTATTAAAAACCTCAAAGGTTCGGGAAACTATTCCGATGATATATTGCTGATAGGCGTTCATGTTTATGGTACCGAAATAAACGTTTATTACTATCCTATAGAAGTAAAAATCGGCAACAATGCGCTAGGAGTAAAAGAAAAGGCTGTAGAGCAAGCCAACAAAACCAGAGATCTTATAGAAAAATTTCTAATTGAAACTGAAAACGAAAGTAACCCTATGACTAAGAAATTATATCGTAATTTTTTAGTGCAATTAATGATTGTTAGTGCAGAGAAAATGAAACTGTACAATATATGGCCTGAACAAAATTGGGATATGATTTTAAACAGTACGGTTAGAGCTCAACTTCTAAATGACAGTTACACTATTAGTAGTGATCATGATATCTTTATCGGCCGAGGCGCCGTACTATCCTTTAAGAAAGATATATATTTCAATGAACATCCAATTATCAAAGATAATATTCTGATTCTTGAATTCTCGGAGCAGGCTGGTTATAACCATATTACCATTAATATCGAAGAGCTAAAAAATAAGTTCCTTAATGGAAAAAATGACTTTGACCCTGCTACATTGTTTTGCAACACATTTAGGCTTAAAAATAAGCCAGAAGCATTAGCTAACGTTTCTGAATCTGGTTCTAATAATGATAATCATCATATCTCCTCTGCAGTTTTTTTGATGCAACAGCGTCAAAAAACTGCAATACAGCCATTACAAGTTGTGTTTGGAACTCAAACTGATACTAGCCAGCCTTTAATTTGGTATCCTACCGATACTAATAAAACATCTCATACAAATACCGGTATTATTGGGACCATGGGGA
The DNA here is from genome assembly GCF_007641255.1 of Sporomusa termitida. NCBI lineage: Bacteria > Bacillati > Bacillota > Negativicutes > Selenomonadales > Sporomusaceae > Sporomusa > Sporomusa termitida. The sequence continues at coordinate 3,353,780 of NZ_CP036259.1, forward strand.
CGGGTAAAACACAGTTTACAAAATCCTTAATTACACAACTCTACCAAAACCAACACGATAATGTGAATAGTAAACCTATAGGTATCTTAATCTTTGATTACAAAGGCGATTATGTTGATGAAAATTTTCGGAAAGCTACTAATGCTACTATTCTTGATTTATTTCACTTACCTTATAACCCCCTAGCATTATTCGTAACTAAAGATTCAAGGCCTCTATTGCCATTGCACACAGCTAATATGCTTAAAGAAACCATTTCTAATGCTTTTCACTTAGGTCCTAAGCAGGAAATGTTATTAAGAGAAATTATTATGGATACCTATGAAAGACAAGGGATAAAAAAGGCAGTTTCGTCCACATGGACCAATCCGCCCCCAACATTAAACGACGTTTTTGGTCTCTATTTTTCGAGAGAAGATATAAAAGAAGATGTTTTATACGCATCCCTGCGTAATTTAGCTGATTTTGAACTCTTTGAACCTGATGTCAATAAGACAAAACCATTATTTGATATTATAACTGGGGTCACAGTAATAAAACTCTCAGGATATGATGAGAGCATTCAAAATCTTGTAGTGGCCATATCTTTAGATATTCTCTACACTCAAATGTTAATCGCTGGAGAAAGTGAGACCCAAGATGAATATCGTCAATTAACAAAAATGATCTTAGTAGATGAAGCTGATAACTTTTTAAGCAAAAATTTTAATTCTTTAAAAAAACTTCTAAAAGAAGGACGTATGTTTGGTGTTGGAACAATACTGTCTACTCAATTTTTAAGCCACTTCTCAACAACAGATAATGATTATGCAAACTATATTTCAACTTGGGTGGTCCATAATGTATCTGACTTAAACGCTAAAGATATAAAGTATATTTTTAATACCAGTAGCAAAGTTGAAGAAGATAATATTTCTTCCAAGATTAAGCGGCTTGAGAAGCATCAGAGTCTAATTAAATTTCCACATATAAATAAGCCCCTGCATTGTAAAGATAAACCATTCTGGCAGTTAATACAAGAGAGTGTAGACATTTCAGAATAACTATTTATTGTGAACCATTATTTTTAAAAATCAATTAAGGTTATAATAAACATTGATAATAATTATTTGTTTTCAATAATTAGGAAACTAGAATATTACGAGTAAATTGAATATCACATTGCCAGGATTGCACAGGCTAATCGCTAGGGAATCCCTGATTAAGACTTCTGACTTCAAAGTAATATTGAAATAGGATTAGCATCTCTGAGGGAAGGCATACATAACGACTAACGTATAGGCTGCACTCACAATACAGTAACTTACAAAAGAAGGTGAATTTTATGCCTGCAACTAACTTTATTAATGACTGTATAAGTGAATCTGATTACTTGGGTTATCTACCTTATATTAAAGCTTTTGAATATATAATTTGTAATCATAATGAACTAATGAGTTTACCTGTTGTTTTCGGTGTCCATGGAAAATGGGGTGTAGGAAAATCAACATTCTTGAGCTTAATAAAAAAAAATCTAGATTTAACAAATAAATTCTTTACGATTGAGCTCAACCCATGGGAGTATGGGAATGATAATAATTTTGTTGCAACATTTTTGACTAAATTATACAAAGAAACAGAAAGTCATTTATGTAATAATGAGAAAAAACAAGAAGATATTATTTCCACACTTTTTAAATTAATATTAAAACCTTTTAAAATTACAGCAGACCTACAATTAGCAAAGGTTGAATATGATTTTAATAAGTTAAACTTTCCAAGCCAAAAACAAATTATAGATGATTTTATTACGGAAAATTTTGCAAAAAAAGAAACCATAAAATTTATATTAAATGCAGAAATTTTCGAAACAAAAAAAGTTATAATTTTTATTGATGATTTAGATAGATGCCCCGCCGATAAAGTTATGGAAGTAATTGAGTCTATTAAACTAGTATTAAATTCTAGAAACTGTATCTTCTTTCTTGGATGTGATAAAGAGTATTTAGAAAATGCACTGTCGCTAAAGTATAAAGACTTTATTCAGTTCTGTCAACGCCGGATTAAAAATGACCGAATCGCCGGTTGAAAAATGACCCACTCGCCGGAAGTAAAAACGCCGGAGCCCGTAACCGCCGATCAAGATATCGCCGGTTTGTCCGCTGCATGGATGTCAGCCGGTGGCACCGTTTTTACGCCGGTCTTCAATCTATCCCTGAGTCTATAAGTGTCTCCGCGAATGTTGATGACATGGGCATGATGCAGTAACCGGTCCAGCAAGGCCGTTGCAATTACGGTGTCGCTCATTAATTCGCCCCAGTCGCTAAAGAACTTGTTGCTAGTAAGTATTATGCTGCCCTTCTCGTAGCGTGAGCAGATTAGCTGGAACATTAACTCCGCTGCCTCGCGGTCGAGCTGCGCATACCCAACCTCATCAATGATCAGTATGGCTGGCCTTGTGTAGACCCTCCATCGCCGGTCCAGTTTACCGGTCAGCATGGCTTTTTTCAAATCAGCAATGAGCTGAGCCAAGCTGACGAAATATACTGTGAGGCCTGCTCTGAGCGCCTCAACCGCCAGGCCAACGGCAAGATGGGTCTTACCCACACCAGGCGGACCGAGAAACACTACATTTTCTCGCCGTGCCGCAAAGGCTAGTGTTGCCAGTTCTTTCATTTGTCTGCTATCTATGCCTGGCTGAAAGTTGAAATCGAAATCATCCAGTGTTTTACGGTGCGGAAGACGAGATAATTTCATCCTTGTTTCTTCGCTGCGCCGTTTACGCTCGGCGTTCTCTACTTCGAGAAGCCCTCCGAGGAATGATAAATAAGTTAGTTCACTGTGAGCCGCAGCCTAGCCGTGCATCCAGCAGCTCAGATGCCGTGCTAAGTCCCAGTTCTTTTAAAGGTCACGGGTGTGTTCCAGTTCTATCATCAGATCACCCCGGCAACCCTGTCATACAAGCTGAGCGGCCTGATTTCAACCGTCGGGTTGTCCGTCTGCTTCGCATACGAAAACGGGGCTGCCATCCCATTTCTTTCTGCCAATCCTTCATACTGGCCTTTGAGCCAGACGATTCTGCCCGATGTATATACCACTTTATGATGGGCGATTCTCACTTCGCCGTCATAAGCCTCAAATTTGTCACCGGAAATTCGCACTCTGACTTCACGTCCGCTATACTGCCAAGGTACGCCGTATTTAGCTCCATCAAAGCTGACAAAACCATCGCGCGTCACTTTTCGCAGTTCCCAGCGATAGTTATCGCGAACCGCTTTATCCGGTAGAGGCAGGAGCGGCTCCTTCTGTAAAGCATGAAGTGGTATTTCGCCCGTAGTACCATGTGGTTTGCTATCCACTTTACGGCACCACTCCAGTGCCTGAAGATTCAGGTCGTCAACATCCAGAAACTGTCTGCCTGGAAGGAAGTTGTTTTTTTTACATAGTCCACAAGCCGTTCTACCTTACCTTTTTAGTCTGAGGCCTTCTCGGCCGACAAACTTTGGTAGGAAGCCCATATCGGCGGCAAAATCCTCAAAGCGCTTATTCCAGAGCGGCTTGCCGGCCTCGCTGCCATCAATGACTGTCTTCATCCTGTCAGTGAGAACAACCTGGGGAACACCGCCGAAATATTCGAAGGCGTTTACCATGCAGCGAAGCAGGCTGTAGAAATCGCAGCGTTTCGTGAACTCCACATACTTACTTCTTGAGCTACCCATGATCATCACGAATACCGGCGTTTTATGAACGATGCCATGCTCATCCAGGTAGTGAGTGATGCCCCAGTCCATCTGAGCCTGTTTACCGGGAGGGGTTTCATATCGCCTTACCGCCGGTGAATTCCTTGCTGGACGCATGTCCTTCACATAGTCCTTAAGGATGGTAATGCCGCCTGTATAACCAAGGTTTTGTAGGTGTTCATAGATTACTACACAGTTGAATATGCCGTTTTGTACCATTTCGTCGATTATGGACTTAAATGGATCGAGTTTAGAAGGCCTTGTCCGACCTTTCAGCCGGTGCTGTCCTGTATCACCGGCAGCATATTTCTTTGCCGTATTTTTCGATATACCTAATTCTTTGCCAATTGTATACGGGGATTGACCCGCCAAAGCTTTTTGCCGTATCATAAGTATTAGCCCACTCCTTAACATTTGCTACCTCCTGGTGATCTTGTCAATCCCCATGGTAGCTTATGATTTTGGTGTGGGTCAATTTCTTTTCGGCTCTATGGGTCAATTATATCCCGGCGGTGACAGTTCCAACAAGAAGAAGATCAAAATGATTTTTTAGAAACTAATAAACATCCCTATAAAAGCAGTTTAAGTAAATTCGCCAGAGAATATCTAGAAAAAATAATTCAAATACCTTTTAATATTCCACCGCTTAACACAGATGGAATTGCTACTTTTATAAGTTATTTAATACAGCCAAAGCAATATATTTCAGCAAACTTTAAAGAATTCAATAAAAATTATTATGAAGAATTTAAAAATAAATTACCCCAAAAAACTTATAACGCAACTTATTGTAAAGGCAAATATAAATCTGAGACGAATAAAACGTATCCTTAACTTAATTTTTTCTAAACTATGTTTTTATTAAATTCAAATACAAAAAATGCTATATTTAATAATAATTACATTGATTTAGATTTATTAAACTTTCTGGGCTTTATAAAAGATGTTGAACAAGATTTCTATAGATCTTTTATTTTTCTAATACTATTATTTGTAAACATATCTTTAGAAACTGTTATCTGGTACAAAATAATAACAATGAAGATAATAATGATGACGAATTTAAACATATCGATACATATGTTTTACCACCTAGCATTATTGATTATTTTAAACTTTTTTTTGAATGGTCAAATATAACTTCCAATGAATTACTTGAGCAAAAAACTAATAAACATAGAAACTTATATTAGTGTGAGTAATACAACAACTTTAGAAGAATACAAAGAAAAAGATTGGGGAAGTATTGGTGAAATTAGATCCGAAATAACTAATAAAAAAGTTGCTGTATTTCTAAACAGGCTACCGAATAGCGAAATTATTCAGGATTTTGTTATATGGTTTTTTGAGAATATTTATGACAGGTCATACCATGCAATTGGACTGCAACGTAATATACATTTATATAAAAAATCTTCTGAGGGCTCTTTCGATATTGACAAAGATTTTTTATTTAGACTAGAATTTAACGATAAAGAAGGTAATCTTTATTTGCGTTTTGAGCGTGGAAATTTAAAAACTGCTTTAAGCGAAAATCTTGACATATTAAAGCAAATAAAAACATATAATAGAAGTAAAAAACATATTGTATTACATAGTGATATAAATAATGACATCTTAAATAATATAAAAATTAATTTGAAAAAATTGGTACAAAACTTACCTTGAAAAACTAATAATTCTTCTACTCTACGTATATCGGATTCTGAAGACAATTTTGACAATAAATAATGGATATTCAGTTGCGGCGGAGCCGCAGTTCCGGAGGTTTAGAAACCACCTGTCTGGAAATGGAAACCGCACTGAATAATCCACTCGCTGAAGCTTTTACCTATTATCTTAACCATTCGCCGCCCAATTGCTCATACCAGCTTTCCAGGCGGAACTGAGAGCAAAAGACGACAGTAGCGGATTTTTTACAGTGCTTATGAAAAAGTTCAAAGATATTCTTGCTTTCACATTCTGGGAGTTTTAGGAGCAGCCATTCATCCAGGATGAGCAACATTGGCTTAGTATATTTTCTAACGTTTTTTTGTAGCATCCTTCTGATCTTGCAATTTCAAGATCAAAAAGCAGATCCGGAAGCCTGACATATTGACTGAATACATACTGCTTGCAAGCCTCCGTCCCAAAAGCGCTGTCGTCCAATGGACATGAGATGTTCAGCGCCCTAGTTCTATTGATGACTCGCTTGACTGTTTACTTAGACATTGCTGCTGTAGGCAAATGTTCTGCTGACTAAATCCCAGATTTGCAATCTAGGATCCCACGGTACTTGGTCATTTGCTGACCTCCTCCAAATGCATTTTACACCAGTAGGGGCATAAATACATTATATAGGAGGACCTGCCAGGCTGTTCCACCTCTGGTATCACGGTTTCTATTTAGCCGGAATCGCAGGTTCCTACGACCGGACTGGCGTGTATTCAGGTCCGGAATACTACAATACTCAATATACTCAATTGCAGGGCCTGCAAAAGCTGAAGATTCAGTTGAAGCTTACTTTTGAAATTTATTATCTGCGAAAAGTAAGGACACTCTCGATTGGGACACAATTAATAAATTAGCAAGTAAAATCCTGAGTTTAGGAAATTCATTGTTTCAGTAAATGATTCATATATTAATAATATTCATAAAGAGAACTACGAAAGGATTCTTGATGCTGACGTTCTTTAAGATAGATTTTAAAAAGTATGTACAAGCTAGCTTGTACATACTTTTTTTATGAATTCATTAATATCATTTTCTTTTTCGTTTTTTGATATAGTGACTCTAAATGTATTTGAAGTAGCTGCACCTCGCCCTATCGCCTTCAATACATATGAAGGCTCGTCAGCAGAACATGCCGATCCAGTTGACATAGCCACATCATCTTTTATCTTTTTTATAAACAATTCATTACTTAACCCTGGAATCGTAAAACTTATTACTCCTGGAATCTTTTCCGTCGGATGGCCATTAAATTGAATACTTGGGAAGTTAGTTAGAAGCTCCTCTTTGAGCTTTTTTTCTAGTTGTAGTATATGTGGAATATAGGTATCTTTATCTCTTTTTGCTATCTCCGCTGCCTTTCCAAAGCCAACAATATTATGAACGGAAAGTGTGCCCGCTCTATAACCCTCCTCCTGACTCCCACCATGTATAAGAGCTGTCAGCAGGGGCTTCAGGCCATATTTATCCTTTCGAATATATAAGGCCCCTATTCCCTTTGGCCCAAAGATTTTATGCGCTGAGAAAGATAAAAAATCAATCGGAGTTTCCTTGACATCAATATTAACTTTTCCTAATACTTGTGTTGCATCTGAGTGAAATAACATACTCCTTTCCCGAAATAATTCTGCAAACTCTGTTACTGAGTTAAGCGTACCAATTTCATTATTACCCCATATTATCGAAACTAAAGTAGTACTTTCCCTCATTGAATTTTCCAAAGTTTCCTTTTCAACTTGTCCGTAAGCATTTACTGGAAGGAAACTCACCTCATATCCTCTATCTATTATCTTATTCGCCCTTCTTCCAGGTCTAAAGCGATTCATTTCCTTATTCATGATTGCAGTGTCAAAGCCGGCTAGAAATTGACAAGTCTGGAGTACAGATTTATGCTCGACTGATGATGTGAGTATATGATTTCCTTTGTTCTCAACGTGCTTTTTGTAGTCGGCAACTCCCTTAATAACCATATTATTACTTTCAGACGCACAACTCGTAAAGATAATTTCGTCAGGATCTGCATTTATTAACTCAGCCAGTTTTGCGCGGCTCTCTTCCACTGCTCTCCGAGCATTTTCAGCGAGCAAGTAATATTTGCTGGAAGGATTTCCATATTCTTCTTCTAAATATGGAAGCATTGCGGTCTTCACTTCGGGATCAATCGGAGTTGTTGCACTATTATCAAGATAAATCATATTGCAGCCCCCTCAAGTCCAGCCAGATATGAGATTAAGTCTTTCGCATATCTAAATTCGTTATGAAGAATTACAGCGCCTCTATCTAAGTGCGCTTTTACATATTTCGGGAAGTAATCTTCTTCTGTGAGATGATATCCGCAGTGCTGTTCCATCAAACATTTGTATAAGTTATCATACTTTCCTGTTATTGTTTGCTTGTTCAAATCTAAGCCATTCGTATCTGTGTCAAATCGCAAACTATCTTGATCTTCTTTTAACGATAAGGCAATAGCTATCTTGGATAAAGCAAAAGGTTTTAAATTAGTTTTCTTCTGTAACTCCGTGAATATTGTCATCGTTTTTTGAGAAGTTCTTAACCTAAATATCATGATGCAACCTCAAAAAAATATTTTTCATCCAATAATGTACGTTGTTCAGTATCAGAATAAGCAATAAGGAATTCTTTTGCAATATGCGGTTTCAGTATTTTATAATAATCCTGATTTACTTCTTCGTCAGTCGATAATACTAGAACCTGACTACTTAGACTTGGGAAAAAGCGTGTAGTTATGTTTGCCCGATGCACACTGTCTATTCGTGCATATGGTGTATCAATTATAAAAGGCACTCTATTATTGGAGATTTTGACTAATGCCCAGTAAAGTGACATAATATATATTTGCTGTTCACCCTTAGAAAATTCCTTAATATCAACTTTAATTGGAACCGTAACTTCTTGATTTCCCTCATATCCTACTAAATTCTTTTCTAACTCTGTTTTTTTAGAAATTCCTAAAGTAATTATCAACTCTTTCACACAAAGTTCTCCTATTTGAGTTGAAAATGCTTCTAATCCAATTTTCTCAATTATATTGCCGAGCTTGTCCATTCGCATATTACTGCGCCTATAAAGTGTAACATTAAAATCTTCATCAATTTCTATCTCGTCAACATAGTTGTCCTTGGAAATAAGTTGTTTAAACATATACATGAAATTTTTCTTAATATCACTTAATTTATCTTTTATTAACATTGGTATAAAGTCTGATAACATTTCATATGACTTGTTACACAGAAGATAAATTGACTTATCTTTTCTAACGCTTTCAAGTATTTCCTGAGCTTTATTTAACCTCACCTTTAATTCTTTATTTTGCTCAATTAGGGTTTCTAAATAAATTTCAGCTTTTCCTTTATCCATAATCAAAGTACGAATCTTTTCCTTTTTTTCTTCTATAAACAAAGAATATGCTGAAAGTTCTTCATTATTCTTTTCGCTGAATTCCAGTTTCTTTTTGAGCTTCTGTGTTTTTGCTAAAGACCGAGTAATGTCAAGTTTAGTATCAGTAATAATGTTTATATCCATGCCTTCGATAATACGAATTAACTCTAGAACCTTTTCCTCATTGTCATGAGACAGATTATGAATCAACTCAAATGAGTTAAGATCAAAATTAGGCTTAAGTCTCTCATCTATATGTTCTGATAAAATTCGTGAAAACACATTGGCACAATCTTGATCGTAAGAGTCAACAATCCTTATATTCGAATTATTAACTTGGTCTTGAATAATTCGACTAATAAAGCTTTCATCAAGTGTTTCTTTTACTGCTATATATTTTTGATATTTATTTTCTTTGATTATTTGATTTTTAACTTCCGAAATAAGCGGATTAACTATAATAAAAGGCAAATAATTATTGGCAAATTCTTTAAGCCACTCATGTTTTTCTTCTCTATTTTTTTCTTCTCTATAAATCTCATTTTTTAATTGTGTAATCTCTTGAGCGAGTAATCCACCAGCTTTTCTAAAATCCTTTTCCAATTGCCGTTCTTCTTCTTCAGTCTTTTCTATTTCAGCTTGTAAATCAGAAATCTTTACCTTCTCTAATATAATTGATTTCTCGTTATTATCTAACTCATTTTTTAGTCTTGCAACATTAGTCTCTTCTTCATTTAATGAATAGTCATGCTCTTGATGAATAAATCTTCGAAAATTGTTTTTCATAATATCAAAGGTATCATAGCCGCAAAGGACCAAAAGCGCTTCTCTTAAATTCTTTGCGCTATTCCCCTCAAGAAAGAAGTCACTTATTTTTTCACCATCAAAAAAGAACAGGTCAAATAATTGCGGGGGAATTAATATTTTTAGATAACTTTCAAAGCTCTCTCTCTCTTCAATATTTAATATCTCGCCGTTTCTATAAACACAAAATTTTTCAATCAATTTTTGCTCTTCATAATTCCATTGTCTGATAAGTTTATAGTTAGCTAAATCTCGTTCTTCTTCTAAATCAAAATTGAGTTCAACATATGTATTCAAATCTGGTTTACCTAGAGAATTTTTATTAATTAGTTTTTTCATTCTTCGATAGTAACTAGAAGTTGTGCTATCATAGCCAAAAGCAACTGGCCCATATAAAGCTAATTTTATTGCTGTAAATAATGTAGTCTTTCCTGCTCCATTCTTTCCACCAACTAGAACTACATTCTGAAATTCTGAATTCACAGCAATATCAAGATTTACTGTCCCCTCGAATGAGCCAAAATTACATAAACAAATTTTATTAATTATCATAATCAAAACCTTCTTTAATGTGATGGTGATGTAGCCATGAAGCATTAAGAATTTTTTCAAAAGATTCTTTAAGCACTGGTCTACGAGTATTAAGTTTATTAGTGTTTATTGAAATAATAAGCTTACTTATTAATTCAAATTCAATACCGTATTGCTCGCAATATATTTTTAGCTGATCAATAATCTTTTCATCATAAAGTGGCTTTTTAAAGGTATCCCATGGCAATGGTTTACCTTTAATTTTTTTATATAAATCCACTAATTCTCTTCTGGAAAGATCTCCTTCTTTATCCCAGATTTCATCTATCTTTCTCAATTCATCGATGGTAATAAGGTCAATGCCAACTTCATTCTCAACTTCCAGTAGTTTTTCCAAAATAATTTTTCGGCCTGTTAATGTAAAAGGACCAAACCCCCGGCTCCCATCACCCTTTTCATATACGGTACCGTCCCTTCGCTTGGTATCTCTTAAGTTCGGGTCATTTCTAATGCTTAATAACCAATCACGAAATTCCCGCAATGGTACTAGCCACCGCTCACCGCTTTCAATGAACCCTTTCAGTGATTTATCTTCTCTTACCATTGTACAAACCCAACAACCGAAACGGGTATTGCCACAAGTTGGTATATTAGCATCTTTTTTTGTTTCAACTATTGTGAATGGGCATTCTCCCCCTTCTTCACTCTTATATAGTGACAAGAGAAAATTATTATCTGATCCCCATGGAGATATCCCATTATTGGTATTCAAGAGAATAGACCAAACTTCTTCAGTTGAAAGTTCGGATATTGGGTTATATACGTATGCTCCGTCAATCACTTCATGTTTATTTAATAGTTTACCCACTATTTTTCTTTCTTCAATTCTCCTTGCTCTTGCTGCACTTTCTGCCTTTCTTACTCCTAAAAGAATGACTACTTCACCTTCATTTTCAACTCTTTCACGAATAAATCTATTTGACGGATAAATTTTTAGTCTATCAGTACACCACCTAAAGCCTGGTGGTTCTGGGGTTGGGTACCCCAACCCTATAAGCGAACTCCAAAAAGTTTCTTCTATTCGTGGCCGTACCAGACGCGCAAATATGGCCAGTTCTTGTGCTTTAGCACTCTGGTCAATCATTTGCAGCATTTCTTTCAAATACTCTATTACTATAGGATTTTCTACCATAGTATCGGAAGATACTATATATACTGGTTTTATACGTTCCTCTTTGGGTAAACGTTTTAACATACTAAACACTAGCTGGCAAACAGTCGTTGAATCTTTACCCCCGCTATAACCGATTATCCAAGGTTTTTTATCATGTTTATAGACCAACTCAATTTCGTCTAATATGTCATCTATTACAGATTCTTGAAATAGCCCATTGCTCATTGTTGTGCCTCACTTTGATTTATCATCATTTCATCTAGTGTCTTTTCCTGTTCATCAAGTTTAAAACCAATTAAATGCTTAATTTTATTATAAGTTAACCTGATCGCAGTAGTATTTTTATTTATAGTTCCTTTAGGTGTTAAGGCTCGTCCATTCCAGTCTTTATTATTTGAACGGCTCCAATCTATTTTATTTAAACAATTTATATATTCCACATACTCTTGAATGTTATTGCAGTAAAGATAGTTGCCTAAATGCCCCAAAGCTACTAGCACAACTCCATGAGCATTAATATAATCTTTCCTGCATTCAGAAGCGCTTAAAGCCTTGTCCTGAACTTGTTTCCATTCATGCATGGTATTACATAGCGCTTTCCAATAATCCATCACAAATTTTTCATCATTTTTGTTAATCTTGTCGCCTTTTTTCTTTCCAAGGATACAACAAATTGAACTATGTATATTTGTTAAAGTAAAAATTCTAGGGGAATATTTTGATAAATTATCTGCTTCTTGATCTGTGAAACGTTTCAGTAACGGAATACTCTCAACTACTTTTTTAGATAATAACGCTAATGGATCACGATTGTCATATAAAATTCCAATCGACTTTGTTGTATTGACTGCATGTTTGTTTAAATCTGCAAACATTTGTTGACTCTTCTTTAAGCCATTATCCTTAAAAAAGACAACAGAGATTGTTTCATTTTCCAGTTCTTTATTGATCTTAAGAGCTTCTTCTATTGCGGCCCTCCTATGTTGGCCGTCATTTATTAAAAATTTGGCTTTTATTGGTATCTGAAGTGTTCCTAAATCCGTCTCTGAAAATGGAGTAAATATAATATCACCATCAACAGAAGCTGTAAGTGACGAAAATACATAACTATCTGGATTATTTATTATATAACCAGTAATTTCAGGAATTCTAGATTTATTCAAAATCCTTTGAGCTCTAAATTCGGGTGGGAAATCTTCATCGATAGATTGAAATATTTTAGAAATTACTTCTAGAGGACACATTGCCACATAATATTCTTCTTTAGCTTGAATTCCTCTGATAGCAGGAAATGAATAACTAAAACCCTTCACCATGTTACTCTCCCTACGTACGTAATTTATTTTTCTACTTAAGTATATTTTACATGGCAAAAACAGTCAATATTTCAATGCGATTCTTCTCGATAGATCCAGACTCAAAGGGACGGTTCTCTTGAGTCATTTATACCTTTTTATCACTCGACAGAATTCATAAAAATCGGGATATAATTCCTGCCCCTCCCCCGGTCCATAGAGAGACAAAGGGCACGATCCTTTCTGGTCACTTTTCGATCTCCTGTACCATTAAAGGGCAGGAAAAAATTCATTTAAACGGAACATAAACTTTTTTCATCGGAATTAGCGCTTTTGTCTCGTTAGGAAGACTCTCATACCAGTCGGTCAGTAAATCTGCTAATCCGGGTAAATCAATTAATTTTACATCATTTTGTTGGGCGACCTTTACAGCAGTAGATTTAAAACCGCCTGTTGCAACAAAAATGCAGCTTCCCCCCATTGGGCTAGCTCCTAGAAGCTGTTGAATCTCGGGGGCCGAACTTGTATCTTTTCTATGTTTAACTTGCACTTTAACAACAGGTTTTTCAAAGCCAAAAGCATCTTTGTGAGCCAAGATATCGACTCCTCCGTCAGGTCCTTTTGGACTTACCCGTACTTGATAACCCATAGCCCGTAGTATACCAGCAACTAAGTCCTGCATTTCCCATGGATCTAAATGGCCAATAGCGTCTTCAACCATTGATTTAGCTTGTTGGATAAAATCATTATGATTAAATTCAGCGTCCGCTTCTTCTTGCATTGGTTCAATGTCAACTATTTTACCGGCTAACAGTGTATCAAATTCACCGCCCCAATCGTCGACTCTAAATACAGTAGATATGCCGCCTAAGGAGTTCTTTGCTCCTGCGAGAGTACATCGCGTAATAACCGTTTTTTATCCCATTTCACCCCAATAATATTAGGGTAATGCTGATTGATCGAGGGATCATATTAATTCATTATTATCTCCAGCTCGAACCATCCACCATTTCGTCAATGTGGCCACCCCAATTACGATAAATTAATACTACTTTTATTCATCAAAAAACGCCAACCTCCTTGTTAAGAAGGTTAAAGAGCTTCCTTTATGCAGAAATATATAAAATAAAATTATGCTAAGAGAGTCAACTGTATATTAAAAGACAGGAACAATGCTCTTACAATGAGATAAAAGTTGACTCAAGAAAACAGTCATGGCAATGCTTGCCACGGTAGAATTGCTGAAATAAGGATTAACTTTCACGCTAACCGTCCCCTGCGTCTAAGGTAATGTCGATGAAACAGATACTTAAAAAACAAGATCGAGCAGTAAATCACAATGACTTTCTGCTCAATCGCTTTTTATTTACAGCAACCATCCGTAATTCTGGCGGGTATTCACAATCGCATCCATGCAAACGACGGAGCCTTTGATCTGGTAAATCAAAAGATATCTCTCAAGCAAAAGCTTTCGATATTTCCCTGGCGTAATAAGCGGATCAATCAGGCTTGGATTCCTTTCAGGAAACTGCTCCAGCGATTTGGCCATGCTCTGGAAATCTTCAATAAGCCGTGCGGCTGCCGCTTCACTGACCTGGGCTAAAAACCGGGCGTGAGAGACCAGCATTTGGGCAGCTTCTTCGGAGATGACAACCGTAAATATTCTATTTTCGCTGCCCATCCAGCACCTCACGGACAGCGGCCTTCATCATGGCAGATACATCGTCTACAGAATGCCCCCTATTTCCTTGCAGCCGGCTCTCTTCGGCAATAACCAGGCTTTCCCGTAAACGCAGCATGCTCTCCCGCCGCGCATAGGTCGCAATGTCCATAACTACAAGGTCACCTTCGCCATTTTTTGTCAGATAAACCGGCTCACCCGAGCGCTTGCACAACTCGGATACCTCGTTATAGTTCTTGCGGATTGCCGCAGACGGCTTTATATTCATCATGAAAACCAGCCCCTTAGTAGTATTTTTATATCCTTATTATATGATAATATTACTACCTATAGTCAAATTTGTCTACAGGTGTTCTTAATAACCCACACTGAAAAATACTAAATAATGCCATCCTGCGGCAAATTCGCAGAATGGCATTTAACTCATTCGGCAACGCTGATTCGGCAGATGAATAACCCATCCAAAACCTTAACCTGAATAAGTTAATGCCAATTGAGCCACTGAGTTAATGTTTGAGAGCCACCCTGTTAATCTAATAGAGCCACTATGTTAATCTGAGAGCCACCCATGTTTTTCTCCAGTAAAATGGAGACAGTGCTACTGAAATGCAGAGCACAAATAAACATGGGGAGGACTCAGAATGACCAAGTATCGAAATATCCTAAGGCTAAGCAAAATGGGCTTAAGCCAGCGAAGCATTGCATCAAGTTGTCAGTGCTCCCGCAACACAGTTGCCGATGTACTAAGCCGCGCTGACCAGAAGGGCGTGCTATGGCCGCTTCCAGAGGATGTTGGCGACCCAGACCTTCAGCTAATGTTATTCCCGGAAAGGATTCAGGTATCGCCGCGCAGGATTCCAGACAGCGAGCATATTCACAGAGAGATGGCAAAAAGCGGCGTTACACTTAGTTTGCTATGGAGTGAGTACTGTGAGGCCTGTCGTCTCAGCAATGAGATTCCTCTAAAGTACACACAATACTGCAATTATTACCGAAAATTCGCGGCAACTACCAAAGCGACGATGCACATTAGTCGAAAACCGGGTGAACAGTTAGAGGTGGATTGGGCTGGTCAGACAGCGGCCATCGTCGACAGGGATACGGGCGAACTATGCGGCGTCCCCCGTTCAATAGACAGAAAAAGCACAAGGATAACATAGTTTTTCACAGGATAGCTTACTATTTCGCTGATTTAAGCAGCCATAGCCAACAAATAGTACTCTTCGGGAGTTCGGTATCCATTGGTGGCATGAATTCGTTGCCGGTTATAAAAGATTTCCACATATTCAAATACGGCGGCCCTGGCCTGTTCGCGGGTCTGAAACCGTTGCCCGATCAGCCATTCATATTTCATCTTGCCCCAAAATGCCTCCATTGGTGCGTTGTCCCAACAGTTGCCCTTCCTGGACATGCTGCAAATAAATCCGCGCTCTTTGAGTACATCCTGATAATCCTTAGAGCAATACTGGCTGCCACGATCGGAGTGAATGAGTACGCCGTGGGGCGGCCGAGCTCGCTTGCAGACACTGTCTAACGCCTGCATGACCAGTTCTTTGGTCATCCGCTCACTCATGGATAATCCGACCACTCTTTGCCCGCATAGGTCAATGATGGCAGCCACGTACAGCCAGCCTTCCTCCGTCCATAGATAGGTGATGTCACTGACCATTTTTTGATTGGGCCTGGAGGCTGTAAACTCACGGTTTAACAGGTTTTCGGCAACGGCAAGGGCATGTTTCGAATTCGTAGTGGCCTTGAATATTTTGGCTGTTTTAGAGTGAATGCCCGCCTGCTTCATCAGGCGTTCTATCCGCTTATGATTTACTCTCAGACCCTTACGGCGCAACTCTTGATAGATTTTACGGCAACCATAAACATGGCGTTTCGTTTGATGAAGTTGCTCAATCTGCGCCAAGATGGCCTCGTTTTCTAAGTCCCTTTGGCTTTTCGGGCGATTTTCCCATGCATAGTAGCCACTGCGGGATACCCCCAGCACTTTGCACAGCTTCTCCACCCGATAGGTTTGGCGGTTAGCTTTGATAAATTTGAACCGTTTTATTTCTGGTTCTTCGCGAAGTACGCTGCCGCCTTTTTTAAAATCTCATTTTCCTCCCGCAGGTCACGATTTTCTCGTTCTAGCTTTCTTAGCCGCTCATCGTCTGGACTGAGCTTGCCGCTGCCGGGAAAAGGGGCATTAGGTTTTTCCCGATACTTTTTCAACCACCCATGAAGCGTATTCTCATTGATCCCTAACTCGGCTGCCACTTTGGATACCGGCCCACCGGTCGCTTCTACTCTTTTCACCGCTTGCAGTTTAAACTCGGCGCTAAACTGTTTCACCATTTCATTCCCCTCTCTGATTCCAGTATACTACGCGTTTCTACTGTCCATCAAAGGGGGGACGGGGCAGACTTCATTTTCTGCTTCGCTTCGTTGTGGTCTTCTATGAGCTTATAGTCGGGAACTTCGCTAATGAGCTCGGCGGGGATTACCCCGTTTTCTTTCTCAATGGCCCTTATGATTCTTCTTCCCAGATGCTTCATGATTCTTTCCGGCACTTTTTTTTAGTACTGGCCTGGGTATGCGTGGCGTCAATGCTTAGTCCGGTTCCTTTAATTATGCCTTTTTCCACACACTGGCGAACCACTTCCTGAATCATATCATCCACACTGGTTTCTTTTAGTCTATGTTTCCTAAACTTGGCCAGCAGGCTGGCGTCCGGCAGATCCTCTTCGGGATTGAGTCCCAAAAACCACATATAGGCTAAGTTTAATCGGGCTTCTTCTATGACTTTGACATCGGATAAGTTATATAGATATTGCAAAATGAGGATCTTGGCCAGCATTTCCGGTTCTTTGGCCGGCCTCCCCAGATGCTGGCAGTACGAATCCTTCAGCAACTCGTTAATGAAGTTACCAGCGATAATCTTCAGAATATGATTACTGGGAATTTTATCATAGAGCACGCTATATATACTTAATTGGTGCGGCACATTTTTTAGCAAGGCAAGCCCCTCCATTACGCAAATATCTACCGTTATATTTTACCATAATTCAGGGGCGCTTGCTTTATCGACTTTTCCAGTGCTTTCGGACGGTTCTCTTGACACTTTTCCTTAAGAATTGGGATATAGTTTCTGCCCTTAATAGTGCAGGCAATAAAAGGTGACAAAAACTCGACCGTTGTCTCCGTCCCCGTTGTCTTTAAAAGGGATTTTCAAACTTATGTCAAATACAAGGGGCAAGAGAATGCGAAGCTTGGCCAGTATTGCTTCCTTGAAAATTGTAAAGGAGAGGGCATATTACCTGTTCCAGCTGGTTTTTGGTGTAGGAAAGTAAAAAAATACAGGCGCAGAGAGGTGGGACTGCAAGGTGCAAAATAAGCCAGATTATGCTCAATTAATCGCCGCGTCGGCAGAGACCTTTTTTGTGACAGATAAAAACGGAAATATTTTAGTGGTTAATCCTGCGGTGTGTATGTTGTTGGATATGACAGAGGATCAGCTAGTGGGGGCTAATGTAAAGAATCTGGTAGAGGCAGGATATTACGATCGGTCGACAACTATGGAGGCTATCGAAAGAAAGCAGCTATTTTCAGGCATATATCGCACTAAAAGCGGCAAAGAAATCGTGTCTACAAGTAGACCGATTCTTGATGATGATGGCAACGTATCGGTGGTGATTACCAACAGTTTTGATACTGAGCGGGTCGATGGCTTTATTAAGATGATCGAAGAGGAACGGGCGTTGACCAAGCGGTATCGAGCAGAAGTTGAATACTTACGACATAGATACATCGAAAAAGACAATATTGTTTTTATTAGTAAGGCAATGGAAAACATTTTGCACAAGCTGAATACTGTGGCAAAAGCCGATAGTACAATCATATTATTTGGCGAGTCTGGCACAGGTAAAGATCTTCTGGCAAAATATACGCATAAGAATAGTTTGCGGGCCAATGGCCCGTTCATAGATGTAAATTGCGCAGCGATTCCAGAGCATCTTATGGAATCGGAATTGTTTGGCTATGAAAAAGGAGCCTTTACCGGGGCGTCCAAGCAGGGGAAAGTGGGTCTCATGGAGCTTGCTGATAAAGGAACATTATTTCTGGACGAAATAGGAGAATTGCCGCTGCATCTGCAAGCTAAATTGCTGCGTGTGCTTGAAAGTCATGAAATTCGACGAATTGGCAGTGTAACCGGCAGAAAAACAGATTTTCGCTTGATCACGGCTACGAATAGGGAGTTAAAAAAGATGGTAGAAGAGAATCGGTTTCGTGACGATCTCTATTATCGATTGAACGTTATTCCGATTCAGATACCGCCGTTACGTAACAGGCTGGAAGATATTATTGTTCTAGCTGAGCATTTTTTATCGTTGTTCAATACGAAATATGGCTATGGCCAAACTTTTACCAGGCAGACAATGGATGCGTTGTTGCAATATCAATGGCCGGGAAATGCGCGGGAGTTGCGTAATGTCGTCGAGCGACTAGTAATTACAGGTTCCTGCCCTGAAACCGAGCTGGCACTAATAAATGGGAATATCATTACCCCATCTTTAAAAGAGGGCGCTGGGGAAGAGGGGGGGAGGCAGCATAAAAGTGAAAAGTTATCGGAAAATGTTTTGCAGATAAATCTTTGTGATCATAACATTACCTTAAAAGAAGTTGTTGCCGAGGCTGAGAAGCAATATATTCTTAAAGTCCTAGACCAATGTGAGGGGAATGTTCGAAAAGCGGCCGAAAAGATCGGGATACACAAGACAATATTATACCGAAAATTAAGACGCATTCGCTCCTGAATAGTAGGAAAAGTAGCAATAATACTACTAGTAGCATTATTGCTACTTTTTTTGTACCAATAATGCTACTGAGGCAGTGTTTCCATGGAGAAAGAAGTTGAACTCCAAAGCAACGCTGCAAGTTGCAAAGCGGATTTAAGTTTAAAAGCGCAAGCTTTCTGCCTCTACGGTACGAAAGCTTGCGCTTTTATAATTCAGGCGTAGTCACCAGTGGCTCCATGGCGGCTGGGACCTTTATTTCAAAACCAATTTAACTAAAAATACAGAAGCAAATGAAAATGGTACAAAACTTGCATTGTAGTTAAGGCGTTGCTGCAATGAATAAAAAAACTTCGGTCCTACTTAAGCAATTATGGACACTCTGCCGACCCAATGGAGGTGAGTAAATGGCAGGTATATCAGATCTTCTATAACATTTGGGCCGCAATGTTTTTCTTGGCACCTATTTGCATTGATATAAGTTCCGGTGCAGTAACAAGTTCGCAAGCGTTTGAAAAAGATGCCTAGGGAGGATAGGAATATGTCAAAAGAATTACCTCTGAAAGGGGTAAAGATCGTCGATTTATCCACATTTGCCGCAGCGCCGGGAGCAGCGCGGATGCTAGCTGACTGGGGTGCCGACGTTGTCAAAGTGGAATCGTTAAACGGTGATGCCTGGCGTTTTTACGGTACATTAGGCAGTACACCCGCAACCGAAGAAGAGAATCCTTGCTGGGAAATTCAAAATGCCAATAAACGTTCGCTGGCAGTAGATCTAAAGAGTACAAAAGGAAAGGCGATATTGTATAAATTATTGACTGAGGCTGATGTATTCATCACCAACTTGCGTATGAAGGCCTTGCGCAAATTAAAGCTAACATATGAAGAGTTAGCAGGGCTTTATCCCCGGCTGGTATGGGCGCATATTTCCGGCTATGGTGTAAAAGGACCTGATGCGGAGCGACCTGGTTTTGATGTAGCTGCCTACTGGGCTCGTAGTGGTATGATGACTGATTTATGTCAGCCGGGCGACCCACCCTTGACGCAAGCCTATGCTTTTGGTGATAATTCCACCGGTTCAATATTATGTGCAGGAATTTGTGCCGCTTTATACAAACAGCAACGGACTGGTCAAGGCGAAAAAGTATCCATTTCCTTGCTGGGGAATGCGATTTGGAGTGCAGGTCTGATGGTAGCCTCTACCCAGGAACGTTATGGCGATGAATTCCCCAAATCCAGGTTGTTTCCGTCTAGCCCCCTGTGCGCAATGTATAAGTGTAAGGACGGGGAATGGCTGTTATTGTGCATTATCGAATATGAGCGTTATTATTCAGCATTTTGTAAGGTGGTGGGCCGAGAAGATTTAATTGATGACGAAAGATATAACACTTTACGCGCCGTAAAGAATTATTCTCAGGAATTTGTACAATTGCTGGATCGTATTTTTGCCACAAAAAACCGGGATGAATGGTGCGAAAAGCTGCTGGCTGTAGATATTGTCTGCGACAAAATTCTACACTTTAGCGAGGTGGCTAAGGACGAACAGGCCTGGGCAAATGATTATTTATACCATTTTGCCTATCGGAATGGTGAACAGGCCATATTACCTAATACTCCCATCCAATTTAAAGCGGAGCGCGGATTTGCGGGCGGGGCTCCGTTGTTAGGGGAACATACCCGGGAAATTTTATTTGAGCTGGGATATACAGCCGATGAGGTAGAAGACTTTCTAAAACAAGAAATTGTCAGTATCAGATGAGTGAATTTGGACAATGCTTCATAGTATCCATTTTCCCCTCTGTTGTGTATGGAAGCTTTGTTAGTGACATAAAAACCGTTTGGTTAATAAATATATGATTACTAAAATGGGAGATGTTGAAACAGTGACAGTGAAAAAAATTGGCGTGATTGGGGCCGGGATGATGGGCGCCGAAATCGCCCTGTGTTTTGCAAAGTGTGGCTATAGCGTGATAATGAGCGATGCCAAACAGGAATTCGCGGACAAAGGCAAGGCGAGACAGGCCGGGATTTTAGATAAGAATATTAGTAAAGGCAAACTGGCGGCAGAGCAGAAAGACGCTATTTTGCATAGGGTTGCCACAACTGAAACCCTTGCCGATATGGCAGATTGCGATATCGTTATCGAAGCTGTGCTCGAAGTTTTTGATGTGAAAACACAAATTTTTAAGGAACTGGATAAAATTTGTAAAGCCAGCTGCATTATTGCCAGCAACACTTCCAGTATTTCAATCACCAAGCTGGCTTCGACTGTCAGTAAAGAACGGGCAGCGAGGTTTATCGGCACACATTTCAATTCTCCGGCCAGCGTTATGAAGCTTGTTGAAGTTATTCCCGGCTACTTAACCGAGGAAACAGTGGTAGCGGCTGTAGTAGAACTGCTGTTGGCCATTGAAAAGGAGCCTGTCAGGGTTAAGGATGTTACTGGCTTTGCTTTGAATAGATTATTCCATGTCTTTACGGCCGAAGCTTGCCGGCTGGTTGAGGAAGGGGTTTGCAGCGTTGAAGATGTAGATAAGGTCTGCCTTTACGGACTGGGGCACCCAATGGGGATATTCAAACTGCTCGATCTAACAGGCCACGACCTAAATATGCAGGTTGACCAAATCCTGTTTGATGCCTATGGCGACCGTTTCCGACCGAGTGCATATATGCAGAGACTCGTTCATGCAGGGCTGTTAGGCAAGAAGACCGGAGAAGGTTTCTATAAGTACGATAAATGAGGCCGCACCCAAGACTCGTCGCTATTCCTATGACTTAAGGGAGGCAAAATAATGAACAAAGTATATATTGTGGCAGCAAAAAGAAGTCCAATAGGTAAGTTTTTGGGAAGCTTAGCAGCTGTAAAGCCGGGCGATCTGGCTGCCCAGGTAATGAAGCAGGTTATTAAGGACGCCCAGTTTGACGCTGCTAAGATTGATGAAATTTTTATTGGCCATCAGCATTCGGCCGGGCAGGGGCCGAGCATTGCCAGAAGAGCGCAGCTTGAGGCGGGAATCCCTGTTGAAGTGCCCGCAACCACTGTTAATATGCAGTGCGGCAGTGGCATGAAGGCCTTAATATTGGGCTATAACTCAATTCAGGCCGGGGCAGATATTGTCTTATGCGGGGGCGTAGAAAACATGTCGCAAGTACCTTTTATCCTGACCAATAAGGCCAGAAAAGGTGTTAAGATGGGCAACACAGCCATAGACGTTCAGGATTCGTTATTCTGCGACGGGTTAATTGATCAGTTCAACGGTTATCTGATGGGGGTAACGGCGGAAAATGTGGCAGAGAAGATCGGTGTTTCCAGAGAAGAGCAGGATATATTTGCGGTTTGTTCACAGAATCGGGCGCAGCAGGCTATTGAATCCGGGCGTTTCGCTGATGAAATCGTTCCTATTAAGCATGCAGGCAAAAAAGGTGTGGAAATGGTTTTCGCTACAGATGAAAGCCATACTCCCGGAACGACGCTTGCGGGGCTGCAGAAATTAAAACCGGCCTTTAAGAAAGAGGGCACAGTAACTGCCGGCAACGCTTCTCAGCTGAATGACGGTTCGGCGGCAATCATTCTGGCATCGGAAAAGGCGGTAATAGAAAATGGCTGGCAGCCTTTGGCCGAAATAATTTCGTCGGCAACAGTCGGCATTGATCCCGCCATAATGGGTCTCGGGCCGGTTAAGGCCATTATTAAGACATTGGCTGCTGCGAAAATGAATTTTGAACAAGTTGAGCTTGTGGAGTTAAACGAAGCGTTTGCTGCACAAAGTTTGGGTTGTGTAAAAGAATTGGCCAAGCAGTATAATGTAACAGAAAAATCCATTTTAGAAAAAACAAACGTGAACGGCGGAGCGATCGCTTTAGGGCATCCGGTAGCTTCTTCAGGAACCAGAATTGTCGTTAGCCTGATTTACGAAATGCAAAGGACTAACCGGAAATACGGATTGGCGTCCCTGTGTGTGGGCGGCGGCATGGGAACGGCAATGCTAATCAAGGTGTAAAATCACACAGGCAATATTCTGAATGGTGAAAGAGGTAGTGTTGGTGCCTAGGGACTGCTAGCGGTAAGGGGCAAGGTAAACCGAATGACAGGCATTTCGCATTAGCGGGTTTAGTTCTATTTAAAAGCTGGAGGTTGGATTTATGCAATTCGAATTTAATGAGCAACAAAAAATGATTCAAAAAATGGTGCGGGAGTTTGCGGAGAAAGAAATCGCACCAGGGGTGATGGAGCGGGAAGACAAAGAGGAATTTTCGCGGGCGTTGCTCGATAAGGCCGGTGAACTCGGGCTGACGGGAATTTGTTTTCCGGAAAGCTACGGCGGTTCTGACGGCGACTATATCAGTTACATTATCGCCAACGAAGAAATTGCCCGGGTTGATGACGGCGTGCAAACAGGTTATGCAGCATCAGTTTCACTATGCGCCATGCCGATTTATAACTATGGCACTGAAGAACAAAAACAAAAATTCCTGGTGCCGCTGGCAGAGGGAAGTAAGCTCGGCGCATTCGGCCTGACTGAGCCAAATGCCGGCACGGACGCTGCTGCGCAGCAAACGGTGGCTGTACTGAACGGGGACCACTATGTCCTGAATGGCAGCAAAATTTTCATTACCAATGGCGGTGCGGCCGAGATCTATCTCGTCTTCGCCATGACCGACAAGGCGAAAGGTGTCAAAGGCATCACCGCCTTTATTCTGGAAAAAGGCATGCCCGGCTTCACCTTTGGGAAAAAGGAGCACAAAATGGGTATCCGGTCTTCCCAGACGCAAGAATTAATTTTCCAGGATGTCAAAGTGCCGGTGGAGAACCGTCTCGGCCAAGAAAGCGCCGGTTTTAAAATTGCAATGACCACGTTAGACGGCGGGCGGATTGGGGTTGCGGCGCAGGCTCTCGGTATTGCCCAAGCCGCGCTGGAGCATGCGATCAAATATTCTCAGGAACGGGTCCAGTTTGGTAAACCCATCGCCAGCAATCAAGCCATCGCTTTCCTGCTCGCTGATATGGCCACCCAACTGGATGCCGCCCGGCTGCTAACCTATCGCGCCGCTTACCTGAAGCAGAAGGGGCAGCCTTTCGCCAAAGAAGCAGCAATGGCAAAAATGTATGCGTCCGATGCAGCAATGAAAATTACAACAGATGCAGTGCAGATTTTTGGCGGCTATGGCTTTAGCCGTGAATATCCGGTAGAACGTCTAATGCGCAATGCGAAGATTACCCAGATTTATGAAGGAACCAATCAAGTCCAACGCATGGTTATCGCCGGCGCCATTTTGCGCTAGAACTCTAAAAGCAACGCTTCGCGGCGCAGCAGACGTTTATCTGTCCCAGAGAAAGCAGAACTCCTGCGGCGCGAGAGGTTGTTATACTAACTGGTGGTAGCGGTGGTGTGTGTACTGCGGAATTATGGAGCTGATTGCAAATACGTTAGGAGGTTGGGCAGAATGGCTCAAGTAATAGCATTCCCGGGAAAATATGTGCAAGGGTACGGTGAGTTGTCCCATATTAGTAAATATGTCGCTGTTTTGGGTAAAGCCGTTTTAATCATCGCCAGCCAAGGAAGACTCAATGAGCTGCAAGGGATCATTCAAGACAGTTTTAAGGACACCGATATTGCCGTTGCCTATGAGGCTTTCGGCGGTGAATGCTCAAAACGGGAAGTGGAGCGCCTGCGGGCATTTGCCAAAAGTTATCAAAGCAAAGTTATTGTTGGTATGGGCGGCGGTAAAGTGATCGATACGGCCAAAGCCGTGGCCCATTATGAACAGCTCCCGGTGGTAATTATTCCTACGGTGGCGTCCAGTGACGCGCCGACCAGCGCGATTGCTGTTTTCTATAATGAAGATGGCAGTTTTCAGGAAGTGCTGTCCACCGGAAGAAATCCCAGTGTCGTTCTGATGGACACCAGCATTATCGCTAACAGCCCGGCCCGGCTGCTGGTCGCAGGCATGGGCGATGCCTTAGCCACTTATTTTGAAGCCCGCACCTGCGTGGAAAGCTACCGGCAAAATTATGCGGGGGGAATATTCACACTGGCATCGTACGCTCTTGCCAAATTATGCTATGAAACTCTGCTGGCCGATGGCTTTGCCGCAAAACTGGCGATTCAAAATAAGACTGTCACCAAAGCCTTGGCGAATGTAATCGAAGCCAATACGCTGTTAAGCGGCATCGGCTTTGAGAGTAACGGCATTGCCGTGGCTCATGCCGTTTATAATGGGTTCACGATCATGCCGAACGCTCATGCTTTGTACCATGGTGAGTGGGTAGCTTTCGGAACGCTGGTACAATTAATCCTCGAAAATCGTCCGCGTCAAGAACTGGAAGAAGTATTGCGGTTTTGTCTGAGCGTGGGATTGCCGACGACACTGGCTGATTGCGGTATGGACAATATTAGCCGCGAGCAATTGCTTGCGGTGGCGCAAGCGATCACGGCGCCCAAGCGGTCTGTCCACAACGAGCCGTTTCCGGTAACTGACCAAGACGTACTGGCCGCTATACTGGTTGCGGATGCAACCGGCCAGATGTATAAAGGGAAATCATGACAGGTCCAGTGTACCTTGCATAGCCGGTCTATCGCAGAAGCAGTTCGATTTGTCAAGGTGAAATACTGCGAATGAGTTGAAATAAACGAGGAAAAAACGTTGGTATTATTAAGGGAGGTATAATTATGGCTGGTTTGAGTTCGGCGAATAGATCTGAAAAGAACACGTCCCGGCGCTTGGTCGACAGATTTACGGAATGGAGCCTTAACTGGGTACCCGACTCCATGGTCTTCGTACTGGCGTTGACAGTAATCGTATACCTAATGGCCCTGGTCTTTACAGACCACGGACCAGTCGAGCTGGTTGACGATTTCGCTAGCGGTTTTTGGTTGTTGCTGACATTTGCCATGCAGATGTGTTTGATGATGATCAGCGGTTTTGTCGTAGCCGATTCCAAGTTCGTTAAAAGCGGTATCATTAAGCTGGTGGATTGGCCTAAGACCCCCAAACGGACTATGCTCATGTTTTGTCTGGTGGTCGGGGTGGTATGTTGGTTTCACTGGGGCATCGGTTTAATGCTTTCGATTGTAATGGGCAAGCAAATAGCGGTCCGCAAGCGGGGGCTGGGGATTCATTATCCCTTTCTGGCGGCCGTGGCCTACAGCACGCAGTGCATCATGGCCAACGGTGTGTCCCAGGCAGCCCCGCTGCTAATGGCGACTCCCGGCAATTTTTTGGAGAAAACGGTAGGTGGCCTGATTCCCCTGACACAGACAGCCTTGTCGCCATTTCTCATGACCTTTATGGTCATCCAGCTTTTTGCTATTCCCCTGCTGGTAATGTATTTGCTGCCGAAGAAAGAAAATGCCGTAGAGCTTGATGAAGCGCTTGCAAGCGAATTTGCCCATGTCCCGCCGGCAACCGGCGATGTAAAGGATTTGCGCCCCGCGGAGCGGTGGGAGCGTTCTCCCGTCCTGCCTACGCTACTGGCGCTCGTCATGTTGTTCTGGGTGGCAAAATTCTTCTGGCTCAACGGTGTAAGAAAGTTAGATTTAAACATGGTTAACTTTACCTTTTTTGCCATGGGGCTGCTGCTGCACAGAACGCCGCAGAGCTTTATCTCTTCCGTCAAACAAGGGGTTAATACGACTTTTGGTGTTATTATTCAATTTCCGTTGTACGCCGGTATTTTCGGCATTATCAGTAATTCCGGGTTAGCAGGTGTCATTACCCACTGGTTTATCTCCATTTCCACGACGGAAACCTACGCCTTGATTGTCGTGATTTATACTTCGATGATGGATTTCTTCGTCCCGTCCGGCGGCTCCAAATTTGTTATTGAGGCGCCCTATATTCTTTCCGCCGGTCAACACCTGGGCGTCCCGGCGCATCATGTAGTCAACGCTTACAGCACCGGGGCGCAGCTGGCTAACAACATCCAGCCGTTCTGGGCCTTGGCATACCTGGCGGCATTTAAACTAAAGTTCCAGGATATTCTGCCCTATACGTTCCTCTTCTTTGTTTTGTCCGGCATTATGGCGACGATCGCCTTTCTTGTATTCCCCACGGGGCTTTAAGAAACTGAGCAGTTGAGGAGGAAGCAGGCCTTCTATTGGCGGTTGCAGCAGAACGAGCAGCAAGAAGTTTCCCGCAAACTCCTATAGGAGCTAACCAACTTGCTGTGGTAGACTTCAAAACCCTGTTTCCCCAAAAAAAGTGGACAATGCGTTGCAAGTAGTGAGCTGTGGAGCTAAGGTGTGACCCGCTCACTCTGCAACGAATTGGCCACTTTTTTAATTTTGCAGAGAGCCGAAAGAAGGCCTTATTTTGTGTTCGACTCTTAAACGGCTGTTCATGGGGACTACCGCCTGGTGAGACGGCAAGCTTACTGTGCGGGTTTTATCTATTTCCTTATTGGATACTGTGCTATATTACCAAGTTGATTAAAGTCGGCCGACAATTCAGCCTTAAGGTTAAAAGAACCTGCAAAGAAGTGCGCGATAAACAAAACGAGATATTGGGGCAGTGAAAGAAGTCGATGGTGCCGTATTGGGCAGATAGCGCGCATAACGGAGCTATCGTCAATATTGATGAGTTTGATATGTGCAGGCAAGCCAGAATTGGTTGTGCTGCCTGTAAAAAAGCTCTTTACAGTAGACTTAATCAAATACTTGAGCCATTCCGTGAGCGCAGAATCTATTTCGAAAATCATTAAAACGAAGTTAGAGGCTTGATTGCCTGCGGCACAAGGCGGGCAAATGAAATAAGCGCTGAAACAATGAGAAGCGTAAAAACGGCAATGAAAATCCTAATCTGATATAAAGAGCTAAATTTTTAACCTATAAGGGAGATTACGTGCTAGGTCCTGATGGTAATCCATATATAGTACCCTATACGTTTGATTTTGAGGCATTTATTGAAAAATATAAATCGCTCGCTATTCCTCCCTCCACGGAAGGCTATATGGAGTATACTTACACTGTTCTAATTAATGCTTTCAGAACAGGTGCTATAGATGATCTGCAAAGGTCTTATGATGGAACCTATGGTTACTTCAACCCAGCTTTTATGTCGTTTACTGCATCAGCTAGTTTTGTATACGGAGTGGCAAGTAATCTTATGTGGCTTGATATAGATTCCTGCCTGTGGGGTGGAGGGAAGCTTAACCAAATACAAAGCTGGTTACCAGGGGCAACTAATGATATATCTGGTGAAAAGTATAATAATCCTAATAATCCACCGCAGATAAGGCACGGGTATAAATTCGTTGATTCATTACGGAGTCATGCTGAGCTATCTGGCTCACCAATGACTTCAGATTCTGCTCTAACTAACTATTCGAACTCATTCAATATCGAAACGAACATTGCCAAAGAACTGGCAACGAATAGATCAAATGCTTTATCTTTAACAACATATAATCAAAAATGGCAAGATAATTTTCAAACCATGTTAGGGCCTGCAAATCCTTTATTTGTTAATGCAGAAAAAGGTATCCCTAACAAGTATGGAGTGTTAATTGAAGTCGATGACTTCGGTAATCCGACTTACGAGGGGTTGATTCGGACAACTGACCAAGAAGAGTTTATCAATCGAGTAACTGAGAAATCAGTACTTGATTATTTACAAGTTGCTTGGAATGGATATCTTCAGGCCGAAGATTCAGCTCGTATGTTATGACATTAGAGCCACAGGGTGGATTTGCAAGGTCGCGGATCGCATATCGAACTCCTTTCCGAAACATTTTCGCACAGTCTGTCGTCCCCCCTTACCCTTATTTATCAGCCAATATAAAAAGAACTCCTGTAAGATCCGGTGCGATTTTACAGGAGTTCTTTTTTGCGTTGCAGGAGAGCCGTATTGGTGCAGTATTACAGCAATATTCTGGACTCAAGGGGACGGTTCGAAAGCACTGAAAAAGTCAATAAAGCAAGCGCCCCTGAATTATGGTAAAATATAACGGTAGATATTTGCGTAATGGAGGGGCTTGCCTTGCTAAAAAATGTGCCGCACCAATTAAGTATATATAGCGTGCTCTATGATAAAATTCCCAGTAATCATATTCTGAAGATTATCGCTGGTAATGTGGATTTTAGCTTCATTAACGAGTTGCTGAAGGATTCGTACTGCCAGCATCTGGGGCGGCCGGCCAAAGAACCGGAAATGCTGGCCTAGTCCATTTATGAACTGCATACCAACCCTTTACATGTTTACCATTCAACATTACGTTTTATATTCTCCTTTACCCTACAGGAAGGCGTTTTTCTACGCCACTTTACCGCTGTTAAAAATCTTACCTTTTTGGCTGTATATATGATCTTTAATATAAATAGGTACTGCTTACTACAAGTGTAGGCAGTACCTATTTATTAAAATTAAATGCTAAGCTAGCCGGGATAAAAACCTATATGCGGTGTTCTATACCCATAACAAAGCTTCGCCCTGCCATCGGATATACCCCAGTACTACCGTAAGTATAACCAACAAGTTCATAACCTTCATTAGTCAGGTTATAGCCTTTAAAGTAAATCTGCGTATCATTTGTGGCTTGATAGCGAATATTCATGTCCAATGCTAGATACGAATCCGAAGTATAGGCTGCCGTACTGCGCCCGGTTGCTGCCAGCATCGTTAACCCGGCATCCCATCTATCCTGATTATACTGGACTCCTAAAGAATATCCGTTGGGACGGCTATTGTTCGAATCCAGTGCATAGTTATCAGTACCACTTTGCTTCTCCACTTTTGCATAAGAATATCCGGCATTGACATTCCAACGGTCAGATAGTTTTCTCTTTACATTCAACTCCAAACCTTGTCTTTTTTCATGATTCACGTTGGTCCACCAGCCAAGGCCTGTACCCGGATCCAGAACCACCCAATCGAGGGCATCTTTCAACTTGCTTTGATAGATGCTGGCCTGTAAACTTGTTTTATTATCAAGTTTGGTATCCATACCCAGTGTAACTGTTTTAGACGTTTCTGGTTTTAAATCCGGATTTGGCAGCCAGGTCGCTGTATGGGCATAGAGATCCAGTACTCTCGGATTTTTGACCGCTTGCCCCCAGGATATATATACATTCGTATCCGGAGATAATGCTTTATTCAGGGATACGTGAGAAGTAACATCACTGCCGAAAGTACTATGGTGATCATAACGGTTGCCTACTGTCAACGAGTAATCATCTTTTAACTTCCACCGGTTCTCTATAAAAGCGGCACTTGTTGTAACATCGCCCTGTAAATTCGCCCCACCGGTTAGTTCTTTCACTTCTTCCTTGCGTAACTCGGCCCCACCAACCAAGGTATAATTCTCGTTTACCAGCCAGCTTTGCTGCCATTCCGCCCCGGTTGCTTTGAGATCATAGTTATAAGGACTGCCAAAATAAAGGGTATTTCCTTCACTGTTATTTTGGTAAATACGGAAACTATCTGCCCCGCCTTGACTTTTATTCCATGAATAAGTCAAGGCAACATTAACATCTAAAAGTTTCCGACGTGTATCTGGATTCCAAACATCACCAGTATTTACATCCGCCAAACCAATGCCAAAACCACCATTATCCTCCATACGCTCTATCGCCAACGACAGCTCATTATCATCACCAAGTTGTTTATCTATACGGAAATTTACATATTCTTTGTCAATTTCACTGGAATTAAATTCTCTGTTATTCCCTGTCCTTGGATCTTTATAGTTAAAATTATCCCGCTTTTGTTTATCATATGTAAACATGTAGCTTATATCCTTCTCGACGCCTTCTGTCGTTAAGGCATAACGCTGAGAGTTCCATGTGCCGAATTCCGTTGTTACTTTTGTACTATTTTCTTTGGCCTGTTTGGTAATGATGTTGATAACACCGCCGACAGCCGCACTGCCGTACAGAGAAGAATTGGGGCCGCGTACAATTTCAATGCGCTCAATATTTTTTACGGCGATATTATTAATATTCATACCATTATAGTTCAAGCCGTTATGGTGCGCATAATTCATTTTTCTGCCATCCACCATGACAAGAACACGGTCATCGCCGTTAAGGATGGGGTAAGAACCATAACTGCTTGTTCCCATATTTACATTATTTGCAGTCAAAATATCCGATACTTTACTATAAGTGCCTTTTTCAATCTCAGCATTGCCGATAACGGTAACATTAGCCGCTACTTCATTTTTCTTTACGGGAATACGGCTTGCGGTCACAACATATTCATCAAAATTAAATTCCTCTTCTTCTGCGTATGCATCATTCGCTATTCCCAATGATATTGCACTGCAGATTAAGCCGTACAGTAGGACTTTTGCCTTTTTGTTCAATTAAAACCTCTCCCTTATACCCACCTTTATTTCCGGGCAATGATAACGAAAATAGCTTCGATATTAATTATCATTATCATTGCCTTAATTATAATATAAAAAAAAATTACCATTGTCAATATTGGACGATTATGTAAACAATATTTCGATTAAAGTGGCAATATTACTCTAGCTGCCAAATTCAGCTGCTGTATACAATGACCATATCAAGAATGGAAAAGGAAAAGACGCCCCTGTGTTGTGTGCTGCTGCGCCAACAGTAGCACCAGGAACGTCCACCAAATAAATTCACATGATCATTGAAATGACTCACGCTTTTTTTATGCTTACCAGATTAATAATTGAGATTTGGCGGCCAGAGGAAAAAGCAGCCTGGCATATTGGATAAATTGCCGGTCGACTCCCGTCGCAACGCTATTGGCTATACTGATCTTCGGTCAACAGCGTTGCGTGACAATCTAATTTCTGTGCTAATGCACTAGTCTGCTGAAGTGACCACACGTCTTTGTTCATGCACGGCGCGCTATACTGCACTCCCCGGTTTTAAAGGATCACCAGCGTTGATTTTAAGATCCAATTTTTCCCCGGGCTTTGCCAATAAATACTTTTTGCAGTCAGTCAAGGTCACCCCGACATCACCCAATAACAATTCGTTCATATACGGTAAGGAGCAGAAAAAACGTGTAATATATCCCCGTTATCCATAGTTTTCATTTCCCCTTACGTTCTTAGAGCCACCCTGCACCAATCGATAGTTTCGGGCATTTATTTCCCGGTGAAATTGGCTTTGCGTTTTTCGACAAAAGCAGCCATGCCTTCTTTTTGGTCGCTGGTGGCAAAACAAAGGCCAAACACTTCGGCTTCATAGGCGATACCCGAATCAAGGTCAACATCAAGCCCTTCATTAACTGCCGCTTTGCACACTTGTACAGCGATCTGGCCCCGGAACATGATTTTCTGCGCCAAAGCCTTGGTGGTGTCCAGCAGTTCTGCCGGAGCCACGACCTTATTCACTAATCCGATGCGGTAGGCCTCGGCAGCGTCAATCATGTCGCCGGTGAACAGCAGTTCCTTAGCCCGCCCTTTGCCCACCAAGCGCGGCAGACGCTGGGTACCGCCGAATCCGGGAGGTATCCCCAGGGAAACTTCCGGTTGGCCGAACTTGGCTTTTTCCGATGCAATCCGAATATCGCAGGCCATGGCCAGCTCGCAGCCACCCCCTAGGGCAAAGCCATTGACTGCTGCAATGACCGGTTTAGACAAATTTTCAATTTTACTGAAGACAGCCTGCGCCAATTTGCCCCAGTTACGGCCTTCAACGGCGGAATAATTGCGCATTTCGGTGATGTCGGCGCCGGCCACAAAGGATTTTTCCCCGCTGCCGGTAACGATGACAACTTTCACGGCATCGTTTTGCGCCAGTTCATCGAACAGCCGGTCCAATTCATATACGGTCGCTGCATTCAAAGCATTTAAAGCTTTAGGACGGTTAATCGTTACAACAGCAATACCCTCTTGAACTTCCGATAATAAATTTTCATACCCACTCATAATGAACACCTCTCCTTTATTTTTGCGTATAATCGTAGAAGCCTTTGCCGGTCTTGCGGCCAAGGTGTCCGGCCTGAACCATTTCCGCAGCAACGGACAGGAACGGTATTTTGCGTCGCCAAAGCCGGCGAACAACACTTCCATTTCCATAATGTAGAGAACGCTGTCGTTGCCAATCAGGTCGAGCGGTCCCAGCGGGTAATTAAAGCCCAGCTTGGCGCAATTATCACATGTCCTCGGCGGTAGCCACGCCCTCCATCAGGGTATAAACCGCTTCGTTGATCATCGGCATCATGATCCGGTTGCCGACAAAACCCGGAAAGTCGGCCACCGTTACCGGCGCCTTGCCCAGTTTCTCGGCCAGGGTTTTTACCCGGCTATAGGTGTCCTCACTGGTCGCCAGACCCCGGATGATTTCCACTAGTTTCATGACCGGAGCCGGATTAAAAAAGTGCATGCCGACGAATTTATCGGGATGCTGGGTCAGCGCGGCCAATGCCGTGTCGGCAGGACGGAGCGTTGCTGGCGAGGATGGTATGGGCCGGGCTAAGCGGTCGACAGCGCCGCTGCCCATCTGCCCGTCACCGATGACTAATACCCGCTTGCATTCCACCGTAATCCCCTCTTTCAACTTGCTTTTATTTTTCTGAACTCTTCGGTGAGAATGGGCAATACCTCCACCGCGTCGCCGACGATGCCGTAATCTGCCATACGGAAGATCGGCGCGTCCGGGTCTTTGTTGATGGCGATAATGATGTCGGAGGACGACATGCCGGCCAAATGCTGGATGGCGCCCGAGATGCCGCAGGCAAAATAGATCTTCGGCCCTACCGTTTTACCGGTCTGCCCTACCTGATGCATAGGGGGTTTCCAGCCTGAGTCCACGACGGCGCGCGATGCTCCCACCGCTCCGCCCAGTACGGCCGCCAGTTCTTCCACGTAGCAGAAGTTTTCCGGTTTGCCCAGGCCCCGGCCGCCGGACACGATGATTTCCGCTTCCTCCAGGTTGCAGGATACCGTGCAGACTTGGACGAGGTCGAGGAATTTCGTACGAATGTCTGCCGCCTTTACTTTGCTGGCCACTTTAATGATTTCCCCGCTTTTGGCGTAGTCCGGCACCGGCCGTTTGAATACAGAGGGGCGAACAGTCCCCATCTGCGGCCGGTGTTCGGGGCAGAGGATGGTGGCCATGATGTTGCCGCCAAAGGCCGGCCGGGTCCAGGCCACCAGGCCGGTCGCCTCGTCGATGCCCAGCCCGGTGCAGTCGGCCGTGAGACCGGTGCCCAGCCGGCAGGCGATACGCGGCCCCAGGTCGCGGCCGTCGTTGGTGGCGCCCAGCAGGACCACCGACGGTTTGTAAGTGTGGATCAGGTCGGTGAAGGCCGCGGTGTAGCCGTCGGTGTTATAGCGGGCCAGCTCAGGCGCTGCCACCAGGTACACTTGGTCGGCGCCGTGGGCAAAGGCTTCTTGGGCCAGCGCTTCGATGTTGTTGCCAAGCAGGACGCCCGCTAGTTTTTGGCCCATGGCGTCCGCCAGTTTCCGCCCTTCTCCCAGCAGTTCGAGGCCGACGTTTTTAAGGCTGCCGGCCGCAACCTCCAGATAGACCCAGACGTCTTGGTACTGGCTTTTATCCATAGCGGCCGCCTGGTCTTCCGCTTCCCGCCGGATGGCTCCGGCCGGACAGGTGTCGACACAGGCGCCGCATTGGGTGCAGGCGTCGCCGATTACGGCTTTGTCCGCCTGCAGGCTGATGGCGCCGAAGGGGCATACCGCTTCGCAGGCGCCGCAGCCGATGCACTCTTGCGTTATGATTACTGCCATGGTGTCCGTTCCCCTCCCCTTGTTAGACGATTTTGCTGTCGGCCAGGCGGTGCATAAGCTCGGCGACGGCTTCCCGGGCCGTATCCCGTTGGATGACTACCCCCTGGGTGCGGCGCGGCGGGGTAAATATTTTTCGGACCTGGGTCGGCGATCCTTTGAGCCCCAGTCTTTGTTCTTCCACGTCCAGGTCGGCGGCCGTCCATACGGTGATTTCCGTCCGGTTGGCTTTCATGGTCCCTCTGACGGTCGGGTAGCGCGGTTCATAGTGTAGGGATTTGATGACCGATACCAGCACCGGCAGTTTGACTTCGATGATCTCATAGCCTTCTTCGTGCTCGCGTTCTACCTGGGCCCGGTCACCGGCTAGCTCCAGGTTGGCGACATAGGTGATCTGGGCGATCCCCAGATGTTCCGCCATTTCCGGGCCGACCTGGGCGGTGTCGCCGTCAATGGCTTGTTTGCCGCAAAAGATAATGTCGTAGCTGCCAAGCTTCCTGACGGCCGCCGCCAGCGTATAGCTGGTGGCCAGGGTGTCGGCGCCGCCAAACGCCCGGTCGCTGATCAGGATCGCCTGGTCGGCTCCCATGGCCAGACATTCTTTCAGGGCATCTTGGGCCTGCGACGGTCCCATGGAAAGCACGGTGACTTTCGCGCCGTGCTTTTCTTTTAGCTGCAAGGCCGCTTCCATGGCATTTTTGTCGAAGGGGTTGACGATACTGGGCACTCCCTGGCGGATGAGGGTGTTGGTTACCGGATCAATCTTTACTTCGGTAGTGTCGGGTACTTGCTTGACACATACTACGATCTCCATGCTTAAGCCTCCTATAGAATCTAAGACGCATGGGCTAACTTGGACGTAAAATCCAATTGCCCGATGATAGCTTTCGTTTAGTTAGTTTAGCAAGCTGTCCTGCCTTGCTGTAAACGATAACCGCTCTTTTATCGTGAAGATTGCGGCAAATTTTACCGCAGAATGGAACCGGCTATAACCATCCGCATTGCCTGGTTGGTGCCTTCATAAATCTGGGTAATCTTGGCATCCCGCATCAGGCGCTCTACGGGGTATTCCCGGCTGTAGCCATAACCGCCGAAGACTTGCACGGCGTCGGTGGCCACCGCCATGGCCGCATCGGAAGCAAACATTTTGGCCATCGCAGCTTCTTTGGAATAAGGAATGTGATTGGATTTGTTATAGGCTGCCCGATACACCAGCAGTCGGGCTGCGTCTACCTTAGTAGCCATATCGGCCAGCATAAAACTAATTGCCTGGTTACTGGCGATAGGTTTGCCGAATTGTACCCGCTCCTTTGCATACTTGATAGCTTGCTCAAGAGCTCCCTGAGCAATGCCAAGAGCTTGCGCCGCTACACCAATCCGCCCACCGTCCAGGGTAGTCATGGCAATTTTGAAGCCTTCGCCTTCTTTGCCAAGGCGATTGACAGCCGGAACGCGGCAATCTTCAAAGATTAGTTCTCTTTGTACAGAAGAACGAATCCCCATTTTTATTTCCTTTTTCCCGAATTTAAAGCCGGGAGTGTCTTTTTCCACAATAAATGCGCTCAGGCCTTTTAGTCCGGCAGCTTTGTCGGTGGCGGCGAATATGACTTCGATTTCCGCTTCACCGCCATTAGTGTTGAAGACTTTAGTCCCGTTGATGATATAATTGTCTCCGTCTCTAACTGCAGTCGTGGAACCCGCTGCCGCATCGGTCCCGGCATTAGGCTCCGTCAGGCCAAAAGCCCCCAATTTGCTGCCTGCCGCCAGCGGCCGTAAGTATTTTTGCTTTTGCTCTTCTGTGCCATATTTAAAAATCGGCCAGGAGCAAAGGGAAACGTGGACCGAAAGCCCAATGCCGGTGGAGGCGCATACGCGGGATATTTCCTCTACCGCAATGGCATAGCTTACAAAATCGCTGCCCACCCCACCATACTCTTCGGGATAAGGTATACCCAAAATGCCCAGTTTGCCCATCTGATCAAAGATCTCGCGCGGGAAATACTCCTTTTCATCCCGTTCGGCGGCCGTTGGTGCCACCGATTTCTCGGCAAATTCCCTAACCATTTTGCGAATGTCCGTTTGCTCCTGTGTAAGTACAAAATTCATAATTGTTTCCTCCTAATTTTTTAACCCTACCGGGTTATTTTTTATTGAATACGCCTGGATAGTGCGTACATCACCTGTGCTAGCATAGTTCCACAATAGTAGTAACACTTTGTCCGCCGCCAATACATAGGGTTGCCAGCTGCTGGCTACTCTGGAATTTCCTGTTTGAAGGCACCATTCTTGATGGCTTGCACGGCTTTTGTTTGGGGCTCAAAGGTTAGCTGGTCCTGTTCTTCCCGGCTGATTCCATATTTGGCGGCAACGTTTTTGGCGGTGATGCCCATGTGATAGCCGTTGAAGGCGCACCACAGTCCATCCTGGATCATGACATCGACGACTTTGCTGTTACCCATGCGTTAGCCCCAGCGGGCTTTACTTTCAATAGCTAGGGCGCGTTGGTCATACTTTCCATACCGCCGGCTAATAAGATGTCCGCGTCAGGATGCGCTATTGCAATCAAGGCCCGGGCACGTTCGTGGAGATTCTTGCCGCGGAGGTTGGCAACACCCATTATTTTCCGGTTTCTGCCAGCATGTCCCGGAGACCTATTTTCCCTTCCCGGAAGATACGCGCATCCATCAGCTTGAGACCCGGAGCGATAATTGGTTTGAAATCCATGAGCGCCAAAATATCTTTCTCAAGATTTACTCCGGGAGCAATTTCGGTCAGCAACATGCCTTCCTGTGTCAGGTGAAAAACTGCCCGCTCGGTAATATACATGACCGGCTGGTTAACCTGTTGGGCGTACTTGCCGCTGAACGTGATTTGCTCGACCTGGTCGAGAAACTTTTTATTCCTGCCTTCCTGAATAATGGTCAACTGACCGTTCTCTATCTTAAGTTGAAGCCCGCCCGCGGTAAAAGTACCGCAAAAGATAACCCGCTTGGCGTTTTGGGTGATGTTAATAAAACCGCCACAGCCCGCTACTCGCCCCTTAAACTTGCTGACATTAATATTTCCCTGCTTGTCAGTCTCGGCCAAGCCAAGATAGGCCAGATCAAGGCCGCCTCCGTCGTAAAAATCAAACTGATACGGCTGATCCAGAATCACATCGGGGTTGATAGAAGCGCCAAAACTCAGCCCACCGGCAGGAACACCACCTACAGGACCGGCTTCTACGGTGAGAGTCATTATATCGCCTACACCTTCTTCATTAGCCACCGCTGCCACGCCTTCCGGCACGCCAATGCCAAGATTAACCTTGGCGTTATGGACAAGTTCCATCGCCGCGCGCCGGGCGATAACTTTACGCTCAGTTAACGGCATAAACTGCAGAGCCGATAGAGAAACGTTGATTTCGCCTGAATAGGCCGGGTTATATTGTTCAGCAAAAGTTTGCATGTGCTCGGCCGGTTCGGCCACCACAATGTAGTCAACAATAATTCCCGGAATTTTTACAAACAGGGGGTGGAGTGTCCCGGACTGAACGATACGTTCCACTTGGGCAATAACAATACCACCAGAGTTCTTGACCGCCTGGGCGATTGAGAGAATTTCCCCGGAGACAGCCTCGCGCTCAATTGAAATATTGCCTTTTTCGTCGGCGGAAGTTCCCCGGACAAGGGCAACATTTACCGGAAAAGGCTTATACCAAAGCCACTCTTCACCACCCAGTTGCAAAACTTCCACCAGGTCTTCCTTAGTAACTTTGTTAATTTTCCCGCCCTCAACCCTGGGGTCAACGAAAGTATTCAACCCCACTTTAGTGATTACTCCCGGTTTTTTGCCGGCGATACTACGGAACCAGTGGGTTAGTGTTCCTTGCGGGAAATTATAAGCTTCGATCTTTTCATTGATAACCAGCTTGCTTAATTTGGGAGCCATATTCCAATGTCCGGCAACTACTCTCTTTACCATATTCTCATGTCCGAAATGGTTAGCACCGCAATCCTTACCATCGCCCTGACCGGCGCAGTGCACCAGTGTTAAATTACGCGGAACGCCTTCAGTAATAAACCTCTCTTCTAGCGCCTTCGTCAGCGCTTCCGGATTCGCACAACCCACAAAACCGCTGGTAGCCACAGTAACATTATTCCTGACCAATTTGGCTGCTTCTGTGGCGGTAACTACTTTGGCCATAATTACCTCACTCCCAATTAATATTTCATTATCCCGTTGCAGTCATTTTGACTGTCCGTGATAACAACCGCTTTCAACCCAGTTGCGGCATAATCCCCTCCTGCTCACGCCTGTCCTTAATTCAACTATCTTTTACGTTCAGTTATACAATCCCCGTAAGCATATATAGTCCTACAACCAAAAATGCTGTTACTATCTTAAGACAGGTTAAACCAAAGATGTCGTTATAAGCTTCTCTATGAGTCAAGCCGCAAACGGCAAGCAAGGTGATAATAGCACCGTTATGGGGTAGAGTATCGAGCCCGCCTGATGCCATGGAAGCGACTCTGTGAACAACTTCCGCCGGGATTCCCTGAGCCGCGGTCAGTTGCAGCCAATGTTTCCCAAATATGTCTAAGGCAATGGCCATACCGCCTGATGCCGACCCGGTAATACCGGCAAGGATATTAACCATCAAAGCCTCATTAAACAGTGGCGCATTCGCACCGACATTCAACAATGACTCGGCAATAACCTTGAACCCCGGCAATGACGCAATTACATTGCCATAGCCAACTTCCGACGCTGTATTCATAATTGCCAATAAGGAACCTAGTGCGCCGGCATTCATAGCATCCTTTAAGCTGCTGGTTTTTGGTATGTATTTATATCCGGTGACAGATGCAAGTACAATTGCAGTTACCAAGCCAACAATCAAAGCCCAAATCGCAATGGCGTTTTTCACCGACGCTGCCACCAGAGGCAGCTTCATTGCCTGGAATGCATCTAATAAGGTTGGGTCCCACTTATACACAAACGTCATGAGGGCATTTACAATCAGCACGGTCAACAGAGGTAAAATAGCTAACTGCCAGGGAGGTATTTTAGCATTCTCATCAATAATCGATTCATTGCGCGTATGATTTCCGTATCCTTCGCCCCGCGCCATGGCAACGTTGGCGCGCCATTCAATAAACAAATAACCGACAATGATTAAGAAAATGCCGCCTATCGTACCTAATACCGGCGCTGAATAGAGCGATGTCCCCAAGTAGGTGCTGGGTATGATGTTTTGAATTTGCGGGCTGCCGGGGAAAGCATCCATTGTCGAACAAAATACGCCCAGCACAATGCATGACGGCAGCAGCCGCTTAGGTATTTGCGCTTCCCTAAACATAGCGGAAGCAAACGGATAAATAGCAAATACGCAGACAAACATACTTATCCCGCCATAAGAAAGAATCATACCGGCAGCGCATACTGCCATAATTACTCGTTTTTTCCCAAGACGCTGTATAACTTCATGGGCAATACTCTGGGCCATTCCCGTTTCTTCCATTATCTTGCCGAAAACTGCACCTAACATGAAGATGGGGAAAAATGACTTGACATAGGTTACACCTTTCGCCATAAACAGCTCAGTATAACTAGGCAATAGCGGCAAATTGGACAAGCTTGCTGCTATCAGCGCAAAAATCGGCGCAAACAGAATGACTGAGAACCCCCGGTAGGCAAAGGTGACTAATAAAGCTAAGCTCAACAGAATACCAAATACCTCCATGAAAAAACCTCCAATTTTTCGATTATTGCACAGGGCTCCTAAATATGCTTGCCGCAATCCCCCCTTCCTAGAAAAACAACTAACCTCCTTTCTTTACTCCCTTTTTCCAGGATTTGTTTAACTTCCGGTTGCCGTAGACATAAAAACCCACCTCCGGTGAACACTTCTCAATGTCTTATGGGTATCTTTGCCTGGAACCCGGTTATTATCAAGTTTATTTTTTTAAAAAAATATATTATATTAATATATTACTCTTGCAAATATTATGTATGCCTAATATTTGTATACATAATAAATAAACAAAAAAATTTCTTTTTTTATAGTACATCAAGCCAGTTCACAACGATATTATAAAATTTCAATTAATAAACTAGAATTATATGAAGTTTTATATAAATACAAAATTATTAATATTAAGAATGTATTTATATTGCGTCCGTAAATTGCGCATGCAAAACAATTAATTGCAAAATCTTACTATTGACAATACCATAATACTATATTGTCTGAAAAATTGCAATACCCTTACTAAATTAAATATTTTAAAGTTTCAAAAAAAATTTACACTATGCTGTCAGCAAAAAAAAACTCCGGATTCTTCGAAATCCGTAGAAAAAACTAAACCACTAAAAAAACTTGCCCTCATAGCTTTTGTGGCATATATATACATAATTATTTACACGCAGGTTACTACATATCAAAATTGGTAAAGATTTTTTTTAGTACATTACGAAAAATATTGATTTCCGTTTCGTCACAATTTTTAAGCATTTCCTTTTCGATATCACTCAGTGCATTCAAAAGATCTTCTTTTAAATCCTTAGCCTTTTCAGTTAAAACAATATGGTAAGCGCGCCGGTCATAAGGAGCTCCCTCGCGACGAACCAATTCAGAACGTTCCATCCGGTCAATCAGGCCGGTAAGTGTTGAGTTATCCAAAAAAACGTTTTTACTCAGCTCAGATATCGAAATATTATCTTTTTTATAGAGGGAGTAGAGAATTACGGATTGGCCAGGGGATACTGCTAATTTTCCTGCTTCAAGTTGCTTTTTTGTATACAAGAAATGTTTTTGTTCCGCTTTTGCCAATAGAATACACATACTATCAAAGATATTAAGCACTCTTTATTTATCCCCCCCCTACCATTTGCATGCAAATATCATCATATAAAATACATTTTATACTATTTAAGAATATTGTCAATGGTCCATCAAAAACTGATTCCCTTGGCTGGAAACCCCGTAGCATTATCGTATCTGTCAATTGCAGCAAGATTTACTCACCTCTTTTGCATCGGACAAGGATAGCATCATTTATATAAAAATTATATAAAAATATTAGAAAAACTTGGCTTCTGCCAAGTCCTTTAGGACGCCGGCGGAAGCCTTATATTTTTCTTATCCTATAGATCAGGTAATGAATTTTATACTTTCTGCGGGGTAAGAAAACACGGCTTGCGCCGAGCCTTTGGTGAAGATGGAAGCCTTATCCAGAAGGAAAGTTATACTCCTTCAATAATCTTCCTAACAGGACAAAGAAAAACGGCTTCCTAGGGGACATCCGGTCGAGTAGAGGCCTATCTCGCGACGGCCCCCCTCACAGAACCGGACTTGCCCTATTAAGGCATCCGGCTCTTCATAGCAGCATTTACTTACGCTTAGCCATAGCTATTGTTTGGCCAACTCAGCTATCCATGTCAGTTTTGTTTCCAATGGTTTCTCTGCCTCTAGTGCAGCCATTGTTTCTCTTTCCAAGGGCTCTACTATGTTACGTCCTTCCCTCCGCAGGCATTACCCTGCTTCCTTGGTACTACTACGTAATCCGACTCCCTGCCACTCATTTGGCTTCCTTGTCTTCAACTTGTCGGCCATACTCCTATCGGAGAGCGGCAGGGTCTCCCAAGTTCACACGGAGTAACAGTGTGTAGCATGCCAAGACCTTCGATCCCGGGGCGCCGGGCTTAGCTCGCCTTTATCGCTAAACTCGGTATTGTCTTCTGCTCGTCCCATGCATCGACCTTTCCCATTAGGGATTTCGGGATTCTACATCTTCAGCTTGCGCTTTCGCCCTACTACCTTTCCTGCCTACGCTTAGACCTGGCGTTACCGCTTCAGTCCCAAGGCTGGATACTGGGTGACTGGCTAGGCCTTCCCAGGCGGGATTCCCACCCGCTATACTCCGTGTGCTTCTTGGCGCACGTTGGCGCACGGGACGTTCCTTTTTTGTCAACTTTATCGCCTGTCCATTCGAGGGTAGGAACTATGCTCCAGTTCTTACACGTGGGAATAGGGGATAAAATTCGACTCAAGAGAACCGTCCGAAACCACTGATATAAGCCTGTTTTTTTTAACTAACCTTGGGTAAAAATCGGAGTCAATCGGCAATAGGCTGCAAAATTGACAATTTGTTGCATAAACGCATGGCCGCAAAAGGATATCAGGGCTGCTATCCTTTTCAAATTTACGGCTAAGGCCGTCAGTTTGGCTTGCAGGGACATGCTTTTTAGACCATACCCCCGTGCACGGTCTAATCCATGGAAACGTTTCATTTCCCCGTTCTTCCACTCATGGCAGGCTCGCTTTTTGTACTTTAGCTTGAACTGATCGCTCTTGGCAAGCTGACTATGTTCGTAATATTGCGCGCAGTGTTCACTGACGCGCAGTACTTTTTTCTTCGTATTCTTGCCAGCACAGGTCAGCCGTTGCGGACACTGCACACAGTGCGATTTCACAAAATGATAGCGGTACACGTCATTTTTGTTCTTGTATTTTTGGCGCACTTTCTTCTCGGTATGATTGCCCATTTCGCAAAACCACTGGTCGCTGTCTTTGTTGTAACTAAAACGGCTTTCGTCTAGCTTGTAGACACAGGCGTTTACGGGAATGATGGCTTCTACCGCCTCGGTTTGTAAGGTATCTAAGATCGGTTTGCGAAAATAGGCCTTATCTCCATACACCTCTTGGATGGGTAAGCCGCAGGCTTTACTTCGCTGATACAATTCCTCAAATTGGCTGCCGTCCACATAGGCGCCGCTTTCCACTGTTACCGCCGTAATGATCCTTGTTTCCGGGAGCATGGCAAATTCTACTTTATAGCCGTAAAAGCTGTCTGTTTTTGATTTGTAGCCTACGCGCGCCTCTTTGTCTACCAGCGATCGGACTCCTTTTTGGACCATAAATTTCGGATCTTCCAGGATTTCTTTGGCTTCGTTAACCGCTTGTTGGCTGTTGGGCAGGATAGACAAATCGACATGGCTTTCGGTTTTCCCGATCAGTTCTTCCACATAGGACTTCATTTTCTGCTTCGCTTCGTTGTGGTCTTCTATGAGCTTATAGTCGGGAACTTCGCTAATGAGCTCGGCGGGGATTACCCCGTTTTCTTTCTCAATGGCCCTTATGATTCTTCTTCCCAGATGCTTCATGATTCTTTCCGGCACTTTTTTTTTAGTATTGGCCTGGGTATGCGTGGCGTCAATGCTTAGTCCGGTTCCTTTAATTATGCCTTTTTCCACACACTGGCGAACCACTTCCTGAATCATATCATCCACACTGGTTTCTTTTAGTCTATGTTTCCTAAACTTGGCCAGCAGGCTGGCGTCCGGCAGATCCTCTTCGGGATTGAGTCCCAAAAACCACATATAGGCTAAGTTTAATCGGGCTTCTTCTATGACTTTGACATCGGATAAGTTATATAGATATTGCAAAATGAGGATCTTGGCCAGCATTTCCGGTTCTTTGGCCGGCCGCCCCAGATGCTGGCAGTACGAATCCTTCAGCAACTCGTTAATGAAGCTAAAATCCACATTACCAGCGATAATCTTCAGAATATGATTACTGGGAATTTTATCATAGAGCACGCTATATATATACTTAATTGGTGCGGCACATTTTTTAGCAAGGCAAGCCCCTCCATTACGCAAATATCTACCGTTATATTTTACCATAATTCAGGGGCGCTTGCTTTATTGACTTTTTCAGTGCTTTCGGACGGTTCTCTTGCGTCATTTTATACTTTTTATCGCACTTTATCATTCGCCAGAATTCAGTAAAACCAGGATATAGTTCCCGCCCCTCCCTCTGA
Source organism: Sporomusa termitida (assembly GCF_007641255.1). NCBI lineage: Bacteria > Bacillati > Bacillota > Negativicutes > Selenomonadales > Sporomusaceae > Sporomusa > Sporomusa termitida. The sequence goes on from NZ_CP036259.1 coordinate 3,398,350, forward strand.
ATACCTAAGAAGGCCTAACTACTCAGGGCTGGTTGGCCACACGTTCTCAGATAAAAAATGGAGCACCTGCTAATTTGTATAAAATATAGCAGGTGCTGCGCTTAAGGTTTTTATTCCGCAGTAGTGATTTTCTGCAGTTTGGAATTAGTACGGGAATTAATCAGCGTTTTGACAATCCCGCCAAGTACCGCTCCGCCTGCCAGGCCGATGAGGCCTAGCAGAATTGGGCCTAGCAAGGTTCCAAAAACTACAACAACAGTTGAGTATACTACGCCGAGTGTTCCGAAATAGGCACTGAACACGCAGGGCAGATATGCATAGGCAGCCTTGCCGCCTCCTGCATCGCGGAAAGCATCCCAGATAGCAAAGGAATAAATACAAGGATAAAACATGACCCATTGATAATTTGTTATCAGAATGGCTTGATCGATATCGCCAATAAAGCTAAAGACAATAGCTTGATTAAGATTAGCTTTCACATTGATCAAAAATTCCAGCCCTAAAAATATTACTCCCTTAACGAGCTTACCATTTAGAATTTGGCCAAACCCTGGAAAAGCGATGCTCCACAATACTTTTTCAATTTGATTAGCCATACCGCTAATGGTTTCCCACTAAGGCGGCCCGGTCTTCTGCCATTGGTGGTTGTTCCAGCCAGTTATTATCTATCATGATTTGAACACCGTCTTCAGCAAGCAACCCTATTGCAGCTATCAGGCGGCCATATAACACGACGAGATCGCGGCGCTGTGATGCGGCCGCGCCAACGGCGTAATTGCCAATACCGGCAGCATTCATTGTGCAGATATGAAAAATCATTAATTTATCAGAGAAAGGGGCTGTGGTGGAACCGGACACACTGGGATCGGAGGGCATCGGAACGGGTATGTCGTCTTGGGTTAATGTAGTGGTAAAGATAGCAATATGCTTTTCTGATATTTGTTTTGCCCGCCACAGAAAGTTCCTGGTGTCGTTATTCCGGGCACATTGGGCAAAGGCGATAGACATTGCCTTACCCATCTCGTTTGTTTTAATATTTTGGATAAGATGGGTAATCTCAATGGCGGTAAGCGTCCGCTTTTCGCCCAAAAAGCCGGTAAGAAAACTTTGCTTTTGAATGTATTCTGCTTTAAGCGGCGCTGAAATGGAAGGCGTGCGAACGTAAAGACCTTTTTTCAGTAAAAGCTGCCGCGCCCTGTCGTGTAACTCGACTGCTCCGGCTATGACCTCCATAAACAGGGTGCTAACATCGGAGCGGGCTGCTGTACCAATGGTAAGGCCGGCCCCTGTTATGCCAATAATGGACATATGCCGCAGATACATCAGTATGAAAACATCAGTAAACAGGCGGGGAGCTGTAGTGACGACATCCTCCGCTGGTGAAAAGCCGAAGGGGACAGGATAGCCGTCTTGGACAAAAATTTCTTTTATCGTGCGGATATGCTTTTGCGACTCTTGCATAGCATATTCAATGAGAGGGCGTATCTCGGCATCCTGGATGGTATTCAGGAAGTGGGTTAAAACACAGGAAACCATTGTATCTGCCTGATATTGACTCCAGAGGGAAGCAGCTTCGGCTGCCGTGAGTCTGATCGTATTATGGTTTGACATACTTGTTTCTCCTTTTGTTAATATATAGGTATTATGGCCGATTAAGGAAGAATTATCAAAAATTCAAGCCCAATAGAAAAAGGCACCAGACCGGTGCCTTTCTGCTATTGGGCGTTATTACGGGGAACGCGGGGTCGGGAACGGCTGCCGGGCTCACGCCCGGACAATCTGGTAAAGGTCCGCGCGCAACGCAACCCGCCGGCCTGCCGTCAGGTTTTCCTGCCTGGCTTTGGCTTGCGGTACGATCGCCATTACAGTCTGTCCTTCATCCAGCCGGATATGGAGTTGCATCAGCGGGCCGAGAAACACCGTGTGGCTGATAGTTCCGCAGGTTGCTCCTGCCGCTCCCTCAGCCCCGTCGTCTGCCAGCTCGACAGACAGATTTTCCGGACGTACCAGGGCAATGACAGCCGTGCCGGCGGGCAGATCCCGCAGTTGCGCGGGCAAAGGCAGCACCAGGCCGGCGACATGGACTTGGCTGTTTTTTATCCCACCGGCAAGGCGGTTGATATTCCCGACAAAACAGGCGACGAATTCAGTGGCCGGCGCCTGATAAATGGTTTCCGGGTCGCCAATCTGCACGATCTTGCCCTGCTCCATCACCGCAACCCGGTCCCCCAATTCGAAAGCCTCCTCCTGGTCATGCGTGACAATGACGGTGGTAATCCCCAGCTTCCGCTGCAGCGATTTGATCTCGTTGCGCAAGTGCTGCCGGATTTTCACATCAAGGGCGCTGAGCGGCTCGTCCAGCAATAAAATATCCGGTTTGGGCGCCAATGCCCGGGCGAGGGCCACCCGCTGCTGTTGTCCGCCGCTTAACTGATTGGGCTTTTTATGGGCCTGGTCCTGCAGGTTGACAATATGCAGCAGCTCCGCCACCCGGCTGTCGATGACCGCCCCGCCGGCTTTGCGGATTTTGAGGCCGAAGGCCACGTTTTCCCCTACCGTCATATTGGGAAAGAGAGCGTAATTCTGAAAGACAAAGCCGATGCCCCTTTTTTGCGGAGGCAGACCGTCGATCCGCTGCTCGCCGACATAGATCTCCCCTTGCACCGCGCTCTGCAGACCGGCGATAAGGTTGAGCAGTGTTGACTTGCCGCAGCCGCTGGGGCCGAGAATAGCCAGAAATTCACCTTGCTCCACCAATAGTGAAACATGATCCAAAGCCGTGGCCTGGCCGTATTTCATCGTCAAATCGCGTACATCAATGGATCGTGTCAATTCTGATTACCTCCCGTTTGTCCGAGGTCAGCCAACGCAAACAGAACAGGATAATAAAGGAAAATACGGCCAGGATCAGGGCGATAGCGCTGGCCCCCTCGATATCACCTGTATTAAAGCGGGAAAAAATATAGAGTGGACCGGTCTGGGTCCGGCCGATCAGATTGCCGGATACCATTAACGTCGCGCCAAACTCGCCGACCGATTTAGCGAAAGTCAGCACGCTGCCGGCGATGAGTCCGGTTTTGATGCCTGGCAGCGTAATATAGACCAGGGTTTGCAGGCGGCTCGCCCCCAGCGTCTTGGCAGCCCGCTCATAATTTTGGTCAAAGCCGGACAACGAGGTACCCACGGCCCGCACCATAAAAGGGAAGGTGAAGAAAATATGGGCCAGCAGGATACCGGGAAAGGAAAAAAGGATTTGGATGGTTTCCGGATCAATAAAGCGGCCCAGCCAGCCTGCCGGCCCGTACAGCAGCAATAAGGCAAAACCGATGACAACGGTCGGTATGGCGAGAGGGATGTCTACCAGCGCATCAATAACGTTCTTAAACGGCAGGTCAACCCGGTGCAGGACAAAAGCGACGGCTGTGCCGATGACGACATTGACCGCCGTCGACGCCAGCCCGATCTTGATAGTCAGCCAAATAGCCGCCAGGGCCTCAGGCGACAGCAGCCGGTCGACAAAAATCCCCAGCCCGGCCTTGGAAGCATAGGTAAACAGCTGCCCCAAAGGAAACAAAATCAGGATGGTAAAAATCAGCAGGATAATGCCGACAAGCGTCCGCGCAAGCAATTGTTCCAGTTTCATCATAACGCTCCTATATCTGATATTGGCTCTGGCAAAGAAACCGGTAACCGGAGACGGATAGCCGCTCCGGTTACCGATTCGCTGGCCCGGTTATTTTTGCTGCGTCTTTTTCCATAAGCCATCAATGATGGTTTTCTTGGCCTCCGTCGATCCGCCAAGGTAGTCCAGCGTGAATGGCAGTTCGATATTGGCGTATTTGCTGGCTAATTTGGCATTGATCTCCGGTTTGTAAGAACGGAAGCCGTACTGGGCGTAAGCATTTTGCGCTTCGTCAGAAAACAGGAATTTTACAAATTCATCAATAACTTGCTTTTGTTCGGGTTTGATGTTTTTGTCGACCTGTACAACCGTCCAGTCGGTCAGAATAGTGCTGTTGGGAACAATCACCTGGTATTTCTTGCCCTTTTCCAGTTCCAGCAGCCCTTCCTGCTCGTAAGTCACCAGCGCGTCCCCCTGACCCGCATCAAACTGCGCTGCAGCTTGTTTCGCCGATTCGGGCATGCTGATTACATTGTCTTCGATCTTTTTGAGCAGTTCATAAGCAGCGGCCTCATCTTTCTGGCCGGTTTTCGTTTCGGTTTCCTTTAATACCGAGCCGTAGAAGGAGTAGATGGCCCAGGAGGCGCCGCCGGAAGTGGCCGGATTGGAATGGATGACCTTAACGCCCGGTTTGGCCAGATCGGCATAGGATTGAATGCCTTTGGGATTTCCTTCCCGCACCAGCATGATAATCGTCGATGTGGCGACTACGCCTTTGTTGGGTAGAGCTTTCCAGTCGGAAGTCGTTAATCCCTCCGCTTTCAGCTTCAAGGCGTAGGATTCGTTGGACAGCACCGCCACCTGCACAGGCGTACCGCCCACAATCTGGTTGGTCAGTGTGCCTGAGCCGGCGAAAGAAGGCTTAACCTCAACCTCTTCCCCGAACTTCTCTTTATAATACTTTTTAAAAGCGGGGATTATTTCTTTAGTGGTTACATCTTCTGACACGCAACAGGAGGAAATGCCAATTTCAACGGTTTTTACCTCTTTGGCTACCTCCTTTTTGTCGCTGCCGCAGCCGACGACAAAAAGGCCCAGCCCTAGCAACAGCGCCCCAAACACAATCAGTTTTCGTTTCATTATGTAGCCTCCTATTAATAGATTTCCGTCCGCGCCTCACCGACAATAAAAAAGGCTTAAGAATCCCTCAGGGGAATTCTTAAGCCTTCAGACTGTCTGATCAGCTTTGCGGTACTTATTTTCACCTATTATACGTGAGAAAAACGGCCTTGTCAATACGCAGGCCGCCGGGACAACTCATTTGCCACACGGGCCTGCTTTACCACTTGGCGGGGCATTGGCGCTGATGATATGCATATTATGGCATAGTTCTCCGTTTACTTGGGAAATGTCCGTTCGTCCTAAGCTTGCAACCCTCTTTTAATCCTCCAAAGTCCCTGAGCAGTTAATAAAGAATGTTTGCGGGGACATTGCCTTATAGGATTTCTACATACCCTTCTGTTCCATGCACGCGAATGCGTTGCCCATCTTGTATCAGCTTGGTGGCATTTTCTACTCCGACAACTGCTGGTAAGCCATATTCCCGGGCGATAACGGCTCCATGGGTCATCAGTCCGCCAACTTCGGTGACTAGGCCTTTTATGGATACAAACAAGGGTGTCCAGCTAGGGTCGGTAAAGGAGGTGACTAATATATCTCCATCTTCCAGATCAGCATCTTCCATGTTTAAGATGACACGTGCTCGTCCCTCTATAGCTCCGGAAGAAACAGGCAGGCCTACAATAGCTTCGGCTGGGAGATTTTCTCGTTTGTACTCACCGGAGAGTGTTTCACCATCAGACGTGATAACACGTGGCGGAGTTAGTTTTTCATATAACTTGTGCTCTTCTTTTCGTTTGCTGATGATCTGGTAATCCAGTGTATTTGTGCGTACGACTTCGCGAAATTCTTCAAAAGTGAGATAGTAGATATCTTCTTTTTCCTGAATAACGCCCACTTGTACGAGTAGTTCGGCTTCTTTCAGCAAAGCCTGCTTATAAACGAAGTAGCGATTAATCATGCCGTATTTTGGGTATTCACGATAACCGATGAAATTCCGGATTAGGTCGATCATTCGTTTTGTCTCTTCGGCTTTTCGTTTACCATCCGGTAATTGCTGCAATTGATCTAATAACTTTTGTTCTTTTTTCAAAGCTGCCTGTCGCCCTTGCTCAAATTTCCGCATGCTGGCATTAGGCGCAAAGTTTTTGATGTTGCTGAGAATCATGGGGACAAGTGTAGTTGGTTGTTCGCGCCAACGCGTTCTCGTAATATCGATTTCTCCGACACAGCGCATTCCGTATTTATTGAGATAAGCATAGATAGCGTCTTGGGTTTCCTGTCCACCAGCAAACTTAACCAGTTCATCCAAAAAGTTATCGTCTTTTATATGTTGTAAATAATCAATTACTTCTGGATAAGGACGAATTACATCTGCGACATCCAATAGCGCCAGGCCCATTTCCGAAGTAATATTGTTGGGCACAGATTGAGAAAGCGTGTCTGCTACGTTTTTTTCACCTAACCACTTGTTCATTTTTTCATTGATCCATGCTGAAGCATCCATAGCAGCCATAATCACACCCAAACTTTGCGGGTCAAATAAAATCTGCTTTAATTGCTGGATATCTGCCAGAATAAAATCAAATAAATCTGCTCCTGATTTCGTTTGGATGTTTTGTTTTAACGCTTCTATTGATATTTGACTACTCTTAATCAGATCAGGAACGATTGTCGGATCGTTTGCGAATTGTGCCAGATAACTCCCCGGCATTCCTTTATTGCCGTTACTGTGACTCGGTTCTTTTTTTCCATCCGGTGACGATTTTATAAAATCTTCCCGCTCTACGATGGTCATGAGTGCGTCTTTTATGAGCGGATCGGATTGCCCCCAGGCATCTATTATCGTTTTTCTGCTGACAGGCGAAGCCAGATTATGCGTGATATCAACAAATAACCTTCCACCAGCCTTAGACATGGGTGCCGGGGTCGTTAACAGGAAAAAAGACAGTCCCAATGGTTTTATGGCATCGGTCATCATTTGGTTATGACCGACAGATACGTAGACGTGATTTTCCTGATCGTTCGCTGCAGGGATGGGGTATAAAGTAGTAATTGGCCGACTCTGGACAATATAAAATGTATCATCAACCAAACACCATTCGATGTCCTGGGGGTGGCCGAAATGTGCTTCGATCTTTCTGCCCATGCCCTCAAGCTGCAAAATCTGCTCATCCGTCAGCGCCTGCCGATTCTGCCGTTCAGGCTCAATCGCCTGTTCTTTCGTACCGCCGTCTTTTAACGCATAAACAGCCAGTTTCTTGGTGGATATCTTCTTATCGATAACCTTGCCGTTACACACTTTATAGATATCAGCATTCACCAGGCCGGAGACCAGGGCCTCACCAAGGCCGAAGCCGGCATCAATGGATAACACTTTCCTATTAGAGGTGACGGATCGGCAGTAAACAGAATTCCTGCCGCCTGCGGGAAGACCATCTTCTGAACAACTACTGCCAGGTGAACTTTACGGTGGTCGAAGCCGTTTTGCAGGCGGTACGTTACTGCCCTCGCGGTAAATAGCGATGCCCAGCACTTGCTGATATGCTTTAGGATTGCCTCCTTGCCGGTAATGTTCAAATACGTATCCTGCTGGCCGGCAAAGGAGGCCGTCGGTAAATCCTCTGCAGTTGCGCTGGATCGTACTGCGTAGGCATTGTTTTCTCCCAGCCTGGAGAGGCGGTGGGAGATCTCTTCATAAATGTCTTGAGGGATGGCTATCCCTTCGATGACCCTGCGGATCTCACTGCTAAGCTCACTGATTTTATCCCGGTCTTTCCCCTTTAGAAGCGCTAGCCGATCAAGTAGTTCGTTAAGCGCCGGCGTTTCTCCAATGATTCTTTTAAAGGCTTCAGTAGAAATACAAAAGCCAGCCGGCACGCGTATTCCGGCAAGCTTGGCAAGCTCCCCCAGGTTCGCGCCTTTACCCCCAACAGCCAGGAGTTTTGTTTTATCAATATCCTGAAAATTAAGCACAAAGTAACTCATACCTTTCTCTCCTTTGGCAATTCCTGCTTTGCTCATTTTGATGACGTTCTTCAGGCTAAACGATTTACCGGAGATGTACAGTGTCTTGACCATGTTATATTTTAGTTTTAGGGCGAGACAAAATGGTAAAGGGAAATTACTGCTCCCAAGTGTTTATAAATATCTTTCCCGTCAGGTTGTTTTTTCATGTCCTCAGACTCACGGGGGACGGTTCGTAACCACTGAAAAAGTCAATATTAAAACCGATTTCCTACAATATATTGAGAATGAAATTATATTGGACAACTATATATAGTATGTATTCGAGGACGAGTGGCACTTTTTCAGCAGTTTCGGACGGTTCGCTTGAGTCATCTCCTACCCTTTTATCCGCACTTATCAATTCACCAAAGCCAGTAACCGGGGCCTGGCAACTGCCCCCTTCCCAGCGGCGCACTTCCCCGCATCGCGGCACACAAAAAGGGGCAATGACCACTACGATCATTGCCCCCTGCCGCCGGCCTTACCTGCTACTCATCCCGCTCTAGAAAAACTCTGGCTGTATAAGAAGCCGGGTTAATTCCCCTGCAGACGACGCTAAGCCTGTGCCTATTCAGCCGCTTCGAGCAGTTCGTCCGGTATGGTTAAGCCGATTGCCGCAGCGGCTTCCTTATTGATAATGACCTTGGCCTCCTTCTGGGCGGCGACCGGCATAGCGGCCGGGCTGGCCTTGCCGGCTAAAATATCGGCCGCCATTTCACCGGATTGGAAGCCAAGCTGGTAGAAGTTCACCGAAACCCCGGCCGTCGCCCCGCCGGTCTTAACCGGGGCTTCATCGCCAATGAACACCGGCAGCTTGGCCGGCACCGCGATCTTGGCAATATTGGCCATGGCCGAAGCAATAATATTATCGGTCGGGCAGTAAATAAAATCCACTTTGCCGACAAAGCTCTGCACCGCCTGCTGAATGTCATTGACGTTCGTAACCGCCGCTTCAACCACCGTCAAGCCCTGTTCAGCGGCGTATTCTTTCATTGCCTTCACCTGTACCTGCGAGTTCGCTTCACTGGCGGTATACAGCGCGCCCACCGTTTTGGCCTGCGGGATCAGTTTTAGCGCCAGGTCGATCTGCTGCTTGGGCGGCAGGTAATCGGTTGTCCCGGTCACATTGCCGCCCGGCTTATCATTCGCCTTCACCAGCTTCGCCGCCTCGTAATCCGTAATCGCCGAGCCCACGACAGGGATCGTTTTCGTTTCATTGGCAACCGTCTGCGCCGCCGGCGTCGCTATCGCGTAGATTAAGTCCACCTTGTTATTGACAAACCGCTGGCTGATCGTTTTTAAGTTGGACTGGTCTCCCTGGGCGTTCTGCTGATCAATTGTAATGTTCTCACCGTTCTTATATCCCCGGGCCGCCAGTGCGTCCACAAAGCCCTGGTTGGCGGCGTCCAAAGCCCCGTGCTGCACCAGTTGCAGCACGCCGATCCGGTAGACCTTGCCTGCCTCCGCGCCGGCTTCCTTTTTTTCCCCGCCGCAGCCGGCAATAACGCCAGCCACCAGCACGGCCCCCAGCCCCAGGGCGATCATTTTTTTCAGATGCAAAGTTTTCAACATACCGCTCACTCATCCTTTTCTAACAAAAATCGTCCCTGCCCAGGGACGACGGACGTGCATCGCGGTACCACCCTAGTTATCCGGCGAAATAAAAAGAGCGCTACCGCAAGGGACGGAAAACTCCGCGGTACCACCCTAATAATCTCGAATCAGATCAACTCACAGCCCTATAACGGGTGCCACTCCGGCTCAGCCTACTGTCGTTTCAGCCTCGCAGTTCAGAAAGGTACTTCAGCCTATAGCGCCAACCGGTTTGCACCACCCACCGGCTCTCTGCCTGGCGCTTATAAACCTACTTTTTTTCATCATTACTGTTTACAATGTAACATTACTATGATTTTACTTGTAATACCACCGTTTGTCAATACCATTAGGCGGGACAAGCCTAAGCCAAGGCCCGGCTCAGCTCAGCAGCATGCGGTCGCTGACCTCCTCGCCGCCGGAATGCTCGAAAGCGTCCAGCAGGTCATGGACGGTCATTTTTGCCTTTTCCGCTCCATGAATATCTAATAAGATTTTACCGTCGTCAAGCATAAGCAGCCTGTTGCCAAAACGCAATGCGTCCCGCATGTTATGCGTAATCATCAGGGTCGTTAAACCGTTTTCCGCCACAATATTCTGCGTCAGGTTCAGTACCTTTTCCGCTGTTTTGGGGTCCAGCGCCGCGGTATGCTCATCCAGTAAAAGCAGCTTGGGCTTCCGCAAGGTTGCCATCAGCAGGGTAATCGCCTGCCGCTGCCCGCCGGATAAGGTGCCTATACGATTTTTCAGCCGCTCCTCCAGGCCAAGGTCCAATTTAGCCAGCTTTGCTTTAAATTCGGCAAATTCATCCTGGCGAAAGCTCCAGCGCAACCCCAGCTTTTTCCCCCGCCTGGCGGCAATGGCCAGGTTCTCCTCCACCATCATATCCGCCGCCGTCCCTAGCATAGGGTCCTGAAAGACTCTGCCGATATAAGCGGCCCGTTTATGCTCGGACATACCGGTTACATCAATATCGTCAAGATAAATCCGGCCGCAATCCACTTTAAATACACCGGCAATGGAGTTCAGGAGAGTGCTCTTGCCCGCCCCGTTGCCGCCGATGACGGTAATGAAGTCCCCGGTCTTCATCTCCAGGCTTACGTTTCTCAACGCCAGCTTTTCATTTACCGTACCGGCGAAAAAGGTTTTGCTGATACCTTCGATTTTTAGCATTTAGATCCCCGCCTTTCTGCTGTCCAATCTGGTTTTAACCAAAGGCAGGGACAAAGCAATTGCGACCAGGAGAGCGGTGAATAGCTTCAGATCGTTGGGCGGCATGCCCAGATACAATACAACCGCGATGACAATCCGGTAAACGATGGAGCCTAGGACCACCGAAATCAGGGCATTTTTCACACTCCGGGAGCCAAACAGCACTTCGCCGATAATAACGGAGGCAAGACCGATGACAATGGTGCCAACGCCCATGCCGACATCGGCAAAGCCATTGCTCTGGGCGATGAGAGCGCCTGATACGGCTACCACTCCGTTGCTGAGCACCAGACCCAGCAAGATCATATTATCGGTATTAACCCCCATAGCCCGGATCATTTGCGGATTATTGCCGGTGGCCCGCAAAGCCAGGCCGATTTCCGTGCCAAAAAACCAATAGAGGAGGGCCGGACATACCACGGCGGCAATCAGGCCGACCACGAAGGTCGTCATATTCGGCGATAAATGTAAAAATTCCAAAGAGGTATATACCGTATCGGTATTTAACAGCGATACGTTCGCTTTGCCCATAACCCGCAAATTGACCGAATACAGGGCAATCATGGTTAAAATCCCGGCTAACAAGGCGGGTATTTTCAGTTTCGTATGCAATAAGCCGGTGGCAGCGCCCGCCAGCATGCCGGCGATACCGGCGGCCAGAATAGCGGCAGCAGGGCTGTGCTGCCCCTCCAGCAGCACAGCCGCAACGGCGGCGCCCAGCGGAAAGGTTCCCTCCACGCTTAAATCCGCGATATGCAAAATGCGGAAAGTCAAGTATACGCCTATCGCCATGACCGACCATAGCAGCCCCTGGGCGATAGTAGAAATAACCAAATCGTTCATATTGTTCCTCCCCTGTGTTGCCTGCCGGCTGCTGTAAGCGCGCGGCCTGTACGGCCACAGGTGGCCGCCTTCCTGACCGCGCTCCTATTCAGCCGCTTTGAGCAGCTCGTCCGGTATGGTTAAGCCGATTGCCGCGGCGGCTTCCTTATTGATAATGACCTTGGCCTCCTTCTGGGCGGCGACCGGCATAGCGGCCGGGCTGGCTTTGCCGGCTAAAATATCGGCTGCCATTTCACCGGACTGGAAGCCAAGCTGGTAGAAGTTCACCGAAACCCCGGCCGTGCCGCCGGTCCTGACCATGGTTTCATCGCCGGCAAACACCGGCAGTTTGGCCGGCACCGCGATCTTGGCAATATTGGCCATCGCCGAAGCTATCGTATTATCGGTCGGGCAGTAAATAAAATCCACTTTGCCGACAAAGCTCTGCACCGCCTGCTGAATGTCATTAACGTTCGCAACCGACGCTTCAACCACCGTCAAACCCTGTTCAGCGGCGTATTCTTTCATTGCCTTCACCTGTACCTGCGAGTTCGCTTCACTGGCGGTGTACAGCGCACCTACTGTTTTGGCCTGCGGGATCAGTGTAAGCGCCAGGTCGATCTGCTGCTTCGGCGGAATGTAGTCCGTTGTCCCGGTCACATTGCCGCCCGGCTTGTCATTCGACCGCACCAGCTTCGCCGCCTCGTAATCCGTAATCGCCGAGCCCACGACGGGGATCGTTTTCGTTTCATTGGCAACCGTCTGCGCTGCCGGGGTCGCTATCGCGTAGATTAAATCCACCTTGTTATTGACAAACCGCTGGCTGATCGTTTTTAAGTTGGACTGGTCTCCCTGGGCGTTCTGCTGATCAAGGTGAATGGTTTCACCGTCTTTATATCCCCGGGCCGCCAGTCCGTCCACAAAGCCCTGGTTGGCGGCGTCCAAAGCCCCGTGCTGCACCAGCTGCAGCACTCCGATCCGGTAGACCTTGCCTGCCTCCGCGCCGGCTTTCTTTTTTTCCCCGCCGCAGCCGGCAATAACGCCAGCCACCAGCACGGCCCCCAGCCCCAGGGCGATCATTTTTTTCAGATGCAAAGTTTTCAACATACCGCTCACTCATCCTTTTCTAACAAAAATCGTCCCTGCCCAGGGACGACGGACGTGCATCGCGGTACCACCCTAGTTATCCGGCGAAATAAAAAGAGCGCTACCGCAAGGGACGGAAAACTCCGCGGTACCACCCTAATAATCTCGAATCAGATCAACTCACAGCCCTATAACGGGTGCTACCCCGGCCCGGCCTACTGTCGTTCAGCCTCGCAGTTCAGGAAGGAACTTCGACCCATGCGCCGACTGATTTGCACCAACCATCAGCTCTCTGCCCAGCAACATAGATTTACTTTTTTCCGTCATTACTTTTATATTTTCAGTTATTGTTGTTATTGTACTAATTGCCCGGTACTTTGTCAATAACCCCGGGGAAATATCCCGACTCATGGGCGACTCACGGGGACGGTTCTCTTGAGTCATTTTTATCAGCTTTATCACTACCACTCGCTAAAAGGCAGTAAGACCTAGACCATAGCTCCGGCCCCGATGGAATACCTAAGGCTGTCTTTTAACAGTCGTTTTTCCCTGACACAGTAAACCAAGCACGACTCTAGCCTACGGCTGGAGGCTTTTTCCTTCAACAATCGGGGTGATCGCCGCGGCATCAGCGGTTAACCACAGTCATCTGCAAACCGGCCATCACGTCGAGGGCAGCCTGATGCAACCGTTCGTCAAAACTGGCGGTGCAGGCGGCGTCGATGACAATCTCCGCCTCCGGCAGAGCCGCCTTGGCCAGTACGGCGTTGGCCAGGACGCAAATATGGGAAACCACGCCGACCAGTTCCACCCGCTCGAAGCCCTGCCCGCGCAGATACGCCACCAGTTCCATTGATCCGAAAGCGCCTTTTTCAAAACGCAGATCGCCGGCAGAGCAAAGGGAAGCAACCTGACCGTACAGTTGCCAGCCCGGCGTGTACTGCAGGCAATGGAGCACCGGCAGCTTTTTACCTTCCTGGGTTGCCAAATAATCCGGCTGATGCGTGTCAAAGGTAAAGGCAACCGGGTCGCCGTTGCGTTTGTAGTGTTCAATCTTAGCGACAATCGCCGTCTCCAGCTCCGCTGCTTGGGAAAAGCCCAGCGCGCCGTCAACAAAGTCGTTTTGATAGTCAATGACCAGTAAGATATTTTTCACTTGTGTACACTCCTTCTCTGTCCAAGCTGCCTCCCGCCGCTTTGTCAAACAACTCATATTAACCGCCCTGCTTTTTTGAAGCTTTTTGTAAATTATACCATATTGTCGAAACCTCAGTGAAGCCTACTCAAAAACTCTTTTATAAAAAGTCGATTCAGTTAGATTCTCCCAAGGCCGAAGGAAGCCCCGGTGAATGCAGGCACAGAGACTGACGCACGAAGTGCGGCTGCAAAAGAGGAGACGCGGCCCGGTTCCGCATGAACCGTTTTTGGTAGCTATTGACAAATCAATTCATTTCATGATAATTTAGTAATGATCCTATGCCTTATTATAGAAATTAGGCCGGAAATTCGTCTGACTTTGATAACAAAAGAGGACGAGAAAATTCTTAGCGAATTTTCTCGTCCTCTTTTGTTCTTAAACAGAAAGTTATAACATTCTTAAAGGCAGGCTAAAGCCAAAAGCGTCCTTGCGCTTTCGCCAAGACTTAGAATCAGACGGGTTTTCTAACTGATCAGGACAGTCACAACTACCTGCCTCAATAATAATAAAGTTTTGCTGTATTCTGCAATACTGTATAAAAAAAGAATCGGGAGTAGTGATAATGAATTGAAATCAATAAAGCGTTATATTTATAGTTTAAGGCGCTTATTGGGGATAGTTGTTCTGCTGATGTTATGGGAATTTTTGCCGCGAATGAATGTTGTGGATAAAAATTTTCTGCCTCTTTTTCAGTGGTTGTAGCTACTTTTTGGCAAATCCTGTTGTCCGGCGAATTAGTTGAGCACATTTTTGTTAGTTTAAAACGGTCAGTGGCCGGTTTTTTTCTGGGAATTGGCCTGTCTGTACCGCTGGGCTTTGCTGTCGGCTGGTTTAAACAGGCCGAATTTTATATTGACCCCATCATCCAGTTGTGCCGGCAAACATCTACCCTGGCACTTTTACCGGTGTTTATGCTGGTGTTTGGGATCGGTGAATTGTCCAAAGTGGCCATTGTGTTTTTGGGCGTATGGTCGGCGATTCTGTTAAATACCATAAACGGGGTAAAAGGAGTTGACCCTTTGCTGATCAAGGCGGCAAAATCCATGGGTTCCTCTCAGCTCACCATATTTTACAAAGTGGTTTTTCCGGCGGCGCTGCCCTCAATTATTACGGGAATCCGCCTCAGTGCCACCTCTTCCATTTTAGTCCTGATTGCGGCGGAAATGATGGGCGCCAGTTCAGGTTTAGGTTATCTGCTGATGGATACACAGCTTAAGTACCTTATACCGGGTATGCCAAACGGGCGCAGACGGCACGGGCAACGATGGATACACAGCTTAAGTACCTTATACCCAAAATGTATGCAGCCATTATGACGATGTCGATCATCGGCATCATTGTCAATTATGTGATTGTTTTCTTTGAAAAAAAAGTATCCCGTTGGCGACGCCAGGAAATATAACCCCATTGCCCGGACAGGTTTAAATTAAATGTCATCGCGGAAAAAGCGGTGTTGGGCGGTACGCTGCGTTGTTTTAAAACAGAGATTGCCGAACAGGCCGGCGAACTGATTGAACAGACTGTGAAAGCCATCTCCTCACTGCATGGGGCCCAGTATCAGTTTTCCTTTGCCAGAGGCCTGGTTCCGTTGATCAATGACGCTACAGCGGTTGACCTCCTGACCAGCGCTGCCAGGGAAATTGCCGGCGAGCACAGCGTTGTGCCGGTGCCGCAAGTGCTGCTGGGTGAAGATTTTTCTTTGTATTGCCAACAAGTTCCGGCCGCATTTTTTGTTTTGGGGACAGGCTTCGCGGGGCAAAAAAATTACCAGCTCCATCATTCGAAATTCAACCTGAATGAGGCGGCGCTGGTGGTTGGAGCCTCGGTGCTGGCCAATGCAGCACTCGCTGCTTTGCGTAAATAACGGCACTGGCAAATGACTCACGGGGACGGTTCGAAACTGCTGAAAAAGTGCCACTCGTCCTCGAATACATACTATATATAGTTGTCCAATATAATTTCATTCTCAATATATTGTAGGAAATCGGTTTTAATATTGACTTTTTCAGTGGTTACGGACGGTTCTCTTGAGTCATTGCATGCCTTTTTAGCGTACTTATATTCCACAAAAGTCAGTAAGAACGGGGACATAGTTCCTGTCCCCCTGTCCCTGTCCCCCTGTCCCTAGAATAACCGTTCACCGTCCGAACCATGGCGGCGCATATGCACCCACCTTTTATAGCGGGGATCCTCCGGATTTTTACTGATAGTCTCTTTTTCCTGCAAATACAAACCAATATCAGTGCTGTTAAAAACCTGCCGATCCTCACCTACCGGACAAACTTTGGCACAAACTCCACAGGGATAACGATGCTCCTGACGCAATTGCGCGTGATAGCGCGCGCAGGCATGTTTATCCATCAGGGCAATGAGTTGATCGTCACGGCTCGTAAAGGCCTGGGTTGGACATAGCCTTTGACATACCCGGCATTTAGTGCACAAATCGGTTGCCAGAACATCATCAGGCGCAATTTTCAGCCGGGTAAATACCGAAACATATCTCACCCTCGGTCCGTACTGCCGGTTAAGCAGCACGTGGCTATAGCCGATTGTTCCCAGGCCCGCATATTTGCCGGCAAACACATGACTAAACGCCGCTACCGGCTTGTTCACCAATACCTGAATATCACCATAAGCATCACGGGGCATAAATATCGACCCATGGCCTTTTTCCGTTAAATACACGGCCAGCCGGTAAGCAATCTGATCAAGCAATTTATTGGTGGTGTCATATAATTCGACATAGTTGATTGACGGCGTTGTTTCAATGATCGGTAATAACACCGGAACGCCCAGGACAATGACCGTATTGGTCTCAGGCCAGATGGCTGCAGGTCTGTAAGCGGCTTCTACTTCATTGTATTCATCCCAGCGCGAGGCCGGAGCAAACCCAATCAGGTTCGCACCAAGCTTCCGTGCGTATTTGCTAATTTGCAGCTTAGTGATTGCCATATTAAACTCCCTTCCCTTGCCGGTAACGGGCAACATGCAGGCTTTTTGCGCTTGCTGCCGCCAACGCTCTCGTCAGAACGCATTCGATCAGCGTTTTTTCATTCTTTATTCACCAACAGAGACATCCTGCTTCCAATTAGTAAAGAACTTTTCAATCAGCTTTAAAACATAATTAATGCCCAGACCCATAATGGCCAGACTGACAATACCGGCATACATTTCCGGGATATTAAAGGTCTCCTGCGAATACATAATAAGATATCCCAGGCCTGCCGTAGCGCCAATCATCTCTGCCGCTACGAGCGCCATGACGCAATAAGAACCGCCCAGCCTGATGCCGGTAAAAATATCAGGCGCCGCTGCCGGCAGAATGACTTTCAGAAAAATAAAACCCTGCGATGCCCCCATCGATTTTACCGATTGAACGACAAGCCTGTCAACATGTTTTACGCCATGGCTGGTATTGAGCAGAACCGGCCAGAGCGAAGCCCAGAAAATAATGATCGTTTTCGATAACTCACCCACGCCAAACAGCAGGATAAACACCGGAAAAAGCGCAAATGCCGACATCTGCCGAAAAGACTGGAACAAGGCGTCCAGAAATCTTTCGATTCTTTTGAAGTAGCCGATAAATAAGCCGAATATCGTACCAACTATGACCGACACCGCCATTCCAATCAGCACGCGCTGCAGGCTGATCAACAGATGCTTGGCAAGCTCGCCGCTGTGAAAAAGTCCGATCATTGCCTTGTACACCGCTGAAGGAGGGCTTAAATAAGTAGAGTTTACCCAGCCGGCCTGCGGCGCTATCTCCCATAATGCCAGAAACAGGATAAGACCTACTGTCTTTTCAAAGGAGCTGCTGAACAGATCAGCCAGTTTTTTCATGGTCTTCACCCTCTTTCGACCCGGTTTGCAAACGCTGCGCTTTGCTGACTTCATCTTTAATAAGTTCCCAGGCATACTGCCTGATCCGGGCAAATTCGGCTGAGTTGCGGATTTCCTCCGTCCTGGGGCGTGGTAGCGGCACTTCAATGATTTCCTTAATCGTGCCCGGCCTCGCCGTCATAACGGCTACCCTGTCCGACAACAGAATCGCTTCATCAATGCTATGCGTAATGAAGACAATAGTTTTCTTGTCTGCTTCCCAAATTTTAATTAATTCGATTTGCAAGGTTTCCCGCGTTTGCGCATCTAGGGCAGCGAAAGGCTCGTCCATTAATAAAAGATTGGGCTGATAAGCCAGTACCCGGGCAATGGCAACCCGTTGGCGCATGCCGCCCGATAATTGGTGAGGATACTGATTGGCAAAGGCCGACAGCCCTACCAAAGCTAAATAATGCCGGGCAATGGCTCTGCGTTCTTTTTTGCCGATATTGCGAATTTCCAGGCCCACTTCCAAATTCTCCAGCACCGTCCGCCAGGGCAATAACGCGTAACCCTGAAACACTAGGCCGCGATCAAAGCTCCGGTCTTTTACCGGCTGACCGTCGACCAGAATCTCTCCGCCGTCATGCTGATCCAAACCGGCCAATATATTCAAAAAGGTGGATTTTCCGCAGCCGCTCGGTCCCAGGATTGACAAAAATTCCCCTTCGCGAACCTGCAAATTGAAGTCATCCAGAACTACCAGTTTCTCTTTTTTTCCTGAATTGCTTTTTACCTGAAATTCGCGGCAAACCTGACTGGCCTGTATCTTGGTCATAACAAATGCTGCTCCATTCTGATTTATTTCTTTGCGGGATTGAAGTCATTGGTATAAATCTGTTCAGGCGTCACCTGACCCGGAGCAAGCTTATTCGCGGCAACCAGCCGGTCAATCCAATATTTTACCCCGGCTTCCGGCACAAGCTGGTCCGGATAAAACTCATACATCTCCGCTTGATTGACATCAATATTAAACCTTTTGGCCATGATGGCCCTGGCTTCTTCCTGATGCTCGTTATTCCATTTGGCTGTTTTAATCAGGATTTCCGTCAGCTCTTTTACCGCTTCCGGATGCTCTCTGGCGAATTTGCCATTAACCGAATACGGACACATACCACTTAATCCCTGGTCAATATCATAATCACTGAATAATAATGTAAACTGCGCGGTATTGGCCGCAGTCCGGCCCGAAGCCGGCGGATGGATAATGGCAATATCGGTATCGCCGCGCAGCAGCGGAACTTCCTGCTGATCTTCCGGTGCAGTCTTAAAATTGATGCTGGCCGGGTCAGCGCCGTTCTCCTGCAGATACTTCTTGGTTACATATTCCGAGCAGGCGCCGAAGCTGTTCAAGCCAATGGTCTTGCCGGCAAAATCTTTTATGGATTTGATCTCTGAATCTGCTTTGACAAAATATTTCATATGCGGCCATTGCTTGGTAGACTGGCTGCCGGCGGCAAAAATCTTAATATCAGCGCCGCTGGCCACTGCGGCAATGACGACCGGAGTATGGCGTGTCGCTATGTCAATCGATCCATTAACCAGCGAGGGAATTACCTGTCCGGTAGCCAACTTGCCGATATATTTGGGCCGTACACCGGCATCTTTAAAATAGCCCAGTTCATCGGCCAGATAAATAAAATCATAATAAACCAGCTCCGGATACTTAAATTCCACGACCTGCTTCTCGCCTTTCTGCGCCGTCTGCTTTGCCGTATCGCCACCGCAGCCGGCGATAAGCACACTGAGGATAATTGCAATAACTCCGAGGACAGCCATCTGTTTGATTTTACCCATTTCATCATCTCCCCCATTAAATTAGGTCTGTGAATAACTCACCGCTTTTGACATCACCTGGGTTCCTGCAACATTAAATACCAGGCTTTCGCCGGGCGTCAGCAGTGTTGATCGCAAAAAAAGAAAAGGCTAAAGATGTCAAAACATCTTTAGCCTTTAGCTTATTTGCTAATCAACCAAATGAATTTGTTTGCCGTTACGTTGCAGTATAAAGTTTTTCATAATCTTGTGAATTCAGTATACTATCAATTACTCTCCATGTCAATTCATGTCAGCGGGTGGATGGAACGGGGGGGTAAGTAGCCCGGAGGAGTTCCACCCCCAGGCTCTCTCAGAACCGTACTTGAGCCTCTCGACTCATACGGCTCCCATCATCTAATCATTGGAATAATTCCCATTTGCCAGTGGCTGAAAAGACTAGGTTCACACTGCGCTATTTTTGCCAACCAGTTTTGCGCTTGCTTTGGGCGGCCATTGACTCGCTTGTACTTCTTTGCTACCCATCTAATTAAGCTCTGGTTTAATTTTTGCAGGATTGGATACATCGCAGACCTATAGAAGCGGCCATAGTAGTTAACCCAGCCTCTATAATCTTCGTCTTATCTGGATGAAGTTCAAGTCCGCATTCTCTAAATCGCTGGTCTAGTTTACCGAGTAGCTTTTTTGCCTCTTCTTTGGTTTTGCAGTGGATTATTCCATCATCTGCATATCTTGCCCATGGATTTTGTGGATTGTTTCGCGCCATCCATTTATCAAATGCATAATGCATAATTAGGTTCGCTAGTACCGGACTAATTACCCCGCCTTGTGGCGTTCCCGCTTTTCTCACCATTATTTTTCCATCTGCTGTTTCAAATGGGCTTGCTAACCATCTCCTGATGTACAATATTATCCACTTACAATCCGTATGTCTCGTTACTGCCCGCATGAGTAGCTCATGGTCTATCGTGTCAAATAAGGCCTTGATATCATACTCCAATACCCAATCGTATTCCGGCTGATCCCTTGTTCGCTTTTACCTGTTCGTATGCTTGTTTTACTGCTTCTCGGGGAATTACAAACGATTTTGTTTTGTCCATTAGTTCCTCCCTATTGGTTGACCAATTTTCAAAACCAGATAACATGGCTCCTTCGCTCCGCTTTCATTTCAAAAGTTTCCTCACTACTACGAGCTATTCCGCCCCTATACCCCGCATCCGTACTTTCCTCCTTTGCGGGGTCTCCGCTTGGAGTTTTCCTTTCTCATCAGGGTCGTAGGTTCCCACGTTCCTAACTAAAGCCTGTACCACATTCACGCCGCCTCTATACCGGTCGCCCTCTGGTCGGTAATCAGGTTTCCTCCAGACTCTTCCCAGGATACCTGTCTGCTCCTGGTTTTGACGACTCCTGCAAGTTTCGATACTTCAACAGCGGTTCATTTTTATTCGTCTCCATTGGCACTTACCTGACAAACTCTTAGTTCGCCTTTTCCGTAACGCTCACTACCATGGCTTTTGTCCACAGCAGCTTACGGTGGTTTGAGTCCTCCACCTGAATGGCGGTTCGGAGGGCCTTCCTCCATCTCTAGTTAAGCTTAGCGATGCTTGTTGTTCTCAACCATCGCCTTCGTGGCGCACGACAGGTCATTTGTCCCCAAAAAGCTCTGTTAAATGACAAACAGGGAGCGCCTGGCCGTCATACCGATAAAACCAGTTACAAACCCCCGATATTACCGCGGTTATCCCATAAAAAGGCAGCATTGATGTCTATGCCACTGGCAGGTGCAGCCATATGACTGCCGCTAGCATAAACCACCAGATCAGTGAACTGCATTTGGTAAGAAACGTGCAAAATATCATACGCGAACATTTAGGAGCAGTCCTTGCTGATGTCCTAACTAAGCTGTCCTTACTAATGGATCAGGATAACAACGATTAAAATACACATAATAGAGAGTCCAACCAACGCCTAAATTGTAGTCCAGACTCGTCACAGAACACCTATAAGAAACTGCTGCAGCTTTTGCTTTTTTGTTTTTTAATACATAAAAAAACACTCCCGGTCCGATCATAAAACGGGGAGTGACTCGCAAGCGGCGAAGCCTTTTTTTCTTTTTAAGGTGTGTAGCTGCCAATTAAGCCTCAAATTCTTCCGTCAATACGACAGCCCGCCAAATTGGCGGGCTTAGCGTTTAATCCTCCACAGCGGTAAGCCACCGCGGTGCAAACACAGGTGGCTCATAGGAATCAATATAATCTAAAGCCGAAGAAATATCACCGGTCACAAAGTATAGTTCCTGGCATTCCGTTTTGGCAAATTGCTGAGCGATGATCGTCTCAAACTGTTCCAGCAGATTGTCATAGAAATGGTTGATATTCAAAATGGCAACCGGTTTATTATGATACTGCAGCTGCTTTAAGGTTATGATTTCCAGAATTTCTTCCAGGGTACCGTATCCTCCCGGTAAGGCGATAAATGCGTCGGAACGTTCGTCCATAGCTGCCTTTCTTTCTCTCAGGCCTTTTGTGACAACAAGTTCATCACACCGGTCATATACAATTCCCTTAACATTTAATGCCGCCGGAATGATCCCGATAACATGCCCATGGTGCTGATGCACCGACCGGGCACAGGCCCCCATCAGGCCGGTGAGCCCGCCGCCAAACAGGAACAAATGCCCTTTCGCTGCAATTTCGCGGCCCAAAGCTGTGGCTGCATCGAAATAAACCGGATCGATAGCCCAACTGGAAGAACTATATACGCAAATAACTTTACTCATCGCTACCTTCTCCATTTTGCCAAAGTATAAAAAGCGCAAACACCTATTAAACTACCACCGTCTGTTCAAACTGTCCACAGCCGGCTTGTCTGTGCGCGAGCTAACATACCGCCGCAATCTATACAGTCATATTATATACATTATTTCACACTAATTATAGATAGGATTTATTGCTTACGCAACAGTTCAACGGCGGCCTGGCCTAATAAAGCGGTCGCACTAACTAAGCTTTCCTCGTCAAAATCAAAACGCGAATCATGATGCCCGGCTGCCAGTTCGGTACCAATCATCAGGTAGGCAGCCTGCCCGCCCTGCTGCTGTACCCGTTCCATGAAATAGGTACAATCTTCGCTGCCGCCGATGTTTCCTGCCGGCAATATACTTGCAAACAGGTTGCTTTTTTCAGCAACCTGCCGCAAACGCCTGACAAGTATCGGATTATTATCGCAGTTAGCGGCACCGCCCATCGGCGACAAATCAAGTTTAACTTCATACATCGCGGCTGCTGCCGCCAGGATACGAAGCGCTCTCTGGTACATATAATCGTTGATTTCGCTGGTAGTCCCGCGGGTTTCAAGCTTCAATACCGCCTTGTCCGGTATGACGTTGCGGCCTGTTCCGGCCTGCAATACGCCGACATTGATACGCGAAGCACCTTGGCTATGGCGGGAAATAGCGTGCAGATTAAGGGCCGCCGTGGCCGCCGCCAATAATGCATTGTGTCCGGTTTCCGGCGCTGCGCCGGCATGGGCGGGCACACCGGTATAGACTGCATCAAGTTTCGTCGTCGCCAGGAAGCCTACCGTGTTACAAGTCATGGTGCCTTTTTGCTGCAACCCTATCCCCAAATGCAAGCCGACAAAGAAATCCACATCATCTACAATACCGCGCGCAACCATCGCTTTCGCGCCGCGTACCCCTTCCTCGGCCGGCTGAAAAATCAGCTTTACCGTCCCGGCCAGTTCGTTTTTCACTTCAGCCAGAATTTCGGCCAGGGTTAAGCCGATCGCGGTATGCCCATCATGCCCGCAGGCATGCATCGCTCCCGCATTGACTGAAGCAAACCCGTCACGCCAAGGCCTGTGCTCCGCCAGCGTAGCTTCCACTACCTCATTGGCATCCATATCAAAGCGGAAGGCTACCACCGGCCCCGGTTGAACGAAGTGCAGCACGCCCATTACCCCGGTTTTACCACCCTGCATTCTGCCTACCCAGTTGGGATCAGCCCCCTGGGCTATAGCTCTTTCCTGCTGGTTGATCAATTCCTGCGGGGACGGTACTCCCATCATAACCTCAGCATCAATCACCTCTTCGCCCACTGCCACTTGATAGCCGAGGCGGGTTAAGGTTTCAGCCACGATAGAGGCGGTACGAAATTCCGTCCAGGCTGTTTCTGCATGTTTATGTAAGTCGCGGCGGCAATTGACAAGCTGCTCCTGTTTTGCTTTCACTAATTCCAAAATGTCCGTATTCATTCGTTACTCTCCCTCGTCCAATAAGTTACGCCTGACTATTGGGCATTATGTGTAATACGTGCAGAATTTCCTATTGTAATCTTGGTAAGATAACGCAAGCCGTACACCGCTGGGCGATGTACAGACTTGCCTCTTTTCTCCTGCTATCAATACATCAAAAGGGCCATACCGATAATCATAGCTCCCACCACCGGCAGCCAGTTACGTTTTGTCACTTCCATCGGATTTACGCCGGCAATACCGGCTACAATGATAGTTGCGCCGGCAATCGGCGACATCGTGCGCCCAAGCGTACCGCCTAAGGTTGCCATACTGCCCATTTGCTTAATTTCCATGCCAAAATCCGCTGCATGCGGCGTAACTGCCTGATTGAAAGCCATCGTCGCTGCATCGCCGGAACCAGTGATAAAGCCCAGAAGGAAAGGCCCGACGGCAGCACACACCTTGACGATGGCCGGATTATTGAGCATAGCGTCAATAAAGGCCTTGACTAACCCCATTGAGGTCAAGCCCGACACAAATACCCCGGCCGCAATGATAATGCCGATTATTTCACCATATGCTTTGCCCATACCGTCAAAAAAAGCATTGCTAAGACCGACAGGATTTTTCCTGGTAACTAAAAGGGACAGAGCACTGCCGATAATCATCGCCTGCGGCACATCAGTTTTTAAAGAGGGCACCAGGGTAGCCCCTAACAGGAGAAGCAGAATCGGAAACATCGGCATCAGGGCATAAAGCAGATTCACTTTAAAGGAGTTATCCACTTCCAGACCTTCCGCATGGTAGCCCTTGTGTTCTTTTTTATAGTAGGCAATAGCGGTAATTAAAATCGCCGCCACAATCAGTGACGCAATATTGGCTTTGAATTGAAAGGCAATTACTTCCATAACTCCTATGCCGGCAATTTTTGCCACAACCGGATTATGGGCCAAGCCGGGATTAAGCATACTGCCGTATGTACCACACTTGACCGCTGCTGCCGCCATGGCCGGATGCACGCCGGCAGACATCATCAGCGGCACAAAAATTGCGCCTGCCGCCGCTGCTGTTCCTGCCGCACTCGGCAAAGCCACATTGACGGCATAGGTGGCAACCACCACGCCGGGAATCAAAAGCGGGCGAACTTTTCCCAACCCACTGGCCATCAGATTGATTAAATGTTTGTCACATTCGGTAAACCGCATAACCATAGCAAAGCCCATAACCGAACATACAGCCTGAATCAGGCCGGCATTTGTCATGTCTTTGGCAAAAGCGTTCAAAGCAGCCATCGGGGTGCCAGCCACACAGGCCATAAGAACACCAGATACTAAAAGCACTAAGCGCGCATCGTAACGTTTGACTAAAAAATAAATCGTAATAATGACCAAAATCACACCAATTGTAAGCATCATAGCAAACACTTCTCCCCTTATCGCTGAATTTCGTTACGCCTTATTTCTGCAGCCTTCTCCTTTCCGTGATTTTTCAAATTAGGCAAACCGAGTAAACAGTACGCCGTCATTCCATTTTCAGTCTATTTACGGATATTTCCTTAAATAGTAATTTAAAAACGAGTTTTACCTCGTACAACAAAAGCCCTCGTATAAAATACGAGAGCTTCATTGCTATGTACTATACTATACTTGCTTTTCTGGCCACTGTCAATATCTTTTAGGATGAATTTATCTTGATTAGGTACAATGCGCCAGCAGTAACTGTACATTGATTTTATAGAGTTTGCGCGGCCGTCCCTTGGCAATCATCTCTTCTCCGGCAAATTCAGCCAAACCATTCTCCACCAAAATAGTCAAGATTCTTCTGGCGCTGCGCGACGTAATGGTCAGATAGACGCCTAACTCCTCCGCCCCAATAGTATCCTTATCCAGCTTATCAATCACTGCCAGCAAACGATTTACCGTTGTGACGCTGAGGTTTAGCTGATCAGCCACCCGCTTGCAGGACGCAGCATCGGCCTGCACGGAATACTTAAGGTGGACTGCCGAGCTTAACGGGCCGATCACTTCCCGGTCATCATTAACCGCCAGCCATAATCCCTTGCCTTTCTGCTGGGCCATGCCCAACGCGCGAAATGCATTTTGTTCGGCATCATAGGCCGTAACACCGAAACCAATACCGCCGCTGACTGCAGCCTTTACCTGGCAGGATATTTCTTCCAGTATCGGAATAATAGTAAGCTCATTAGTGCTGTCTTCCAGTATGCCCCGGGTAGAATACAAAGTGTACTGGCCATCGCCCCGGCTTACGAGCGAACCTTTCAACATTTCGGCATAGTCGATTAAAATCTTGTATAAACACATTTCCATGCGTTTCACATTATAGCTTGAACTGGCCCGTACTATATTATCGTATTCATCAATCGCAATTTCTTGTATCGCCAGTTGAGTTCCTTTAAATCGTTGCGCCAAACAGGAATTTATTGCCACATCCAGTGTGGTGCGAATATTACTCCGTGTCGTCCAGACACGGATAACAGGTACCCCTAGTTCTTTTAATCTTTCATAAGTTGCCAAAAAACAAGTGACGGCAATATCGATCTTGCCGGCCTGCCAGAGTTCATAATGATGATTCGCAAAATCCTTGGCCGAAACCACATCGGCAAAAGGCTTAACATATATGGTAGGCAACGGTAGATTGATATCCTTAAAAGTTTCTTCTACATCGGCCTGGTTATATGTATCAAAGCTAATCCTATGCAGCTTCAATTTTTTAATATACGTGATTTCAAACAAGGCCCGATATAAACTGCAACCGGTATGGGGGATATAAAACACCGGCTTATGTGTGGCTACAGACAGTGCATAGTGGTATGGCACAATACCGGAAAATAACCACATATCAAACTCCGGGCAACGGGCCCGCATAATCTCGGGAACCTGCGCTGCGTCCTGATAGACGATAACCTGCGGCGCTAAGATATCGTTGCGCTCCGCTGCTACCGCATAGGCTAAGGACACCGAATCGGAAGGCCCGACAATAGCTAATCGTATTTTTTCCATGTATGCTTTTATCTCCAGTTCTTTTCGCTCTCAATGGTACAGCCTGTAAAGACCGCCCGCATTCTTGTTAAAGCTCTACCGTGTACTTTTACTCACTTTTTCCATTATAACCGATTTTCATATTTTGCGCATATAGCCTTACCTTCTTCTTTAGTATCAACAAAATACGGGCAAAGAAATAAAGCCCGGGAGAAGAGCTGCCTTGTTGCAGTTATTCTCCCGGGCTTTTATCCCTCCGTGCTCCAGTCCGTAGACTGTCGTTTTCTCTCGGACCAGACCAGCGAACTGCGGAACCCTAGAAAACTATTTATACCATTGGCTAATATTATACGCGGTTGGTTTGCGTTATCAAGGCTTGTTCCTTTATAGACTGAAACCAAGAACCTAAAGCCAACTGTTCACGTCAACACGGTATTTGGATACGTCCCCTCCCAGTTCCAGCAGCACTGCGGCCGCAATTAACAGGGATGTCCTGTTAAGCGCTTCCTGGGCCGCACCGGCCACATGAGGCGTCATCAAGCAATTTGGCAGAGAAAACAAGGGATGCTCCGCTCCGGGCGGCTCAGTGTGCAATACGTCCAGGACCGCTCCCGCTATTTGGTTATGAGTCAAGGCTTCATACAGCTCTTCCTCATTCACAACACCGCCCCGCGAGGTATTGATGACATAGGCGGTGCTCTTCATCCGGGCCAGAGCCGCCCGGTCTATCAAGTTGCTCGTACTGGGAAGCAGCGGCACGTGCAGACTCACGAAATCCGACTGCCGCAGGACCTCCTCCTCGGACACCAGCGTGATCCCCGTCAAATCAGGCGCAATATCATAAGAAGTCAAGCGGGGGTCGCACCCGATCACGTTCAGCCCCAGGGCTTTAGCTTTGATTCCGGTCCGGTGTCCGATCTCGCCTATGCCGATCAGTCCCAGGGTTTTACCTTGAATTTCTGTGCCGCCAAAGCACTTGCGGTTCCAGCCGCCCGCTTTTACATCGGCAGATGCGGCCAGAAGCGGCCGGCTAATCGTCAGAATGGCAGCCAACACGTATTCTGCTACCGACACGGCGTTTGCATTTTTGGCGGTGACAACCGGAATTCCGTGCGCAGCGGTTGTGCCCAAATCGATATTATCCAAGCCGACGCCCAGCCGCCCGATAATTTTGATATTTTTCAAGTCATACAGCAATTCCTTGTTTACTTTCGTCTGGTTACGCACAATAAGCGCCTTGGCCTTGGCAACCGCTGCTTTCAGCCGTTCCACATCTGACCATAGCGACGGATCGTATTGAACCGAGTACCCGCTTTTGCGTAAGACCTCTAGTCCTGGCGCCCCCATAGCTTCGGTAATAATAATGTCCATCCTGGTATAAGCTCCTCTACATTGCGGATATTTAAAAATCAGCCCGCCTTTACTTGACTATTCCCAATTGGGTCGCCAGGTTGCCGTAATAAGCGGCTTCCTGGGTTACAAATTGATTAAAATCGGCTGTATTCAAGTAAGAAGGCTCCATTTTCATTGTTTTGAGTTTCGCTTGGAACTCAGGGTCCTGCGCCAGTTCGGCCAGCGTATCGCTCCATTTTTTCACAATGGCCTCCGGCGTACCCTTCGGCATGCTTAACCCGGTCCACCAAAAAGCGGATAAATCCTTAAATCCCTGCTCTGCAGTTGTCGGCACATTCGGGAAGAAGGGGCTACGGTCGGTACTGGACACAGCGAGAATTTTCAAATGTCCCGAGTTTACCATTGTGGCCACTTCGCTGACAGGATGCACGGCAAGCAGCGCATTGCCCCCTGCTATCAACGGCAGCGAGTCTGCCGTTCCGTTCGTCACGATCATACGGGTTTTGCCAACGTCCACACCCAGTTGGTGTAGCCATTCAGCGGCTACATAGGTCGAGTAGCCGGCAACGCCGGATGTGGTCCAGCTTAGCTTCTCCGGATTTTGTTTAACCCACTCCGAAAACGAATTAAAATCATTCCACTGGGCATCAGATTTGACCGTAAACGCGGGCGCATCCTTGACGATTCGTGCAACCAGCTGCTGATCCTCCAGCTTGATGGCCGGATTCTTATAGCTGGCGGCCATCATGGACGTATTCGATACCACATTGGCAAGGACCGTATACCCGTCGGCAGGTTGTGCCAGCGCATACTGGGCCCCGACAGCGCCGCCTCCCCCGGTTCTGTTCACCACCGAAATAGGCTGGCCCCATTTTTTACCGACCGCATCGGCCACGGCGCGGGCCACCAGATCCACGCCGCCGCCGGCGGCATAAGGCACGACATATTCAATCCCCTTGGCAGGGTAATTGGCGGCCGCCTGCGGGGATGAGTCCGTATTCTTTCCCGGCGCACTCTGTTTGGAATCGACTCCGCACGCGGTCAGCATAAAGACCGCAACAAGGGCTGATGCCACCACGGCCAGTTTTTTTCTTTGCTGAAAAATTATTTTTTTCATGATAGTTCTCCTTTATATTATCAATTTTATATCCGCAATGTATTAAATATACCTGTTGCCATTACCCGCAAAACCATTCAGGACAGCGGGCTGATCTGCCCGCTTCCCTCCTGTTGCAGTCTTTGCTTTGTCCGCCGCACCAGCAGGCCCGAGATAACAATCATCAGAGCGGCCACTACCAGAAAGGCCAGCGCCAGCGGGCGGGTGAAGAATATCCCAAAGCTGCCGGCCGACATAGACATCGACTGGATAAACGACTGCTCCAGCATCGGTCCTAGAATAAAACAAAGGATCAGCGGCATAACGGGCCAGTTGAATTTATACAGGAAATAACCGACAAATCCGAACAGCACCGCCACCAGCACATCAAACAGGCTATTACGCACCGAGTAAGCGCCGATCACGCTGAGCATCAAAATCACCGGTCCCATAACGCCAAAGGGAACTCTTGTCAGTCGCGCCCATAAACCAATCAGCGGCAGGTTAAGCAGCAGCAGCGCAACGTTGCCGATGATCATGCTGGCGATAACCGTCCAGACAAATCCCCCTTGCTGGCTAAACAGCAACGGTCCCGGCTGCACCCCGTAAATCATCAGCCCCGCCAAAAGAACAGCCAAAGGCGGCGAGGCGGGAATTCCGAGCGAGAGTAAAGGAATAAAGCCCGCTGAACTAGTGGCATTATTGGCCGCTTCCGGTGCGGCCACCCCTTCGATGGCCCCCTTGCCGAACAGACTGCGGCGTTTGGAAAACTTTTTAACGATATCGTAAGACAAGAAGGACGTAACTGCGGCGGAGCAGCCGGGCAGCAATCCCATTACAAACCCGATGACACTTCCGGCGGCAATGGCGCCCGCGCTTTGCTTCAAATCGCTGCGGCTCGGATAAACGTTCCCGATTTGATCGGGAGAGATGGCGGTTTGCCGCTCGCCGATGTTCTTCAGCACTTCCGTGATCGCAAACAAACCGATAACGATGCTGACCATTTCGAAACCGCCCGACAAGGCATCAATTCCGAATTGAAAACGGAATAACCCGCTGAACGTTCCCAACCCGGCTAAAGATAGCATAAAACCGAACAAGCCCATAATAGCCGCCTTGACCAGGGAACCGCCGCTGAGGCCCGAGGTAACGGTCAGCGCCAGCACCATCACGGCAAAACGCTCCGGCGGACCGAACTTGATCGCTTGCTCAGCCAGAAAAGGAGCAAAAAACACCAGTCCTACGAGTCCGACCATCCCGGCGATGAACGAGCCAATGGCCGCAATCCCCAGCGCCGGCCCCCCTCGGCCCTGACGGGCCAGCTGATATCCGTCGAGGCAAGTCGGTACGGACGACGCCTCGCCCGGGATGTTGAGCAAAATCGCTGTCGTCGAGCCCCCGTACATGGATCCGTAATAAATCCCCGCAAGCATAATGATTGCCTGGGAAGGTTCCAACACCGAAGTTACCGGCAGCAACATGGCAATTGCCGAAGTCGGCCCCAAACCGGGCAATACCCCGACGAATGTGCCGATAAATGCTCCCAGTACGGCCATCAGCAAATTTATGGGAGTAACGGCGGTGAGGAAACCCTGTCCCAGAGAAATTATTGACTCTATCATCCATCACACCTGCCATCTGCCGGACGGAAGCGGAACATTCAGCCACTGAACAAAAATCAAATATAGCGAGGCCGTTAAAACGATCGCCGCCGGCAGCGACAAATACCAACGGAACAAACCGATCCAGTGGAAAAAAATCACCGATACGAAAAACGTGGCCACTGAATAGCCTGTCCATTGGATCAAAGCCACATAAAGAAGCAGTACCATCGGTACGCCGAAAATGAGAACAGGCGTTTTGGAAGCAGGAACGGCGTCAAAACCGGCAACCCGGTCCCCGCGAAACGCCAGAATGATCCCGAAACTAATGAGCCCGATTCCCACAGCTAACGGAAACAGATGATCACCACTGGAAACAGCTACCCGGTATGGATAAAGCCTGATGGCCTCGGTGAGGGACATCGCGCCGATCAGGACGGCAACTACGCCTGCTATACGGTCGGCTAATTTTACTTTCATATACAACCTACTTCCTTTTCTTATATACCTGTCTTGTTTCATCACGAACCGAAACCACAACTGGCAGCTGGCCCAAATCTACAAACCGCAGTTCTTGCAGACTAATTGATTTCATCACTCCTATTCCTTGTTGAGGCATCCTCAGGTAACCGGTAGTTATTGGCCATAGTAAGCGGCCGGCGTATGGCGCCTGTAGGAATGCGTTTTGTCTGGAAACTAAGCTTTGTGTTACTACTTATGTTTACACCTTCAAAAAAAATAAAAAGACTGAAAGCAAACGGATATTACCGCTTGGCCTTCAGTCTTCTGATCAACCTGACATTATTATATAATTCTTTTAAAAAAAATTCAATATGCAGCAATAAATTCTTGTGGTTTAACTTGTAATAATGTCACCTAAAACGAGTTGATGGTTTTTGTCTCCTGCTGCGATCATAGCTCCACCCGCCCCTGCGGACAATCAATGGTCGCAATGAGTCCGGGCCGCGTCCCCGGCGCAACCGGAAGCTTCAGGCCAAGGCTGTCCAGACTGGCAGCCGCCCCCGCCGCCTCCGGATGCTCGGCGCGCAAGCTCACCAGCAAAGCGCCCCCGGCGGCGGCAGGCGCGGGATGTCTTGTATCGCCCCAGTCAATAAAGGCGGGGATAATGCCATCGGCAACTATCACCCTCGGATTAGTCAACTGCCAGGAAAGCAGCTCGCCGCCAGGAGTACGCCGGCTCATTGCCATTACCTCGCCCAGAATTATACCCTGCTGTTTGGCCTGGCTCACAAAATGCGCAAGCTGACTGCCTTTAGCTACCCAGGTGACCAGCCGCGGCGCCGACAAGCTGTCGATTTGGAAGGGGCGGGGCTGCTCCGGCCCAGGACTTTCCGGGTCAGGGCCGATAATTTCCAGATAGCTGTCCGGTCCCAGGGAAATAAGGGCATTATGGGTTCCCCAGCCGGGATGCCGGCCCCCGGGGGTGGCTGTAATACCCAGCAGTTTTTCCAGCTGTTCAATACCAAAATTCAGGTCAGGCGTGGCATAAACAATATGGTCCACCTGGTCTCGCAACGTTTTCATCTACCCAATCCTCCCTTGGTTTCGACTGCATACTGCAAAAAATATTGTAACCGCTACAGCTCTATTCTTAGATTAAGATATTCTTGCCGCGACCGCAAATATCCTACCAGGTCTATTGGCGAACAGACGAATGCGGGCGACAGCCGTCGTTCTATCCTTAGAAGGATTGTGGGCACTTTTGCCTGCTGCCGATACTTCTGATGCTTAGGCGGAGGAAGCAACCGTTGTGCTTCCTAGCGCTGCTGCAGGAAAGTCATAAACTCCTGGTGGATATGGCTGCAGTCCCGCAAGCCCTGCTTGTAGGCGATTTCCGCCGACTGGCCCGATTCCAATGCTGTGAACGACTCGAAATCCATGACCAGCTCCAGCAATTCCGGATACTGGCCCGCCAGTTCCCCGGCCAGGGCCAGCAGCCGGTCCAGGATGGCGCCGACTTTACTGACCGTCTTACTGTATTCGGCATCGTTGGTGCCGGCCAGTTTGAGGATACTGTCCACCCTGACAAAAATATACTGATTAAAGGCCTCGTTTAAGATGCTTTGCAGCATAAGCCGGTCGTCCTGCCCGGCCCCGGGCTGCTGCGGCTCCCGGTCCCTCTCTGCCGGCAGGGCCGACACCGGCCCTGGGCAAGAAGCTACGCCGGCTGCCGTTAATTGTTCAGACATATATATATACCCCCCATATCAGACTGCGGCCGGTAATTGCCGTCAGCTTTTTTACAGGGGGAAATTAAAAAGAACGCATGCAAAGGGTTTATCCCTACACATGCGTTCTGTTGTGATATCTGTTACATACTCAACGCTAATAAGCCGGACAAATCCGGCCTGAGCAACAAGGCGGCCATAAACCGTAGGGTTCCGGTTCCCTGCTGCTAAGCATCAGCTGCTGAGACTAGTCGGAATCAATTGCTGCGTCCGTCGCACTCACAGCCCGGCGTCACCCGCCGGCAAAGCCTATTAACCCGCGCGCGCCCCCGCTTGTGCGGCGGCAGAAGAGCGGTGTATAATAGAAATGTCGTCGTGGACAGCTTGGCTGTTACGTGTAGGTGTCACTGCACCTTGCGCGGGCCTGGAAGTGCGGGAACACTTCCAGGTCACGGCGACCTTTTAATTTCCACCTATTGTTAATTATAGCTCATTTCGAGCGAATTGCAAGTAAACCAAACCCCACCGGCAGGATTTTTTTCTGACCGGTTGCATATTCTTATACTACTTTTTTTTCGCAGTTTCAGATTCAATCAGTCACAAGCATTCTCTGTCCAGGCGAAGTAAAAAACTGCTCATTGTGTAATTTGATTACCTTAAGATATTTATACTATACTCTGGACTATCTACGTAATGCCACAATATTCATAGCGCATACAGTTAAACAATAAAAAACCGCCGGCGCGGTCTTTGGTCTTTGCGCCTGGCAGATAATGCCGGCAAACAAGGGCCTGAGCTTACTTTTGGCATCGACCCAAAAGTAACAAAAAGTCTAGGCCCGCAGCCTCCAAAAGCTGAAAAGCCGGGCGGTATTCCTAAAATCCGAAACTCGCTGCGCTCAAACAGTACGGATTTCTTAACGGCATACCGCCCGGCTTTTCTCCTGCGGAACGCTTTTTCCGGCAAAGGGCCGGGGGTTGCCGGGGTTGCGGGACCGCCGCCTCTGCTCAAGCTGGGCATTGACCTTGGTTCCCTTATTTTATAAGTACTTTCAGCCTCTCAACTTATACTTTCTGATCTTACAAAAAAACCGCGAATTTCGCGGGTTCTCAGCTTTTCCGGATTGACATGGTGGAGGCGATCCGTCACCAGTCCTAATCCACGAAATCTATGAGAATACATACCCATTACCCTGTATCTATCAGGTTGTTGCGTTCTCATTTTTGCTTAAACAATACAAAGTTATATTGTCATATAGATTTTGTTATTTACCTATCAGGAATAAACCAAGCCCACAGATAATCAAACCAACTATTTGCCGTAATGATAAGGCTTCTTTATATAGCAATAGTCCTACTAGCAGTAAAACACAAGCTAAAATGATATTTGCAACTAAAGACGCTTCTCCTATTTTCCAACCTGCGCGATATATGCTGATATAACCAAACTCAAGAGCTACAATCGAGATACCCAAAACGACTGAAGTCCAATTTGCTTTGGCAAGTTCAGTCGTTAGTTTTAGCGGACTGTCAGTAATAAAAAACATGATAATTCCCAGGATCATGGCGGTAAAATAAGCTATGCTCAACGATGCAAACGCATTTATATCAACTGGCGTTGATTTTGCGCATATATTGTAAAAAGTATTTGCCCCTACCACAAGTAAAATTGGCCATATTAGTTCCCACATATTTCCTCCAAAAAAAAACCGCCAACAAGAAAAAGCCTTGTTTGCGGTAAGGTGCTCAATCCGAACTGAGCCATTTTTTTTACAATATTACCATAAATATTTATGAGAGTCAACACAGAGTCCAGCTGTAAGACTCAGAAACTGTTTGGGCATGATGACAACCACGTCAAAATCGCTGCCAAGCAAAACCAGTACGCTCACGAATCACCAGCCGAAGCAGGCAAAACGTCAAGGTTCTCTGGCATCGCTGCCCGAATCTCATTAGGCAGGCTTCGCATATCCTTTTCCGACTCAGCACCAGCTCATAGCCACCGTAACCATTATCTCCCGCTCTATCTTCACCGTACGCCGCATCCAGCACCAGTTACAGCCTCCAACACTACGGCAATAACCTCTTGCGGCAATTGGAGGCCAGAATCTACTTGGGACAGGTCATTTGCCCCAAATAGATTTAAAGTTTTTTATATTCTCCATAACAGGGTACGGAACCACCGAACCTGTCCCTATTGTGTTTCATTTATTTAATGACCATAATTACATAGTTGGTGTAGGAGACCTCCACCAAACTCCATATAAATACAAAAAACCCGTGAATTTGACGGGTTCTCAGCTTTTCCGGATTGACATGGTGGAGGTGATCCGTCACCAGACAAACTCCATATTTTATTCCACAATCTGGAATTGGACTAATTCAGTTCCTTGCCTTTAGTCCAAAGCTCGTTCTCACTCAAGTCAACATCATCGTTCCAGCTAAATCCAAAGCCCCCGCCGTCAACCTGAACGGCTTTGAAGAAGCCTCTATCGCGTAAAATGCTAAAACGTTCGTCACTCAATTTAGGCTTTAAATCGTACAATTTTGTTACTCCATTGTCAAACGTAATATGCAGAACATAGTTATCGCAAGCCTGAACCTGTCTAACGCGTGGCACCATAAGCATATTCTGCACCTATACTTTGCTAATTGCTTTCATTGCATTTTTACTTAATTCCCTGACACTAATATCGGTGTCAAAATGTGTATCCTGCCATTTCGTGTAATCGAAAGGTTCTTTGATGATTAAAGAAATAAAACGTTCCGCATCCACTTTACCAAGCTTGGCAATTAAAATACTCATACCTTCATTTTTAATAATGCTATCCGTTTTCATTTACTCAACCTCCAGTCTGGTTAATAACTCAATTGGGCTGATTACGTCAATTTCAGCAATGTCCTTGTTTAAAAGTTTCTTGTCAGTAGTAAGATAGTAATCGCACTTTGCGGCAACTGCGCAAGAAATATGCAAAGCATCTTTAGTTTTAATTCCTTTTGTTTTTAAAGCTTCTGCAAATAGTAAAATATTTTCTGATTCAACGACGGTTTCGATGGCAATCTCTTTCCAGAGGATGATAGAATTTTTTCTGATTTCAAAAGGGTTTTGCATATTCTCATATTCCAAAATATATGACCAAACAAAATCAAATTCACCTTTTAATATTTGCTCTTGGACATATAATTTTGCCTGTGTTTCTAAATGGATTTTTAGTTGCGTTTGGTCATCAAAAGGACGATTAAAACAACAGTTATCCAAATAGATCTTTGTTTTTTTAGACACTGCTTTTTGCTCGGCATTTTCTATATATTTTTCGATTAGATCCACAGAGGAGCCTCCTTACTTCATCCCTTTACCGTGTTTTTTTATTGGGTGATGCCCAGGAATTGCAGCCAGTACCGCGCTAACTTTTTCACATTACCTTCTGCGGTCATACGGCAATTCCCTCTCTAACAATTGCCTGATGAAGTGGTAGCAGCGACCAGACAGGAGATTCCCATTTTTCCTTTGGAATAACCACTACGCTGATGTTGGTATCATACTCCAAATTAACAAAGAACGCTATATCAAATATAGAGGTTTCCTCTGTATAGGAGATTGGCTTTCCGTAAAAATCAGTACATCCAGATCGGACTCTTCTGTTGCCTCGCCACGAGCTACCGAACCAAAAACAACAGCTTTCTCGACTGCCGTTTTCTCTTGTACACGCTTCTTTAGTTCAGTCAGTGCAAACTGCTCATTATCCTTAGCTTTCAATAAATCCATAAATCCATAGCCACTCCACACACCTCCCCAATCAAACGAAACCCAGCGATGTTTATAATACTTTATTCTATACACATATTATAGCAAAAATCGCTACCATATCATACATTCTACTCAACCCATTCATATGAGAAATACCCAAACTGCTTACTATCATAATTCAAAGCCAGTCCCTTATAACCAATTATCCGAAACATAACTGGCCCCCGCAATCGGAATGCGCCTATGTCGCCGCAAACGCGGGGACAGGGACATTGTTTCCAACTCTCAACCTGAATCATTATGCATATTGCTTTCTGGGAACCTTTTAAGCCTGCAACTTATTTTAGACGGTATTGTCCAATCTGATCAAGTAGTCCGGTACTTATTCTTATCTCATTCCTAGTAAATATATAAACCGGCTTCTTCCTTTACCTCATTCTTACAGTTGCTCACAAACGTCTTGGTTCCCGCCTCATAGTTACATTTAGCATGACTAAAAGCGATATTATCCATGTCGTAAAAAAGCTGTGCCGGGTTATCGCTTAGAAGCCAGGATTCCTTGTGATCAATAGTAAATTCACCGATATCCTCAATTTTCCGACCACAACGAAAACAGGTATCCAGGTTACATTTTTTGGCCAGGTCAAACATTAATATTTTATTCAGCTTTGACTTGGCGGTACTTAGCTTTTCGCCCAGGAGTTCTTCTATTTTCTTTGTTCGCCGCTGATATGGCTTTAATCCGTCGTCAGGTGTTTTATGCCTTATTTTATTTGCATAAGATGCCGTACAGCTAAGACTGCAAAAAAAATGATTACGGCCAGCTCGCAACTGACGCCGTATTTCCTTTTCCACTTTTTCAAAATCCTTCCCACAAAAATAGCATGTTAAGCGCATAACAAAACCTCCACCCAATAATATATAATACAGGTCATAAACCCATTATACATCAGGTGGAGGCGACTTTCAAGCTGTGGTGGAGGCGAGGAGAATCGAACTCCTGTCCAAGAATGTTACTGCATAAGCTTCTCCGAGCGCAGTCGGTGATTTAAAATTTCGCGCCGTTGACGCCCACAGACAGGCTTCGCCGTTGCTATCTCGATAAAGTTTCCCAGTCGGCTCTCCGAGAATTGAGCCTCAGGTATCCCACTAAATGACGTCCTGTCCTAGGCCGCGGGAGTGCGCAGGCAGAACGTTAGCATTAAGCTGCTAAAGCGTATTCGTTGTTTGCGTTTACTTTTTTCCACCGTGTTGACGGGCTGATGGAACCCCGGCTCGCTACCTATACCATAACTACCCCTGTCGAAACCAGTACGCCCCCATATCAATAAGGGGATCTGGGATTACTGCTGCTTTTGCAAACAAGTCCATATACTTCTTTATTCATTTATTATATCATAAACCTTATGTTCAGCCAAATAAAACTTTTACCATCTTAGTACCCATATACAGGATTAATATTACATATGCCGAATATATTGAGAAGTAGTCCACCAAGCCCAAATCTACAGTGTTCTTGGCGCGAGATTTCCCGTCCAGCTTCGTTGTCGTCACCTTGCATATGTCCGATATGCAAGGTTCCTTCGCCTTGCTGGGCGAAAAATCTCGCGCAATTCATCCTATAGCTTTAGACTTGGCGGACTACTAGAGGAGGGGAATTTTCTTGTCATCACAACATACCGGCATGCTGCTGGTTGCGGCTTCGGCCGCCGGCTTTGCCACTTTGGCAATTTTCATTAAGTTTGCTTATGCTGCCGGCGCCAATATTATTACCATTCTGGCCGGACGGTTTGTTCTCGCCGCAATTTGCCTGGCCCTTATTCTAAAATGGCGTGGTATTCCGCTGGCCGTCAATAAAGGGTTACTGCGCGACCTGTCGCTGATGGGCGGTTTGGGCTATGGCTCCATGTCCCTGCTGTTTGCCCTGGCGGTCAAATACCTCCCGGCCTCACTGGCAGCAATGCTGTTGTATACCTATCCGGCAATCGTCAGTTTGTTGTCTTTTAGCCTGGGCGATGAACAGTACACCTGGCCGAAAGGAGCGGCGCTCGCAATCTGTTTCTCAGGCTTGTTCCTGGTGCTCGGCGTCTCCTTCGAGAATGCCAGCCTGCTCGGCTTTGCTTTTGGCCTGGGTGCCGCTGCCGTCTACTCAGTCTATATTGTTGTCGGCAACCGGCGCCTGAAGCATGTTGATTCCATGGTTACCACCACCTATGTATGCGCTGCGGCGGCGCTTGTTTTTGTTCTGACCGGACTTGTAACCGACAGCCTTATCTGGAGCCTGCCATACCAGGGCTGGCTGGCAATCATCGGTATTGCCCTCATCCCCACCATTGTCGGAATTATGGGCTTCTTTGCCGGCATGAGCCGGATTGGCGCCACGAATGCTTCGATTATCAGCACCACCGAACCGGTAATAACCGTGCTGCTGTCGGTGCTCCTGCTTAATGAAAAAATAACGCCGCTGCAGATTAGCGGCGGCATTCTGATCCTGGGCGGCATATTGATTTTGCAGCTTTGGGCCGGAAAAAGCAAATGCTCACAGGCAGTGGAACAACAATAATTATTCCTTCTGCCGGTCGCGCAAGGCCCGTTCCATATCACGCTTAGCATCCCGCTCGGCAAGGTCCTGCCGTTTGTCATAGGTATGCTTGCCACTGGCCAGCCCCAGTTCTACCTTGACCTTGCCTCTGGTAAAATACATTTTAAGCGGCACCAGGGTATAGCCTTTTTCCTTGGTCTTGCCAATCAGTTTATTAATTTCATAGCGGTGCATCAAAAGCTTACGGGTGCGCAACGGTTCATGATTGAAGCGATTACCCTGCTCATAAGGGCTGATGTGCAAATTATGCAGCATAAGCTCCGCGTTATCAATTCTGGCATAAGAGTCTTTCAGATTCGCTTTGCCTGCCCGGAGTGACTTCACTTCGGTGCCGGTAAGAGCAATGCCAGCTTCATAGGTCTCATGAATATGATAATCGTGACGGGCCTTCCGGTTTTCCGTTGCTATTTTTATGCCTGCTTCCTTACTCACCGCTTCTCACCTCTTAGAATCCTCAGATACGCATACCTATTGTAGCTGATTTACTGTCTGACGTCAATTCCGGCAACTCATTTTTTCGTTGCCCGCGGCTTCTTGGGTTTAGCCACAGTAACCGGTTTCTTTTTGGCAGGGGCCGGCTGGTTTTTAGCGGCGTCACTGCGGCCCGGCCCCGGCCGGCTGCGTCGCTTGTCCGGCGACGGCCTACCAACAGCCTGCAGTGATTTCCCTTCCGTTGCCACCAGGTAATCAATGGTACGGTCGGCTGGATTTACCTTGGAGACAATAATCCTGACACTATTGCCTAGCCGGTAAATATTGCTGGTCCGCTCCCCAATCAGGGCATATTGCTCTTCAACATACTGGTAGTAGTCATCCTCCAGGCTGGACACCCGGACCAAGCCTTCAATACCATTGGTAATCTCAACGAAAAACCCAAAAGCAGTTACGCCACTGATAATCCCGTCAAATTCCTGGCCGACAAACTGGGCCATATATTCGACCTTCTTTAAGTCTACGGTGGCCCGTTCAGCCTCGGCCGCCGCCCGTTCCCGTTCCGAGGAGTGCAGGGCAATCTCCGGCAGCATCACCGATAATTTTTGACTGCGTTTGGCAGAGATATCGCCGGTGGTGAAGGTTTCCCGGATAATGCGATGCACGATCAAATCCGGATAACGCCTGATCGGTGAAGTGAAATGGGTGTAATAGGTAGCGGCAAGACCAAAGTGACCCAAATTCTCGGCATCATAACGGGCCTGCTTCAGCGATCGCAGCATAACGGTACTGATAATGCGCTCCTCCGGCCGGCCGGCAATCTTGCTTAACACGCGCTGCAGGGCCATCGGCTGAATTTCCTGCGTTTTCGGGATGTGCTGGCCAAAATTGCCGAGCAGCACATTTAAACGGCTCATTTTTTCTTCATCCGGCTCTTCATGCACCCTGAACATGGATGGTACGCCTAACCAGTGCATATGTTCGGCGACAGTCTCGTTGGCGACCAGCATAAATTCCTCAATGATGGATTCGGCAATGCTCCGGATCCTTTTTTCAATGGCAATTGGATGCCCTTCAGCATCAAGCTTTACTTTTATTTCCGGGAAGTCGAAATCAATCGCGCCCCGGCGCATCCGGCGGTCCCGCAGAATCCGGCACAGCCTTTCCATCTCTTCCAGCGGCGCTACCAGCTCTGCATAGGCAGTCCGCAAAGGTTCATCATGGTCGGCAACAATTTGGCGTACAATATTATAGGTCAGCCTGGTTTTTACCCGGATAACACTGGGGAATATTTCATGATTTATCACCTGGCCGCGACCGTCAATTTCCATCTGTGCGGTCAGGGCCAGTCTGTCCTCACCAGCGTTTAAACTACAAATCCCGTTTGACAGACGCGGCGGCAGCATCGGCAGTACCCGGTCAACCAAATAGACACTGGTGCCCCGGATTCTGGCTTCATTATCCAGGGGCGTGTTTTCCCGTACATAGTGGCTGACATCGGCAATACTCACATTCAATAAATAGCGGCCGTTTTTGAGACGCTCCACATATACGGCATCATCCAGATCTTTGGCATCATCGCCGTCAATTGTCACCATATTCAGAGCGCGCAGGTCACGGCGCCCCAGCAAATCCTCATCACTGATCGTTGTTTTGACCCGTTCGGCTGCTTGCTCAACCTCTGGCGGAAACTCGGTCGGCAGATTGTGTTTCTTAATAATGGATAATATCTCAATACCAGGGTCACCCTGACGGCCCAGAACTTCAATAATCCGGCCTTCGGCGCTTTTCTGTTTCTGCGGCCATTCTGTAATTTCAACAACCACCTTGGAGCCGGTTTTAGCGCCCCTAAACTCATCTTTGGGTATGAAAATATCCCGGCCAATCTTCCGGTCATCAGGCAAAACAAAACCGAAGCTGCGGCTGGACTCGAAGGTACCCACCACTTTGGTGTTCGCCCGGGTAACAACCCGGATAATTTCCCCTTCCACCGCTTTCCCGGACAGGTGCCGCTTATGCATCCTGGCGATGACCCGGTCACCATGCATAGCGCCGCCAATCGCATCCGGCGGAATAAAGACATCATCAAGTTCAGGGTTTTCCGGCAGAATAAAACCAAAGCCTTTGGTGGTTGCCGAAAACTTACCGACAACAAGGTTCATGCGGTCGGGAATTCCATACTTGCCATAGCGGGTTTTTATGATGGCCGCGGCCGCTTCGAGCTTGTCCAATACCAGCCAAAACTCTTCCAGTTCTTTGCCGCGAATACTCAAGCCGTCAGCCAAATCCTCGGCCGTCAGCGGCTTATACACTTCTTCCCGCATAAACCCCAGGATTCTTTCAGCTAAATCCATGTTACTCATCTCCTTTTATCGCAATTATCGCCTTTCCCTCAGCGGTTACTGTTCCATCCGGCAAAGTAATGTTACCGGCTAGCTCATACATTTTTCCCCGTTGGCCGGTAATCCATCCACTAATGGTTAATTCCTGACCAATTGGTGTTGGCTGGCGGAACCGCACCTCCAGCCTGGCAGTGACGGCATTAAGCCCCTGAGCATGCAAATAACGGGCCATAACCTCATCCAGCAATGTACTTATCAGCCCGCCATGCATGATACCGTCATACCCCTGATGTTCGGGCCCCGGGACAAAAGTAGTCAGATATCGATTCTCTTCTGCGCGAAAAGAAAGCTTCATGCCGATGGGGTTATGCGGCCCGCAGCCAAAACACCATTGATTACTCTCGTCCATAATGCACCTCCCGTATTTTTTAAGCCAAAAACCGGCCAATCCTTTGAAAAACAAAATCACGTTCTACATCAAGGGTAACAATGTGACCGGATTTGTTAAGCCATACCAGCTGCTTGTCGGTACTGCCCAGCTTGTCATAGATATATTGGGCACTTTCCGGTTCAACAGTATGTTCTGTCTTTGATTGGATGATGAGTGCCGGCACGGTAACTGCCGGCAATACCCCTCTGACATGCTTGACAAGCTCAAGCAGGCTGGACAGGCTGCTCAGCGGTGTTACCTCATACGTAATCGAGTACTCCTCAGCGGCATCGGCCAGACGTTTGCGCTTTTTGGGAACAAAATTGGTAAACAGGCGGTACAGCG
This sequence comes from Sporomusa termitida, assembly GCF_007641255.1. Taxonomy (NCBI): domain Bacteria; kingdom Bacillati; phylum Bacillota; class Negativicutes; order Selenomonadales; family Sporomusaceae; genus Sporomusa; species Sporomusa termitida. The sequence continues at coordinate 3,441,038 of NZ_CP036259.1, forward strand.
GCAATAATTTCAGGCGTTTATTGGCAATATAGATAGGGGCGCTGATAACGGCCAGCCGCCTAAGCGGATATTCGCTGGCCAGCTTAAGTGACAGCAGCCCGCCCATGGATAAGCCGACTGCCGCCACGCTGGTGCAAATACCGGCTAACAGGTGATACCCGTCGACGACACTGTCATACCAGTGCGGCCAGGCAGTTTTCGCCATTTCATCCGGGGTGGTCCCATGCCCTGGCAGACGTGGTGCAAATACAGTATAACCCAGATTGTTTAAATATTCTCCGGCCAGGCGCATCTCTGACGGCGCACCGGTAAAACCATGTACCAGCAATACGCCTTTTTCACCGCCTTGCAGAAAAAAAGGCTCAGCTCCTCGCATTAAAGCCACATATAACTCCCCCAATGTTCAAGTACTTTACTCTATCTACATGCGCTGAAGTGATTTTGCAGGCAGTATTGGGCTGAACGCCCAACTAAACAGACATACCAATAGTATTATACCATTATCTGACACAATAACAAAACGCCAAGCTAAAAATAGCCTGGCGTTTATGTTCAATTAGTTTAGAAGAAGAGCAGCGGCGCAATGATCAGCGAGATCGTGCCGGCCACTTTAATCAGTGGATTCATAGCCGGACCGGAGGTGTCCTTAAACGGATCACCCACAGTATCACCGATAACGGCAGCCGCATGGGTCGGCGTACCTTTACCGCCGTATTTGCCGGTTTCAATCCATTTTTTGGCATTATCCCAGGCACCGCCGGCATTGGACATGAACAGGGCCATCAGTACACCGGCGGCAGTAGCACCGGCCAGGAAGCCGGCTAAGGCTTTCGCCCCCAGAATAAAGCCTACCAGGATGGGGGAACCGACAGCAAAAATACCAGGCAGCATCATTTCGCGGATAGCGGCCTTGGTGCTGATATCCACACAGCTTGCATAATCAGGACGCCCGGTTCCTTCCATAATGCCGGGGATCTCCCGGAACTGGCGGCGAACCTCGGCAATCATTTCGAACGCAGCTTTCCCTACAGCTTCCATAGTAAAGGCGCATACCAGAAACGGCAGGGTCGCACCCAGGAATATACCGATAATTACAGCCGGCTCCGTCAAATTGATGACCAGATGGCCGTTGACCAGCAGGCCGGACAGTTTCGGATTTTTGGCAATCTCTTCACCGAACGCGGTAAACAGCGCCAGGGCAGTTAACGCGGCGGAACCAATGGCAAAACCTTTGGCAATGGCAGCGGTGGTATTGCCGACCGCATCCAGTTTGTCAGTGGTTTTACGGACTTCCGGTCCAAGCTCCGCCATTTCGGCGATGCCGCCGGCATTGTCGGCCACAGGGCCAAACGAGTCAACGGCAACAACCATACCGGCCGTGCAGAGCATGCCCATCGCCGCCATGGCAATCCCGTAAATACCAGCCTGGCTATAAGCAACCCAGATGGCAACAGCAAATACCAGCATTGGCAAACCAGTGCTTCTCAGGCCAAGGGCAATACCGGCGATCACATTGGTAGCCGGACCGGTTTGCGAGGCATCGGCAATATGCTGGGTAGGCGGCTTATTGTTGGCGGTATAGTATTCGGTAATCATACCAACAAGTACATTAACAGCCAGACCGCAGATAACGGCAATGGTAATACCTACGGCTTTGCTGGGCAGCATAGCACTGGCAATCGCATAGGTAGAAACAGCAACAAGAATATTAGTTCCCCAAATACCTCTATTTAGAGCAGCCAGGGGATCACCGTCTTCGCTGGTCCTGACCAGGAAAGTGCTGACAATAGAGGCAAAAATACCGGCTGCGCCAATCACCAGCGGGAACAGTACGCCGTTAATATTGCCGGGGAACACGGTTTGCCCGATAAGCATGGCAGCAATTGCGGTCGCGGCATAAGATTCAAACAGGTCGGCCCCCATACCGGCGGTATCACCGACGTTGTCACCAACATTATCGGCAATAACAGCCGGGTTGCGGGGATCATCCTCAGGGATACCGGCCTCAACCTTACCAACAAGGTCAGCGCCGACGTCAGCCGCTTTGGTAAAAATACCGCCGCCAACACGGGCAAAAAAAGCGATAGCGCTGGCGCCAAAGGCAAAACTATTAATAACAACAGGGTCGCCGAAGGCTATGTACAGGCTTGATACACCCAGGAGACCAAGGCCGGCAACCGACATACCCATAACCGCGCCGGCCCGGAAAGAAACACCAAGGGCTTTATTAAGGCTGGTGCGGGCGGCCTCGGTAGTCCGGGCATTGGATTTAGTCGTGGCCGTCATGCCCACATAACCGGCAATGGCCGAGCAAACGGCCCCTACCAGGAAAGACACTGCCAATTTATATCCATCAACATAAAATAGTATAAAGAAAATGACGATAGTAAACGGGATGAGTGTTTTGTACTGACGATTAAGGAAGGCCATCGCTCCTTCAAAAATTGCCTGCGAAATTTCCTGCATGCGGGCGTTACCCGGGTTTTCTTTCAAAACACTAGCCATCAAATAACCGGCAAATGCCAGCGCCACAAGACCGGCAAATGGCGCAATATACAATAAATCCATGTTCTTACTTTCCCCCTTTGAGCTAACCGCAAAAATACCTCAATATGCCGGAGAGTCTCCAGCAATTGAGGTTAGTACCTACTGCATTAATTTGACTAAAATCATAGTAACAATGCCAAACAATGCAGCAATAATAATTGTTGCTTTTGCCAGAATCTCATCAAGCCCCTTGCGCTTGCCGCCAAAAATGGATTCGGCACCGCCGGCAATTGATCCTGATAAACCGGCACTTTTGCCTGACTGCAATACCACTACTGCAATTAATACAATCGAAAGCACTGCCTCCAAAATCATCAGCCCTGTTATCACTTTCCTAACCCCCTTCACGACTGAACCATTATCCCTTGCTCACTGTGCTTGCCAAGGCCTGACAATATTCTAACACACTTAATTGATGCTTGACAATTATTTAGTAAATGTTTTCACTATTTTTATTATACATATTTTACCCTTTTTGTAAAAAATTAAACAGCCGGCGCTAACCGGCTGTTTGCGAATCTTATTGGCGCGGGGGGGAGGTTGGCACCGGTTGGGGATGATCAACCTGGGATGCGGTGTTGGTGACATGAGTATTCAGGCGGCTGGTACAGCCAAACCGGCCCTCATCCTGTTGGATTACCTCTATGTCGGAACTGCCGCAATGCTCACAGACTTTATGGTTTAAGCATTCCATCAACTCAGTCTCACACTGGTACAGGTAACCGCAGCTGCTGCAGCGAATCAGATATCCCTTCGGCATTTAGTTCACCTCCTTCCTCCGCGAACCTTATCTCAGGTTATAGAAAACTTTCCGGCCGCGGTATTGGGCCAAATCACCCAGCTGTTCCTCAATCCGGAGCAATTGGTTATATTTCGCCACCCGGTCGGTCCGGGCCGGAGCACCGGTTTTGATCTGACCGGCGTTCACAGCGACGGCAATATCGGCAATGGTAGCGTCCTCAGTCTCGCCGGAGCGATGGGAGATAACGCACGTATAGCCGGCCCGCTTTGCCATCTCGATGGCATCAAAGGTTTCGGTCAGGGTGCCGATTTGGTTCACCTTCACCAAAATTGAGTTCGCGGTTCTGCTGGCAATGCCGGTGCTTAAACGTTCCACATTGGTAACAAACAGATCATCGCCTACCAGCTGAATTTTGCTGCCCAACCGTTCAGTCAGGAGTTTCCAGCCGTCCCAGTCATCTTCCGACATACCGTCTTCAATCGAAATAATCGGATATTTGTCAACTAACTGACTATAGTATTCCACCATTTCAGCCGGAGTTTTCACAACACCTTCACCTTCGAGATGGTAATTTCCGTCTTCTTTAAATAATTCAGTGGCGGCAACGTCAAGGCCCAGCATAACCTGCTCACCCGGTTTGTAACCGGCCTTTTCAATCGCTTCAATAATAACCTTGAGGGCTTCTTCGTTGGAAGCCAGATTAGGGGCAAAACCGCCTTCATCACCGACTGCAGTTGCCAGCTTGCGGCCGGCCAGAACCTTTTTCAGGCTGTGATAGATTTCCGAGCCCATTCTCAGCGCCTCGGCAAAGCTTTCCGCCCCCACCGGCAGCACCATGAATTCCTGCACATCCACATTATTGTCGGCATGTTTGCCGCCATTTAAGATGTTCATCATCGGTACAGGCAGTTCTTTGGCATTAGTACCGCCCAGATACTGGTACAAAGTCAGCCCTGCTGCGGCAGCGGCTGCTTTGGCCACAGCCATCGATACACCCAAGATCGCATTGGCGCCTAATTTTGCTTTATTAGGCGTGCCGTCAAGCTCCAGCAGCGCCTGATCAACACCGATCTGATCCAGGGCATCCATACCGACAATCTCCGGCGTAATCAGCTCATTCACGTTTTCCACAGCCTTAAGCACACCTTTGCCAAGATACCGGGTGCTGTCACCGTCGCGCAGCTCCACCGCCTCGTAAGCGCCGGTGGAGGCCCCGGAGGGAACAGCCGCCCGGCCTAAGGTGCCGTCTTCCAGTAAAACATCAACCTCTACCGTGGGATTGCCGCGGGAATCCATAATCTCCCGGGCCAGAATATCAACAATGGTTGTAGGCATGTTATTTTCCTCCTATTTTTCAATCAGGCTTTTTCCGGTCATTTCCGGCGGTTGTTCCACACCGGCCAGGTCTAAAATGGTAGGGGCGATATCGGCCAGAATCCCCGCCCGCAGCCTGCGGCCCCGCTGGGACTCGGCCACCATGATAAACGGCACCTGATTCGTAGTATGGGCAGTGAACGGTTCACCGGTCACAGGGTCTTTCATCACTTCGCAGTTACCATGATCAGCTGTAATCAGGGTAATACCGCCCCGGGCCCGCATCGCCTCAACCAGACGGCCGACACACTGGTCAACAGTTGCCACCGCCCTGACAGCGGCATCGAGGAACCCGGTATGGCCAACCATGTCGCCATTGGCATAATTGAGGATAATCAGGTCGTATTTGCCGGAGTGTATGGCCTCAATCACCTTGTCAGTGACCTCCGGGGCACTCATCTCCGGTTTCAGATCATAAGTAGCAACCTTCGGCGACGGGATAAGCACCCTGTCTTCACCGGGAAAAAGCTGCTCCTCACCGCCATTCAGGAAATAGGTGACATGGGCGTATTTTTCAGTCTCGGCAATCCGCAGCTGCGTATAGCCGGCTTGGCTGAATACCTCCCCCAGGGTATTGGCCGGATGGCTGGCCGGAAACGCCACCGGCACACTGGAGCTTTCATCATACTGGGTCATGCTGGCAAAATACAGCGGGAAGCAGCCGTTGGCCCGCTCAAAGCCGGCAAAGGCAGGGTCGGTCAGCGCCCAGGTCAGCTGCCGGGCCCGGTCCGGACGGAAGTTAAAAAAGATAACGCCGTCATTGGGTTGAATCCCCGCATAGCCGCAGCCGGCAATTACAACCGGTTCGATGAATTCATCGGTTACCCCGGCCTGATAAGAGGCTTCCACGGCCGCGACAGCACTGGTCGCCTCCGTGCACTGGCAATGAACCAGCGCCTGATACTGCTTGCTGACCCGCTCCCAGCGCTTATCCCGGTCCATCGCGTAATAACGGCCGGCAATAGTGGCAATCTCGCCGGTCCCCAGGGCCGTCATTTTTTCTTCCAGGGCGGTAATGTAGGTAATGGCACTGGTTGGCGGCACATCGCGCCCGTCCAAAAAGGCATGAACATAGACTTTCTCGATTTCATACCGTTTCGCCAGTTCCAGCAGGGCATACACATGGGTAATATGGCTGTGCACCCCGCCGTCCGACACTAAGCCCATCAGATGCAGGGCAGTACCGGCGGCTTGCGTTTGCTCGCAGATCCGGCAGAGTACAGGATTGGTAAAAAAATCGCCGTCGGCAATCGCCTTGCTGATCCGGGTAAGCTCCTGGTAAATAATGCGGCCGGCGCCAATGTTCAGGTGGCCCACCTCGGAGTTCCCCATCTGCCCGGCCGGCAAACCAACAGCCTCACCGGAGCAGACCAGGCTGGTTGCCGGGTATAACTCGGTGAGCAGGCTGATATGCGGTGTACCGGCTCTGGCAATCGAGTTGAACTCGTCTTCTTCCCGGCCAATGCCCCAGCCATCCAGAATTACAAGGGCAATGGGCGCTGCTAATTTTGCCATCGTTTTGTCTCCTTTATCCAGTCCTAAAACTTAACCAGCTTGCTAAAGGAACCGGCCTCCAGGCTGGCGCCCCCTACCAAAGCCCCGTCAATATCCGGTTTAGCCATAAGTTCAGCAATATTATCAGGTTTGACACTGCCGCCATACTGAATCCGGACCTGCCCGGCGGCAGTTTGCCCAAACCCGGCGGCTACGGTGCTGCGAATAAAGGCGCATACGGCATTGGCGTCAGCCGCGGAAGCCGTACGGCCGGTACCGATGGCCCAAACCGGCTCATAGGCAATTACCAGCTTTGCCACCTGCTCAGCCGTAAGACCGGCCAGGCCGCTGTTGGTCTGCCCGCCCACAACCTGTTCCGTCGCCCCGCTTTCCCGTTCAGCCAGGGTTTCACCGACGCACAGGATAGGAGTCAGGCCGGCTTTGCAGGCGGCTTTTACTTTTAGATTCACGGTCTGGTCTGTTTCCGCAAAATACTGACGCCGTTCAGAATGGCCGATAATGACATGAGTGCAGCCAATATCCTTGACCATGCCGGGAGAAACCTCACCGGTAAAAGCCCCCTGGTCTTCCCAGTGCATATTTTGCGCGCCCAGGCCAATAGCCGACCCGGCCACAACCCCGGCTACCGCCGCCAAGGCGGTAAAGGGGGGACAAATGACAAGCTCAACAGCGGTCGCAGCCTTAGTCAGAGCCTGCAGCTCCCCGGCCAGAGCAACCGCTTCCCCGGCTGTTTTGTGCATTTTCCAATTGCCGGCAATAATAGGTTTGCGCATCGTCTCAACTCCTTACTTTTTCTACTTGTCGGCCAGAGCGGCAATTCCCGGCAGTTCCTTGCCTTCCAAAAACTCCAGCGAGGCCCCGCCGCCTGTTGATATGTGCGTAATCTTACCGGCAAGCTTTAACTTTTCCAGGGCAGCGACAGAGTCGCCGCCGCCGACAATGCTCTTGGCCCCTGAAGCCGCCACCGCCTGCGCTACCGCTTCCGTGCCAGCAGCGAAAACATCAAACTCAAATACCCCCATGGGGCCGTTCCAGACCACCGTTTGCGCCCCCGTTAACGCGGCCGCAAAGCTGGCCGCACTGGCCGGACCGATATCGAGCGCCATCCATTCCGCCGG